>CAZPAN010000012.1:0-20156 GCA_964584585.1 uncultured Coriobacteriaceae bacterium | reverse complement strand
GGTGAAGAGCTTCTCGGTGACGACGAGCTTCGCACCCGGCCCGACCTTGGCGTTGGTGGTCCGGATGGTGGTGGTGACCCCCTTGACCTGCTCCATCACCATCTCGCAGCTGGAACCCTCCTCCAGCTCGACGTTGGTGGTGGGATTGAGGACGCGGGCACCGGTTCCCTCGCCCTCGCCGTAGTGCTTCTCCACGTAGTAGACCTTGGAATTCCTGCCGAGGAAGAAGCTGTGGATCCCGTCATGCTGGCTCTTTTGGTCGCCAGCGTTATGGATGCCGCAGCCCGCGACGATCGTCACGTCGCAGTCCTCGCCGATATGGAAGTCGTTGTACACGACGTCGGTGACACCGCTTTTGGTGATGATGACAGGGATGTGCACGGTCTCGCCCTTGGTACCGGGCTTGATGTGAATCTCGATGCCGGGATTGCCGCTCATCGTAACAATCTCGATGTTAGCGCTGGAGTGCCTCTCCAGAAGCTCGCCGTCTTTCCTTATGTTGAACGCTCCTGTGGGACGAGCGTGGATGTTGGCTATCTCCTCCAGAAGCGCCGCGTCGATCTTCTCAAATGCCATGGCGTTACTCCTGTCCGACCGATTCCAGCTTTATGTTCCTATCCAGAGGGATCAGCGTGCAATCGGGGTTGACCCGCTCCCTCGCCATCGATCCGATCAGCCCCTCCATGTCCTCTCTGGTGCCGATCTTCTCGATGCGGCCGTCGCGCACGAGCACTATCTCGTCGGCAAGATCGATGATCCTCTCCTGGTGAGAGATGATGATGATCGTGTTCTCCGAGTCAGCCTTGTGCATTCGCTTGAACGTTTCGGTGAGCCTGTCGAAGCTCCAGAGGTCGATGCCGGCCTCCGGTTCGTCGAAGATCGCCAGCTTCGGGTTGGATGCGAGTATCGTGGCGATCTCGATGCGCTTGAGCTCTCCTCCCGAAAGGCTCTTATCGACCTCCCTGTTGAGGATGTCGTTGGAGCAAAGCCCCACCATGGAGAGATACTTGTTGCACTCGCATGAGGCCATCCTGGCACCGGCCGCTATGGAGAGCAGCTTACGCACGGTCATCCCCTTGAAACGGGCGGGCTGCTGAAAGCCATACCCGATGCCGAGCCTGGCCCTCTCGTGGATAGGCATATCGGTCACGTCCGTGCCATTAAAGATGATGGACCCCGAGGTCGGCTTCTCGACCCCCATTATCAGCTTGGCCAGCGTCGACTTCCCTGAGCCGTTAGGGCCTGTGACCACGACGAACTTGCCGTCGGGAATGGTCAGAGACATGTCCTCTATGATCTCGTGCCGGCCGCCCCCTACGCGCTTGGACTCCTTAACCGAAAAGGTCAGATCCTTGATCTCGAGCAAGATCGCACCTCCTCATCTTGTGTGGTTCCTCCGATCATTTAACAACACTATGGAGGATGGAGCGTGCTTGCCTTTGGCAGGCGAATCGCCGTGGTTTGCGTATGGCGAAGGCGGGGAGGCCGTCATCTACCCGATCTCAAACGTTTTTCTGCAAGACGAAGAAGTCGATCAGCCTGGGGAAGGGGCTTGCCGGACCCTGGGCGACATCCTCGCCGTGATCGTAGCCGGTCCGATGGCGACGCGCGCCCCATCCCCCACGAGCATGGTCCCCGTGACCGGGAACCCCTCCAGAAACGTCATGTTCACGGATCCGGAGTCGCGGATCCACAGCCTGCCCCCGGAGCAGATGACGACCGCATGGTGCCTCGAGACCCTCGGATCGCGTATGACGATGTCGTTGTCGCCGGATCGGCCCATCGTCATCTTCGAGCCCTCGCCCCCGACGTCGAACACGGAGACGCTTCCATCGGGGTGCTCCACGGTAAGCGACCAGACCTGCGCAGCTGATGGGGAGGCGAAGGAGGTCGCAGGATCCGGAACAAGGCCGGAGTCGACCGGGGATGCAGGATCGGGGACGGAGACGGAGACGGTTGCGTGAGCAGGTTCGGGAACGGGTACGGGAGCGGATTCGGGTGCAGGGTAGGGGACGAAGGCGGGCACAGGGTCGGGAACGAAAGCGGTCGCGACTGCGGCTGCGGCTGCGGCTGCGGCTGCGAGAGCAGGTTCGGAGACGGAGTTGGGTGCAGAGTCAGAAACGGAAGCGGTCGCGGGGTCGGGTGCAGGATCGGGGACGAAGGCGGGCACGGAGTCGGGGACGAAAGCGGTCGCAGGCGCGCTCGGAGAATCGGGTTCGGGACAGGACGCATCCTGCAGCTCGGACTCGGACGCCTTCCAGGCGGCCTCGTCGATCGAGAGGTCGCTGAAGTCGCCCAACTCGGATAGGTCGAGCAGCAACCCCTCCTGTCCGTACACGTCTGCCAGACCCTCTCGCAAGGAGACGTCTGCGTCGCCCGCCCCAGCTCTTGTGGATCCTGATCCCCGCGATGGGAGCGGATGCATGCACTCGTAACACCGATCCATATCCTCGAACAACAGGCTCCCGCAGCATGGACATGATCTCATCGGACGGTCATCTCCTCTCCCCGATCCCGTGCCCCGGCTGCATTCGCCTCATCGGATCCGGGCCTCGCATGGACATCTCTCCTCGAATCGGAATCCGGATCCCCGGTCGCCGACCAGACCGGGGCCAGACCGACCCTCTCTCCCGGCGACCACCATCCGAGATCGGAGGAGGCCGGTCTCTCGAGCACGGCGGTGCATCTCCTGCACGACTCCACCCGGCAAGGGGCGAGGGAGCGCACCGACTTGAGGACCGTCCCGTCGCTGGACAGGAAGGCCACATCGATCGGATAGCGCATCCCGAACGTGTGGATGGAGCGGCATGGGGTCAGAAGCGCCATTCCGGCTTCCTCGGCGGCACTGCGATCGGTCCCGAGAAGACCCCTCGTTCTCGTAAGAAAACCCGACATCATGCGCATCCTTTCAGCTTCCATCTGATCATCTCTCCATTCCCCTGCGAGCGCTCCCGCCGGCAGCCTCGGGTCCTGCCTCGACGACAGGCGACCCGCATCGTCTGACCGAGCACGCCCCCGCCTGCAGCTGCGAAAGCGGTCTCGTATGCCGGGATGGTCACCCGAACGCCAGAATGACGGCGCTCGAGCCTCCGGACTCCGAAACCGACACTATCGCCATCGAATACCCGTCCGCGTCGGGAGAGTCCCGCGTGTAGATCCCGACCCCGACATCCCTATCGGATTCTGGGCAGTTCCATCCCGCAAGCGACATCGCGTCGTCGACCGCAGCCCATGCCCCCTGGGAGTCGGTCTCCCCGCGATATCCCCACACACCCGATCCCGAGACGGCTCCGACAGACTCCAACCCGCTCGTCGGCGAGATGCGGACCGGACATCCATCTGAGGTAGATGCACCCTCGATCAAGGATGCGATCTCATAATCATCGGAGGATTCTTCCTGAGAACTACACGCCGACAGGCCGTAGAGAAGCATCGCGAAGGCCAGACAGACCGCGATGGCCACGAGCATCCTCCTCCCCCACGGATCGCATCGTGCGCCAGCACCCCCATCGCGCTGTCCTGGAGGCGTCTCTTTCTGTCCATCCCCATCGCGATGCCCCGACGGCATCTCCCTCAGTTCGTCTCCGTGGATCATATGAAGCCTCCAGACTCGAACGGATCCACCACAAAGCTGCAGGAATGGGCGATCGAGGGTATGGAGATCCCGAAGAACCCATCTGGCGCGAACGGCGGATAGAACGTCATCGTGCACGTGTATTCCCTGTAGGAGGGGATCAGCGGAAACGTCAGCCCCCCGTCGCTTGAACCTTCGAGGTCGATCAGCGAGATCTCCTCCGAGGTCACGTCTATCGATATGTGCGACGAGGCATCGAAAGCCTCCTCCAGCTGCAGAGCGATGGCGTTCTCGCAGCTCGACGCCCCATACTCCCCGTATCCCGGCGAAACCCCCAGCACCCGCACCGCCTCTCCGGCCAGACGGTCGAACCTCGCGCAATCTCCCATGTAGGCCATCAGGTTCGCCGCTATCAGGGCGAGCACCAGCACCACGGGCATCAGCACCGCCAGCTCGACGGCCATCTGTCCGGCATCGCATCGCGGATGGCAGGACCCCGCGAACAGCGGCCGCCTTCCAAAGAGATGCCTCGATCCAAAGACCCGCACGTTCATCACCCGCTCCCCGCCAGCATCTCCTTGGCCGCATCCACTATCGACTCGTCGAGAGACAGAAGATCCGGCAATGCCAGATCGAGGGATCCGTTGGGCAATCCCTCTATCGTCAGCGATTCCGGAAGCTGCAACAGCTCGATCGCCCCCCTCGCCGTCTCGATTACCTCCGAAAGGGTCCCGTTCGCCTCCGCGACGATGTGGATGGTATTCACGTTCACCGGACGCGGGGTGGATAGGTCGATCGGCTCCAGGTCGAGGGCATCCAGTATCGTCACCAGTCCCTCGGCCGCCCAAGATCCCAGCGGGGTGTCGCCGAGACCAGGTATGGAATCCAGGACGTCTTCCACCCCGTCAACCAGGCCATCGACCCCTTCGGAGTAGAGCTGGAGCGCCCCTCCCCAGACCCCCATGAGGCCGTCGAGCGCGCCTGCGGCGAACGAGGCGTCGCCGGATTCCAGGGCGTCGGCGTAGAGCGACTCCGTCAGCTCGGAGATCACGTTCTGCCCGTCGGCCGGCTCCTCCTTCGCGAGAGCCGCCCCGGAGACCGCCATCCTGGGTCCTATGCTCGCCTCAGCCCCCACGAAAGTGGAGATGAAGGACGAGGGGACCTCGTGCGTCTCCGTGTCCACCACGATCGCGATGCAGCCCGACCTGCCCGGGGGCGACGGGTCGTAGCGATTGCCCCCGTCAGTGACGATGGAGAGAGCCTCGGCATAGGAGTCGAGCGACGATTGGGCCTGCTCCTTGGCCTTCTCGCTCGCCTCGACGTACTCCGCAGCCAGGCTCTCGTACTCCTCGGCCAGCTGCGCCACCTGGCGGTAGTGGTACTCGAAGCCGTTGTCTATCGAGCTGCTGGCAGCGCCGACCCTCCCCATGGAGGTGGTGTCGAATTGGCATTGCCCGCACTCCTGCCACGTGCCGGCATCGAGTTCCGAGAGCGACCCCGTCCCCGCCCGCCCGGATTCCAGATAGTCTGGGCACTGGGAGGTCCCGTGGATCGTGTCGTCGGTGGAGACCGGCCAGGACGAATCGGTGTAGAGGCTGGTCTCCTTCAGCTCGCTGGTGTTGGCAGGCAAAAGCGGGAACTCGGCGGCAAACGAGCCGTCCTCTCCCTCCGTCACATATCCCGAGCGCAGAAGCTCCACCGCGTAGGCGTAGAACCTCTCCCTGCATGCGGAACGGACCAGTTCTTCCAGGGATTGGCTTTCGGGACTCTCCGACGAAAGCCTGGCCGAATAGTAGGCGCGGGCCCGCTCCAAGGCCACCGAGAAGCTCCAGCTCTCGTACGAGGAGTAATAGGGGTTCGAGGCCCCGGAAAGCCCCGCGAGGGTCGAGGCCCTCTCGTACATGCAGTAATCCGGCGTGTCGCCGCAATCCCTGAGCCAGGCCCTTCTCTTTACCTCGTCCATCGATTCCGCGATCTCGGAGGCTTCGGTGACGTGTTCCGAAAGCTCCTCGTTCGATTCCTCCATCGCCTCGGCGGCCTCGTCCGCATCGGACCCGTCGTCGAGGGAGACGTCCTCTCCCGTCAGGGGCACCGGGATCGCAATCCCCATCATGTTGTGATCCCCCATCGCCTCGGAGTTGCGGGAGATGACGGCGACGGCGTTGGACGCGCATAGGAGCGGCAGCGCGGTCTGCAGCGCGTCGAGGGCGGCGGTCGCGGAATCGTACAGCTTGCTCCTGGCCGCCGACACCCTACTGGCCGCCGACATAAGCTGGGTCCCGGCCGTCACCGTGGCCGGAATGCAGCACAGGACTATTGAGATGCCGAGCATCGTGATGTATACCAGCGAGATCGAGAGCAGCACTGCGTCCACGGTACGCGACACCACGTAGAACTTGGATACCACGTTCTCTGCGGCGAGCGCCCCGGCATCTGCCGCGAACTGTATGTCAGGCGACTCCGACTGCACCCATCTCACCTGGGCCGCAGAGAAGACCAGGGCGAGCACCAGAAGCATCGCCACCGCCACCGAAAGCGTGGTGAAGCCCCCATCGTCCTCGCGAAACGGATCGCGCGGACGAGCCGCCGCTACCATTGGCTGACCCATTCGGACGGTCCTCCTCCCTGGTCCCACACCCAATCCGGCTGTGTGGGCATAGTGGCCGAGACCTCCACCACGAAGCACCCCTCGTCGTCCAGAAGCCCAAGGGGACTCGCCGCCAGCGAAACCAGCGGCAACGGCTTCGCCTGGGCCGTTATCGTCACCGACGTCTCCTGCGACGTCTCGTCGCCCGTCAGCTCGATATCCCATCCGTCTCCCACATGGAAGGCGGCGACCTGCGGGATCGGCGCGAGCTGGGACTCGATGAAAACGAGGTACGCGGAGTCCGACGAGTCCGCCGGACGCGTCGCCAGCATCCTCACCGCCTGCCCGGCGGCCGCGTTCATGACCATCCTGTCGTAGAGGAGGATCGCCGGCTGGGCCAGCACCATAAGCATCAGGAACGTCACCGGGATGAGAAACGCCGCCTCCACGGTAGTCTGCCCGCACTCGTCATCGTCGAGCAGCAACGTCGTCCGCGCGCTCTCCTGCGCCCGATCGCCATCGCCGAGGCAAAGCTCCGCCCGCGCGGTCGCGCAGTCGAGGCCATCAGAACATGAGCACATATAAGACCCCCTCGGCAGTCGTCCCTATGACGTTCGCGGCACCCTCGGTCGCAAACTCCACGAGCGTCCCGCCCAGCGCCGCGCCCGCAAGCGCCCAAATCCCCAACGCCACGATCAGAAAGGCACTTGCGACCACCGCGAACTCCACCGTCGATTGGCCAGAGTCATCCATACGACCCGGCAAGATCCTCGATCCCATACCGAACCATCCTCACATGACATTCCCCGGCGACGGCCGAGGTGCCGCCGTCCTCCTCATCCGATACGTCCGACACGATGCACACGAGAGCTCCGGAATCGTCCGGCAGGCGCCCCGCGCATCCCCATACGCCGTCGCCGAGGCCCAGAAATCCCGAGTCGGCCAGTCCCACCCCGACGGCCTCCATCGCCAGAAGCAGGTCGGAGGAGACATCCCCGACATCGCCCGTCACCCAGAACTCCCAGGCATCGAACGACCCTCCGCCCTCGTAGGAGGAGCTGGACCACCCATCGGGAAGCACCGGAGGATCGGGCGATGTCCTGGCGCTCTCCTGCACCTCTGACCCCGACCCGGACGACCCTTCCTCCTGGGCCTGGCCCCCGTTCCCCTCCAGTGCGTCGCCTTCAGCGGATTCGGGATCCCAAAGGGCTGATCCGACGATGTCGTCCAGCAGCGAAAAAACCGCCTCCTGAGATGCTCCGTCATCTCCTCCGTCCGAGGATCTGATGACGACGAGCGACGTTGAGGCGACCGCCACGACGGCGATCGAGCATACAAGCACGATCTCCAGCAGACGTCGCCTCCCGCGTCCGGAGGCATCTAGAACATCCCGCCCTTCCCTGCGTCCAGGCCCTCCCGAACCCCTCCCGCTCATAGGGAGTTGATTCCATTCGCTATCTCATTCCAGAGCTCTTGCAGCTTGTCCCTGAACATGACGACCGCGAGTATCGCTATCACCACCAGCACGCCCACGAGGATCGCGTACTCCGTGGTCCCCTGACCGGAATCGTCTCCGCGAACCCTCAGAGTCTCCGCCGCCTTGCTCCGCGCAGAGCAGTAAGCCGCCAGCATGAGTCCGTTTACCTTGTCCATTGAAAGCTCCTATCTCCTAACCGACGCCATTTGGCGCCTTCGCCTATCTGCCAAGTCCGACGCCCTGGGCACCTTGGCCTATTGCCAGGCCCGGTGCCCCTCGATGCCTCCACCCAATCTGATCGCCCCGGCGTTTTTCGGCCCTCAGCCCATCTGCCCGATGATTTCGAGAGCGAACGGCCCCACGATCAGAATCATCATCGCCGGCAGTATCAAGACCCCGGTAGGGATCAGCATCTTCGTCGGTGCCTTTGCCACCGCTTCCTCCCTGTCCGCCCGGCACGATCTTCTCGTCTCTGCCGACAGCAACCTGAGAGCAGGCGTCAGATTGCTCCCGTACCGAAGGGACCTGAGAACCGTCTCGACGAACCTGGAAAACGGCCTCGAATCGACATGGTCTGCCAGATCCGAGAGGATAGCGTCGCGCTCGGCAACCCCATTCCTCAGCATCCTCGAAGCCGGTCTGCAGACCATCGCGAGTTCGCCGTCGAAGCCGTCCGCGTACATGGCGAAGGCCGCGTCGAACTGCATCCCGCCCTCCATCGCAAGGCAGACCACGTCGATCATCTCCGCCAGCTGAGCTTCGATCGGAGACCTCATCCTCACGCGCCCGACTGAGACCGGAAAGATTCTCGCGACAAGACCTCCCGGGCCGTCAGGTTCGCGGGAACGGTCATCGCCGTCACGGGACCGGGCACGCCCGCCGTCTTCGTCTCCATCCTTCCATCCGACTCCCGTAAATCCCCTCATCCTTCTCCAGGCCCTGTCCCTGGTCTTCATCACATGTAGCCTCTCTGCCAGCTCGATCGCCAGCAATCCCGTCGCCAGTCCGACGAGCACGAGGCCCGCAGCCAACGCCACAGATCCGCTCACTTTTCCAATCACCCCACATCCACGTCGAGGATCCGCCTGATGACGAGAATCCCCGCTACCTCCATCACGCAGGCAAGCACGAACAACCCCAGGCCCATAGTGGAGGAGAAGAACCCGATCACCGAGGATGGGTTCATCAAAGCCACGGCGGAGAAGACCACGATCGGCATCACCGCGACTATCCGAGCCGACATCCTCGCCTGGGCCGTCTTGACCTCAAGGCTCCTGCGCAGCTCGATCGACTCGGAGACGCTGCCGGCGACTCTATCGAGGATCGGCTGCAACTGCCCTCCGGTACGCTGCTGAATCATCATCGCGACCCCCAAAAACGAGAGCGATCCCGACCCGAAATCCCTCATGCGCTCGAGCGATTCCTCCATCGACTTGCCGGCCCTCATGCTCGAAGCGATCTCTCCGAAGAGATCCCCTAGAGGCCCGGGGTAGTCGTCGGCAACATGCTCGAGCGAGCGCAGCAGGCCCAGTCCCGAGGAGTAGTAGACTCCCAGCGCCCTCAGAGCGTCGGGCAAGGCATCCTCCGCTTCGCGGATCCTCGCCTTGTTCGCAGCCGAGATCCTCTGGCAAGCGATCGCCGTCACGAGCGTCGCGAGAATAGCCGCCAAGAACAGGTGATCCGTGATGATGCAGAACAGGAGCGTACAAGCCGCCCAGCCGATCGTCAGAGTCTGCAGTGCGCCCTCGGCACTGGCACGAATCCCCCAGCGTTGAGCGAAGTGCGTCACCTCTCCGGCGAGCCTTTTCGCACCCCGGAACGAGAGAGCCTTCCTGGTCGGGGACTCCAGGGATGCCAGCCCTCCCTCGAGCAGCACCTCCAGCGTCGCCATCGCCCTGTCCGCCAGATCCGGCACTGTCTCTGCGCCATCGCCCGTCCGCTTACCATCGGCAGTGGCGGCGCGCCCTGCGCGGATCCTGGCTCTGGCGGCCATGACCCTGAAAAACGAGATCGAAGCATCCACGGCCACCGGGACTATCATGAAGGCGGCCGCCCCCGCCAACGCCGCCGCGATCACGCCTGCAGCAGCTCCGAACGCCATCTCTCGACCTCCTCCTCGCTCGCGATGCCTTTCGCCGGTAGCGCCTTCACCCAACAGGGGACATCCCTCCACCGGCAGACATCCTCGCCATCCTCGATCCACGCGCAGATGTCGAGTTCCACGCCACGCGACCCATGCCCACATGTGGCGATCTCCACGACCCTCCGTCTACCGTCGCCGCCTCTCTGCAGATGTACGACCAGGTCGATCGCGGAGGCTATCTGATCCTCTATAGCGTCGACCGGAAGATCGGTCCCGTACCTGACCATCGTCACGAGCCGCCCCACCACCTCCATCGTGGAGTTGGCGTGCAGCGTGGTTAGCGACCCATCATGGCCCGTGCTCATAGCCTGAAGCATGTCGAGGGCCTCCTCGCCCCGGCACTCGCCGACGATGATCCTGTCGGGCCTCATGCGCAGGGAGTTGATGACAAGATCGCGTATCGTCACCTCACCGGCGCCCTCGGTGTTCTTTGGCCTGGTCTCTAGCCTCAGAACGTGCGGATGATCGTCGAACCTCAACTCGGCCGCGTCCTCGATCGTCACCACCCTCTCGTCATGGGGAAGCTCCACCGAGAGCGCGTTTAAGAAGGTCGTCTTCCCACTACCGGTGCCGCCCGAGACCGCGATGTTGAGCCTCGCCCTCACGGCCCAAGAGAGCAAGGTGGCCATGCTCTGGTCGAGGGTCCCCAACTCGACCATCTCTTCGAGGGTGAAGATCGAGCTCCTGAACTTCCTGATGGTTATGAAGGGGCCGCCGAGGGCCAGGGGCGAGATCACCACGTTCACACGGTGCCCTCCGGGGAGGCGCGCCGAGACCATCGGACTCTGCTCGTCGACCCTCCTGCCCACCGGGGAGAGAATGCGGTCGATCACTATCCGCATCTGGGACTCTCCCGAGAACTCGGCATCGGATCTCCGCAACACCCCTCCCTTCTCGTAGAAGACCGAGGAGGGGCCGTTGGCCATGATCTCGGTGACGTGAGGGTCCTCCATCAGATCCTGCAGCGGACCCAGCCCCAACACCATGTCGGCCACATCCTTGACGCATCTGCCGCGATCCTCGTCGCCCAGCTCGTCGAATTCCTCCGACATCGCCACGGCCTCCAAGGCACCCCTGACCTCCCTGGCCGCCCTCGCTATGTCCTCGTCCATCAGATCCGAGATGGTGGAAACCGGCAGCAACTCGTACATCCTGTCGCGCAGGATCTCCATCATCCTCGTGCGATCGGGTCCTCGCCCACCTCGCGGCTTCGACGACCCGACCTTCTCGACCCTTTCCAGTAACGTCATGCCGACCTCCTGAGACTCTCCGCACCTCTGCGCACCGACGCCTCCCGAACGATCCCCGGCATATGCATGGAAGCCTTCTCCGGACGATCCTAGGCTCCTCCGGCGACGCCTTCCCGAGCAGCCCAGCGCCTACATGGACGCCTTCCCAAACAGCCCTCTCATGAGTCCCGTGCCGACCTGTCTCTCTCGCTTCGAGCGCGCTTCGGCGCGCGGAAGCTCGAGGCCCGGCACGGAGTGCGCCAGCAGCTCCTCCACGGACTGGACGAATCTGCCCTGCCCAGCCAGAAGCGCCGATGGCCGGCCCACCGACATGCAGTCCTCTACCTCGTCCCCGCCGTCCTCGATCTCGATCACCTCCGAGACTCCGAGAGCCATCGCGCAGTCGACCGAGGTGATCCTCATCCGTTTGGAGCACCGGTTGAGCGCGAACGTGATCCTGGAACTTGGGATGCCCAGCCTCACGCACAACCCGAGAGCCGTCTTGCAGCCCGCCACCGAGGAGGTTCTCTGATCCATCAGCATCACCACCGAACCCGCCAACTCGATCACCGAGGCATGCGCGTCGGCCCAATGCGGCCCTACGGAGACGACAACCAGATCGGAAAGATCGGATATCGCCGGAACCGCCTCAGCTAGGGCCTGCTGGGAGAGCTCGCAGTACTCCGGCGGGGCCGACGATCTCACCAGAAGCACCCTGCCGGCTGCGGGCTGGGAAAGCTCGCCCGCGCCCCTCCCAGAGGAAACGTCGATGTCGAGCCTGTCGAAATCAGGATCGGCGGAGCAGAGCAGCCCCATGTCGCCGAACTGGGAGTCAAGGTCCACAAGCGCCACCCTCGCCCCTATCCTCGCAGCGCAGATCGCCATGTACATCGCGATCGTCGATCTGCCGACGCCTCCCCGACCGGACGTGACGACCATCAGAAACGAGGAGACCGGAGCATCCCGGACGATGCTCGGCACCAAAACCGGTGCTCCCCTTCTTTGCGGCGCCTGCGTCTTCGGGATCGACTCGATCGCCTCTAGACGCCTGATCATGGCGATCGCCTCGTCGTGCCCGACGACCTCGTCTATCCCGGCAGTCTGAACCCGACTCATCAGAGAGCCGGTAACGGAATCGCAGGCCAGCACGACCCTCCTCCCAGGAGAGTCGCCCTTGATCGCCGCAGCCAGGTTTATCGCGGAGACATCGGCGACGGCATCTCCCACCAGCACGGTCGACTCTTCCGGCATCTCGCGTAGCATCTCGCGGCAGAGCTGTCCCGAGACGGCGACGCGCAGGGTTCCGGAGGCCTCTGAGACCCCAGACCCCCTGAGATCGATCCCACAGATCACCATCGGCGAGACCCTCGCCCGCGCGGGAGCCGTCACTTGGATCTCGCACGGGGCGTCCTGCGGTTCCCTGAATGCCCGGTTCCCGCTCGACGCCGTCTGCGCAGCCTGCGTTTCCCGCGCGTTCCTTTTCGGATAGGTCCCCACGCACCCGGATTCCCCATGATCCCCCGCGCAACCCTTCCCGCCCATGGCCCCTCTGCTCATGACCCCTCCTCACCCGTCTCCGCAGATGCGGTCTCAGAGCCCCCGGCCCTGTCCGAACCGTCATCATCTGTAGAGGTCGACCCCGGAAGAGACAGATAGAGATTCCCCGACCTGGACGCCGCGATGACCTCCTCCACCGACTCCGGGGTGACGGCCAGGGTCACCCATGTGATCGAGGATCTGGACGAGGCGTTCCCGAAACCCGAAGACCCGGATTCGGAGGATGACGAGTTGGAGGTCTCAAGGACGAGGATCTCCTCCCCGATGAGACGCACGGAGGTGGAGTCGGTGGCGTAGACGTTCACGAGGCTGCCGCTCTCGACCGCACCGCCCACCGCGAGAACATCCTCCGACGGGACCGTGACCGCGCTGAGGCCACTGGGGATGCTCGCCATCTCGACCGCCTCCCCGATCCTCTCCAAAGACAGAGGTTCGTTCTCGAGAATCTGCGAGGAGGCTATCAGGCCGATCGCCTCATCCGAGTCGGTTATCGCGCCCTCTGGCAGGAGATCGACCAGCCATTCCAGCATCTCTACGTCTCCGGAGGAGATGACCTCTCCGGGAGAGATGTCCCTGGTGGCGACGCAGACTTCCACGGTCTCTCCGCCGTATCTGGCTATCGCCTGCTCCCTGGCCTCCATCGACTCTGCCCGCACGCCGGATATGTACACGAGCATCAGCGCCACGGCCGCCGCCGCGCACGCGATCCCGACGATCAGCCTTCTTCTCCCCGTCACGGAAAACCCGCCTCTCACTCGTCGGACCTTGCACCTACGAGTATGGAGGTCGGATCTAAACCACAACCCCGAGGTTGCCAAACCCAGCCCGAACCCGGACCAAACCCGGCCCGAACCAGATCGAAACCCCCGGCGGGCTTCAGGCTAAACCGCTACGGAAAACCCCAGCTAGAACGTGAAAAAGGGATGCCGCTCCTCGTAAGGAAACGCCGATAGACTCATCGCCGAGAGGGTCAGGGCCGAGCGCAGGCCAGTCCGCCTGGAAGGCCCTGGGGAGCGTCCAGACGCGTCCGCCGGGGACCCGGAAGGCCCTCCGGGGACTCCGGGAGATCCAAAGAGGCGCCCTATGCCCATTGTGTGCAATCGAATCAAATGGAGATCGGCGTCAAGCAGCCGTTTCAGATCGGAAACGACCGCAGCCAGAACATCCCGGCAACCCCGATGCGGGATCGCCTGGCAGAACCGCCGGGGCCGATACGGGCGCTAATCGCCCTCCTCGGCGCTGGTTATCCCATCCGTCAAGATCCTCTGCTCGAGAGTGCGCAGCTCCTCGGGAGTGTTGACGTTCACGAAGACCCCGCCTCTGGGATGGACCTTGAGGACTTCCTCATGGTCTATCTCCACGATCCTCATCCCGTCGAACCAGGATGTGGCCCGTAGCTCCCCCTCCCCCAGCGCCCTCTCGACGGCGACGAGGCAGGTCTCTCTGCGGTAGACAGCGTGGAAAGGCTCGTATCCGTACTTGGTCTTGGGAATGGCGATGTCGGCTCCTGTGGACTCGAGCTTGTTGTGAAGGTAGGTGATAAGGGAGGGGGACGGAAACACCATGTCGCATGCGACCAGCGCGACGTACGGGAGGACGGCGCTCGCAAAAGCCGTCTTTATGCCCACCAGGGCACCTCTGCAATCGGTTCCATCGGAGACCAGTTTCAATCTGCCAGTGCTCACGTAGGAATCGAGGAAACCCATCTTCTCGGGCTCGTTGGTGGTGATCACCATCTCGGAGCATATGGGAAAGAGCCTGTTGATGCCGCGCATGATCAGGGGAGCGCCCAGAAAAGTCACCAACGCCTTGGGTTTCCCCATGCGCTTCGACTCCCCTCCAGCCTGGATCGCGACGGCGAGATCATCGAGCCTGTGATTCGCCAACTTCCCCATCCCCCAATCTCCCACAGCCTCTCGCATCGGCCCGGAGCAACCAATTCCCCACATGTCCAGGCCAGGCAATGTCCGACTATCTTATCGAACTATAATCTCTCAGCCAACTGCAAATCCTCGGGATTGGCGGGCGGAGAAGGCCGTTTCAGGCGGACTCTCGGCTCTTCTCCCGCATGTCGAGGGGAGACGACCCGAGCGCTCAAGCTCGGGATCGAAGCGAATCGTGGTTCGCGCTATTCCCGCAGGTCGAGGGGTGCCGGAGGTGCCGGCTCGGTTCCGGCGATTCCGGCCGGACCTCCGCAATCCAACCGCTCGCAAAACCCCACACCTTCAGCGGTCAAGGTCGAGCTCCACCGCTGTCCCTGCGTCGAGCGAGGCGGCCACGTCTATGATCCTCTGGTTGGATGACCCTCGAAACCTCAGATCCAGGGTCCTCAGATCCTGCTCGAACGGGCCGTCGACCACGACATCGCACTCCTCCAGAAGCTCCCGGGCGGCCTCGCCCAGAGATCCTGAGACTATCTCTTCGTAGAGATACCCGGTGTAGGCCCACACGTCGAGACCCATCTCATGGCAGCCCCTGGCTATCACGAGACAGGCCTCAGCTTGATCGAATGGCTCTCCACCGGAAAGCGTGACCCCCTTGAGCAGGGGGTTCGCCTCGGCCTTGGAGAGTATCTCATCGGTGGTCGAGAGGTCTCCTCCAAAAGGATCTTGGGTCTGCGGGTTCTGGCACCCCGGGCATGCATGAGAGCACCCCTGGGCGTACACGGTCATCCTGATTCCAGGTCCATCGACTATCGAATCGTTCGCCAACCCGGCGATCCTGATATCCATCCCAGGCTCCCAGCTCCCGCGCTGCGGTCGGTGTCGTCAACGCCATGTCGAAAAGATCATCATAGCCACAACTCATGGGCGCGAAGAGGAGAAGAGCGCACCAGCCTACGCCGACGGGAACGGGAACCCGAACGCAGTGCGGGTCAAGATCCGCAAACGTCATGGCGACGCACCGCGAACCTCTCACACCGCACATCCACCATCGCAGCAAGGAGCGCGCCACACGCCGAAGACGGGCGGAAGCAATCAGCCAGCGCTAGATCCCATGCTTGACGCGGTCGCTCTCCTCGGCGCGCTTACCGTCGTTGAAGCGCTCGAGCGTACCCACCAGATACCCGGTGATCCTGCGGATCCTCTCGAACCCGATTCCGCCCTCGCCCTCCTCGCGACCGCACCTGGGGCAGGTGTCGCCGATTATCCCGTTGTATCCGCACACTGGGTCGCGGTCGACGGGATGGTTTATCGAGCCGTAGCCGATTCCGCAATCGTGCATGTGCCTGATCACCGTCTCGAACGCCTCAAGGTTGTCCATCGGGTCGCCATCGAGCTCGATGTAGCTGATGTGCCCGGCGTTGGTGAGCGCATGGTAGGGTGCCTCGATCGAGATCTTGTCGAACGCCGAGATATCGTAGCGCACCGGTACATGGAAGCTGTTGGTGTAGTAATCGCGATCGGTGATGCCCGGAAGCGATCCATAGCGCTCGCGATCCATGCGGACGAATCGCCCGGAGAGCCCCTCGGCCGGCGTCGCCAGCAGGCTGAAGTTCAGCCCGACCCTCTCGGCCATCCTGTCTAGGTAATCCCTCATGTAGCCCACGATCTCGAGTCCAAGGTTCTGGGCGCGCTCGCTCTGGCCGTGGTGCTCGCCGATGAGCGCGACCAGGGTCTCCGCGAGACCGATGAAGCCCACCGAGAGCGTGCCGTGCCTGAGCACCTCGCGCTGCTCGTCGTCCCATGAGAGCCTGTCGGAGTCGATCCACACTCCCTGCCCCATCAGGAACGGCGCGTTGTAGACCTTCTTGCGGCACTGGATCTCGAAACGCTCTTGGAGCTGGCGGCAGACGAGGTCGAGCCTGTTGTCGAGCAGCTCGAAGAACAGCTCGATGTCGCCCTTGGAGCGGATGCCGAGCCTGGGCAGGTTGATCGAAGTGAACGAGAGATTGCCCCTGCCGGGGGTAATCTCCTTGGACCTGTCATAGACGTTGCCGATGACCCTGGTGCGGCACCCCATGTAGGAGATCTCGGTCTCGGGGGTTCCCTTGTAGTACTGCAAGTTGAAGGGAGCGTCCTGGAACGAGAAATTGGGAAAGAGCCTCTTCGCGGAGCACTCGCAGGCCAGCTTGAACAGGTCGTAGTTGGGATCGCCCGGGTTGTAATTCACACCCTCCTTGACCCTGAATATCTGGATCGGGAAGATCGGAGTCTCCCCATGCCCGAGGCCGGCTTCCGTGGCCAGCAGGATGTTGCGCACGACCATGCGCCCCTCGGGAGAGGTGTCCATGCCGTAATTGATCGAGGAGAATGGAGTCTGGGCGCCCGCACGGGAATGCATCGTGTTCAGGTTGTGGATGAAGGCCTCCATCGCCTGATAGGTCAGACGATCAGTGTCGGCGACCGCCTGGCGTCTGGCGTACTCCTGAGCCTTGTTCACGATCTCCTCGGAGCAGCCCAGCTCTTCGACGACAAGCGCCCTCTCGGCCTCGATGTAGACCGAATCCATCTTGAGCTCGGGGATCTTGCCTACAGACTCGCAGACGCGCTCGACGAGCTTTCCGATGACCTCCTGGCTGTCGGCCAGGCCCATCAGCAGGTCGAGGGACATCGCAAGGTTCTTGCGGTACATGCGCTTGAAGGTCTTGCGGACTCCGAGCGCCAGTCCGTAGTCGAAGTTATAGATCGACTGCCCTCCGTGCTGGTCGTTCTGGTTGGACTGTATCGCGATGCAGGCTAGCGCCGAGTAGCTGCTGATGTCGTTGGGCTCGCGCAGCACGCCGTGGCCGGTGGAGAACCCGCCGGAGAAGAGCTTGATGATGTCGATCTGCGTGCAGGTGGTGGTCAGCGTGTAGAAGTCGAGGTCGTGGATGTGGATGTCGCCATCGCGGTGGGCCTTGGAGAACTCGGGGGCCACCACCTTCATCTCGTAGTACTTCTTGGCCGACTCGCTGCCGTACTTGAGCATCGTGCCCATCGCTGTATCGGCATCGATGTTGGCGTTTTCCCTCTTGATATTGGAGTCGGAGGCCTCAAGCGAGCTGATCTCGTCGAGGGTCCTCATGAGACTGGTGTTGGACTCGCGTATGCGGCTGCGCTCGTCGCGATAGCGGATGTAGCGCTTGGCGGTCTGGACGAAGCCGTTCTCGATCAGAACCTCCTCCGCAAGATCCTGCACGCCCTCGACCGTCGGGACTCCCTCGATGGCACCGTTGGAGATCTTGACGACCACCTGATCGGCAAGCTGCTCGGCGATGCCCCTGCCGTCGAGGTTACCCGACGCGATGAACGCCTTCTCGAGGGCATCTGTGATCTTGGTCTTGTTGAACGGAACCTTACGCCCGTCCCTTTTGACGATGGATTCTATGGCCGTGACTCCTACGGATCTGGTATCCCTGTCATGCATCTCGATGTTCCTCCAAGCATCTCTTCGCTGTTCCACGTAAGCCAGGTGGACCGGAGTCGACGAGAGACCCCGAGCGCGCATCGGGCCTCCCACACTTGAACCGCCCTCCTGCGAACGGGCGGCATGCTCTGCACGGACTCGGCGGAACTGTCGGCCCATGATAGGCCATCCGCCTCGCCATAATCCAAGTAATTAAAGAGAAAACACAATATATTGTGTTTCTTGTCTTGACGTTGCAATAGATATGGTACTCCAAGGATGTAGCCGGTTCAACACAGGAGGACCACCGCAACTTGCGGAGAGCAGGGGGCGAACCGGCGGGCGGCACCGGGCAGCGGACCCAGACGGTTTCAGCGCCTGTAGCCGGCGCCCTCTACCTCCTCCATCGCCGCCACGAAGGAGCGGTACCTGCGCTCCTCGATATCCCCCGACTCCAGCGCGGCGATCACCGCGCATCCCGGCTCGACCGTGTGGGAGCAGTCGGAGAACCTGCACCCGCCGGCCAGCTCGGCGATCTCGGGGAAGGCCCGAAGCACGCCTGCGGCGGAACCCTTCAGCAAAAACGACCTGAGACCCGGGGTGTCGATCAGAAACCCTCCACCGGGAAGGGGCAGCATTCTGCGTGCGATCGTCGTGTGCCTGCCTCTGCCGTCCGATTTCCGTACGGCCGAGGTCCGTTGGACCTCGCTGCCCATAAGCGCGTTGGCGAGGCTCGACTTGCCCACGCCCGACTTCCCCAGCATGACGGAGCAGCGCCCCGGACCCACGAGAGAACGGCTCTCGTCCACCCCGATCCTATCGACAGCGGACTCCAGCACCACCGGGACCCCTGCGGAGACCTCGCGGGCCGCCTCGAGCGCAGATCCCGGATCCTCGCACATGTCGGACTTGCTCAAGATCACCGCGACGTCGGCACCGCTCTGGAAGGCCAGCGAGAGCTCCCTCTCCAGATGTGCGACCGACGCCAGCGCATCGGAGGCGGGCGTCACGATGATGACCAGATCTATGTTCGAGGCGAGCACCTGGGCTGGCTGACGTCTAGATCCCGGACGGGAGAGAGAGTTGGTCCTGGAGATTATCGAGGTGATGACCGCATTGCCATGGTCTTGTGGAAAGCCCACCGCCACCCAGTCGCCCACGGCGGCCATCTCGGAGGAGGTCTTCTTCATCGCCGCAGAGTGCTCTGCACGGACGTTTCCAAAGGGAGTGCAGACGAGCGGAAGCGATCTGTCGAGCTGGATCACCCTGCCGGGCGCCATCTCGTCTTTGGCATAGCGGGCCGCTCCCAGCGCCACATCCATCTCATCGCGGACACGGGGATCCATCTCGAACATCCCGAACTCAATCTCGACCGGCAAGCTAACCCCCCTAAGAAAACACTGATCAATCACCCGCCTCCGGCCCCCTTCGCGCGCATTGGCTGCGGCACGAACCGGATCCGGACGAAAGCAATTTATCATCGTTTCCTCAAGAATATCGCATGCCAGCAGGGGGTGTTGTCCGATGGGACGTTCCGAACGCACCAGGACCGACATCAAGAGGGCGTTTCTGGAGGTGCTCGCCGACAAGAGACTGGACGGAGTCACGATCTCGGAAGTCGCCAGGAGAGCCGACGTCAGCCGAAGCACGTTCTATGTGCACTACGGTAACGTCACCGCAGTCTATGAGGATCTAGTCTCCGAGATCGCGGCCCAGCTCGCTCCCATCGGGGCGGCGTCCGGATGCGAGGGCTGCTCCAGCGACGACGGCTCCGAGGGAAACGAGCTGATGCCGTTTTGCGAGATGCTCGGAAATCCCGGAAAGTACGCCCCTGTGATCAGGGAGAGGCAGTTCCTCGAGACTCTCCTCTCCGACCGCGCCCTCATAGCGCGAAGCGATCTCATCAGGAACCTCATGGAGGGCGGGATGGACTTCCAGCAGGCCTACTCGATCTTCGTGTTCCAGATGAGCGGCTGCTTCTCCGCCAAGAGGATCCTAGGCAGCAGCGAGCGCGACTGGCCCAAGGTCCGCCAGACCGTCGACCGCTTCATATCATCCGGGGTGACCGGCACGATAGGATGACCTGTATTCTGTATTTGATCTCGCGACATAGATTCAGCGTTTCCCCCTAAAACACCGGAACCCCGCGATGCGCATGGCATCGCGGGGTCCTCCGACCTTGGGAAACGCTGAATCTATGTCGCGCTCGCGCGCGAGCCTACCGCCATTTAGGGGACGAGGGTGCACTCGCTGGTGTCGAA
>CAZPAN010000011.1:0-20473 GCA_964584585.1 uncultured Coriobacteriaceae bacterium | reverse complement strand
GGATACCATCTGTTGGGCTGCCTCGATCGAGTCCAGCTTATGGAAGAGGATGTAGAGCTCGCCGGAGGCCAATTTGGCGGGGATGTCAGTGAGCCCAAGGATCGAGGTGCCATCGGGACAGGAGTGCCTGTTGGCGGGCATCATCATCGCGCGGCCCCGACGGGCGGCCATCAGCGACTGGCAATACCTGTACCTTTCCTCAGGAATCGGCACGTCGGGAATCGGGGCGCCGGCAGGCAGCAGCCTGATCCCCACCACATGCCAGCGCAGGCCCAGCACGTCCTTCATAACCTGTGCCCACTCGGCGTACATCGCGCGGGTATCCTCAGCAAGCGGCTCTGCCTTCTCGCGATCGCCGAGGAACGAACCCTCTGAGCTCCCTTTGATCGTCAACGCGTTTTGCGGACACTGCCCGGTGCATGTCTCGCAGCCCCAGCATCTCTCGATGCCGATGGGGGCGGGCAGCCTCCTGCCGTCGGCCGTCTCGCGCATCTCGAAGACCTCCACCGGGCAGAAAGCCTCGCAGAGTCCACAGCCGATGCACTTCCCCTCGTCCACTTGCGCGGCGAAGACAACCTTGCCGATATGCTCGTTGATCTCGGTTCCCCTAAGGTCTCCGACAGACATGACGTGCCTCGTTTCCCTAGCCAATCTCCTCTTGTCCCCACGGTATGTGCACGCGCCTGCCCTCGCCGTCGGTGAGCTGGTAGGCGCAAAACGGGATGAGGCGCCCGTCCAGCATCGTGTCGAACATCGAGCACTCCTTCATCCTCTGCAGGTCGCATGTGGCGGCGTCCATGTAGTTCATGATGATCACGGACAGCCCGCCCATCGTCGGGATGTCGCTCTTCTCCACTATGTCCCAGAACACCGACCCCTGCGGCGAGTCCGGATCGTACAGATCGAGGTACTGCTTGCGCGTGAGGTCGCGCGTGCAGGGGGTGTAGATCTTCTTGCCGTTCTCGATCGTCAACACCAGGTAGGTGCCTGTGTCGCAAAACGGGTTGGAGCATCCCAGCGGCCAGATGTCGGCGGAACGGATCAACCCGTCGGTCTGCTCCTCGAGCATGAAGATCACGTCGCCCATCGTGAGAGGCACCACCCTGTTTGCCTCGAACCTTCCTGAGGTGAAGGCGGGCTGGAGGGCGACGCCGACGATCGTGTCGTTGTTCTGGAGGGCGAACCTTATGACCTCGCCCACCTGATGGTCGTTGATGCCGCTGACGATGGTCATCGCGAGGACCACCTGGATGCCGCATCTGCGGCAGTTCTCGACAGCGTCTAGCTTCACCTGCAGCATGTCGCGGCCTCGTATCCGACGGTAAATCTCGTCGTCAAGGCCGTCAAACTGCAGGTAGATCCCGGTGCATCCGGCATAGACCAGTTTTCGGAGGTAGTCGAGGTCGCGGGAGATCACAAGGCCATTCGTGTTGACCTCTATCCCCCAAAAGCCCATGTCACGGCCGATCGCGACGATCTCGGCAAGGTCGCCCCTGGTAGTGGGCTCACCCCCGGTGAGCTGCACTCCGGTCTGAGTTCCAGCCTGCTCGGCGATCGCGCGGTACATCCTCTCGATGCTCTCGAGCGATATCGCATGAGGATCGGTCTCTGCCGACATGAAGCATACCGGACACCTCATGTTGCACGATTGGGTGACCTCGATCTCCACCAGCGTCGCCTTGCGCTGGTGTCTGGAGCAGATCCCGCAGCTCCTCGGACAAGGACCTGTGGGCGGGCGCGTCGACTGCGGGGAGGCCTTCGGAAACGCCAGCGAGGCCATCCAATCGTAGTGCTCCGCGTCAGGCCATATGAAGGTGTCGAGGAGGCCATGCTCAGGGCACTCCCTGCCCATCCAGACCTTACCCTCGTCATCGGCGTAGATCGTGGCGTCGAGCACCCGCAGGCATGTGGGGCAGAGCGCCTGGGTCGTGGAGATCTCCCTAGACATCGATGTCGTCTCTGGGATCGAAGTCGTCGTTCGGGGGAGTGGAGACGACTATCCCGATCGCGTCGAGCCAGTCGATCGTGCGCTTGGGCACGAAGAGCTCCGGCTGGGACTCGTGGCAGTAGCGGATCATGCGCATCATCGTCGTAGCATGGGCGAGGTCCTGCATGTCGTCGACATCGGCGACCGTATGCAGGAAGGCGATGGGTACGTTGTTCTCCTCGGCTTTCTCCCTGTAGGCTTCGAGCGCCGGACGGCCTGTGAGATTGTAGTAGACCCCCTGATGGTCGAGCGGGGCATCGCGGTTGAAGCCGATCAGCGAGACGCCGCACTCCTGGCAGGGGGCGAGGACGGCCCCGTTACCGTCGTATAGGTCGTGGTAGTAGTGCAGCCATCTGAAACCCTCGACCACATGGTCGAGCGGCATCGTGGGTATGTCGCCGCCGACGGAGAGGACGCTCTCGTAACCCAAGTCGAAGATCTGCTTGAAGGCGCAGTCGAAATGGTCGTCGAAGGTTTTGCCGGAATCGACGATGTAGTGGAACTCGCGCGGCCACTCCCCTATCTCCTCGAAAACGTTCCTCATGACCTCGACGTTCTCGGCAGGACAGGTGGAGACGAAGAAATCATATCGCATCTCGTCGATGCTGGGATCTTCCTGACGGTCCTGCTCGTTGTAGTACTCAAGGTTGTAGAGCGCCTGCATGCAAAGGTCGGTGATGTCGTACATCGAGCGCTTGAAGAACTCGGCTGCTATCTCAGGCGAGAAGACCCCGCCATGCTCCCTGGTGAGCCTGGTCTTGACCATGCCCGGGATGGGCGGCTTGCTGAACAGCAGCAGAGCGTGCTTCCTGACGGCCATCTACATCATTCCTCTCCATCGATATCGCCACCGGAGAGCTTCTCCACGTGGCAGAGAATCCCGTTGTACTTCCAAGAGCCTATGAGAGGTTCTGCGGTCTCTATGTCCCCGCTCGTGAGCACGTTGGCGTTGGACTTCCACATCCCCCCAAGCCCGGGTTCGCAAGGATCGTCTTCAGGGTACCACCATCCGTATTCCACGCTGATGACGCCATCGACCATCGCCTCCGAAGCTGCCTTGAACCGCGCGGATCCGACCGAGGTGGAGACCTTCAGCCAGTCTCCCGGCTCGATGCCAGCAGCCTTCATCGTGGCCTCGCTCATCGAGGCCGTCGGATGAGGATGCGATTTGCGGAACGTCGGATCGTTGAAGAACGAGGAGGCCCAGAAGGGCTGCATCCGCGCTCCGGTGATGAGCCTGAGGGCCAACGGGTCGATCGCGGGAGCCTCGGGGGTAGCGGCGGAGTCGGAGCCGGGGGTCATGCCGGAAGCGGCGACCTCGGCGGCGGGAGCATCGGGGATGGTGGCCTTGGCGGCCTCGGCGGACGCGACGCAGCCCTTGGCGCCTGTGCTGCGGTGTGCTCCCCTGATCTCGGGAGCGGAGCCTGCAGCACCCGTCACCTGATCGGTGTTCGGATCGTATCCCAGCCCCAGCGACTCGCCGTATGCGCGGTCGAGATCGTCGTCGAGAGGGACGGGCTCGGGGTAGGGCGTCCCGCCCAGCTTGACCAGGTACTCGTTTCGAAGCTCCACCTTGCCGGTGGTCGTGGAGAAACCCCATTTTCCGCCATCCGGCAGCTCGAGCTCGTGCTTGGCGTACCATGTGCGCCCGAAGTGAAGGCCCGTCTCGCAGAAGTCGCCCCAGCTTTTGCCGGTAGGAGACATCATCACGTCGAAGGCCTCCTCCAAGGTCTCCTGCGGCCAGTACTCCCCCTGGCCCATGCGCATGCCCAGCTCGCGGAAAAACTCGTAGTCGCATCGCCTGTCATGATAGGGCCGCACGGCGGCTGGACCTCCGTACCCGACGTTTGCGACGCCGCCCTGAGCCTGGAAGACCGGTCTCTCGAACGCCGCCGCCGACGGGAGCACGTAGTCGGCCATCTGGGCGGTGGGGGTCATGTAGTACTCCAGCACCACCATCAGATCGAGATGAGTCACCGCCTCGTGCACCAGGTGCGAGTTTGCGTAGGTGACGAGAGGGTTGGCGGCCTGCACTATAAGCGCCCGTATCGGATAGGGCTCTCCCGTGATCATCGCCCTCCACACGAGGTTGGGATGGGCCGACGCCAGATAGCGCATCGGGAGGCGCTTGCCCAGCTTCAGGGTGAGGTCTACCGCCCCGTCGTATCCGTCGTAGCACTGAAGGGGTGAATACGGGGTGTTGAGCTGCGTTGCCCTCACATCCTCGGGCATCGTGTAGCTCATCTCCATATCGACCTCGGGGATGTAGTCGCTCATCATGTTGATCGCGCATGCGCCCTCGCGGTCGATGTCGCCGGTGATCGCCCGGAGGATCGCGAGCGCCCGATGCGTGGGAGCGGTGTTGGCGCCGAGCTGATCGATGCCCCTGCCCGAGAGCAGGGCCGTGGGGCCGGGCTGCGAGAAGATCTCGGCTGCGCGGGCCACATCGGCCGACCTCACCCCGGTGACGCGCTCCACATGCTCGAGCGTGTAAGGCACCACATGCTCGACCAGCCCCTCGAAACCGTGGCACCATCTCTCCACGAAGTCGTGATCGTACCTGTCGGTCGCGATGATCTGGCGGATCATCCCCAGCACCAGCGTGCAGTCGGTTCCGGGGAAGGGTGCGAGATGCAGGTCAGCCGCGCTCGCGGTGCGGGTGAGCCTGGGGTCGACCACCACGAGCGGCACATCGCTCTCGGAGACCTGCTTGAGCGTCTGCCAGAAGAGCGAGTTGTCGGAGACGGCGGGGTTGGTGGCCCACAGGAAGACCGCCTCGGAGGTATTCGGGTTGATGTCGGCCTCGATGGGCCATCCGAACGTGAGGCAGTCCAGCCATATCCTGGGGTTCCAGCAGATCTGCCCTATGCCCATGTTGTTGGGAGAGCCGAGCATGTTGAGGAACCTATGAAGCGGCCAGAAGGTGGCATGCGGACCGCCTATCGCGCTGGCGACCGTAGCAGGCCCGTGCCTCTCCACGAGATCGGACATCCTGTCTGCGATCTCATCGAGGGCCTGATCCCAGCTGATCTCCTCCCACTTTCCCTCGCCGCGCTCGCCGACGCGTTTCAGGGGCCTGTTGATCCTGTCGTCGCCATCTATCACGTCGAGGTTCTTGCGCCAACGCCGGCATGCCTTGACGATCCGCTCGTCATATGGGTAGCGGGAGGGATCGGGTTTGAGATCTACCAAGCGACCGTCGTCGTCAACAGTCGCGATGAACCCGCATAGGTATCCACAATAATGACAGTTGCTCTTCGCCTGGCGCATCCGATTATCTTACTTGAAGAAAGGCTCGTCGGCAGCGTAGCTACCGATGTAGAGGGGGTCCGACGGATCCCATAGCCTTCCGAGCGCCGCACTGTAGAGATCCATGTCCATCTCCGCGTCGAACACGAGCTCAAGGTAGTGCCTAGAGGACACGGCCCCGGAGGATCTGTACGTGCTGGCGCAGTTGGCACAGGAGCAGATCAGACACTGGCTGCGCGCCGCATAGAAATCCATGACCCCGGTCGAGAACGCCTTCTCACAGAGATCGGATTCGTATACCGATGCGAACCCGCCCGAGCCGCAGCAGACCGTGTCGCGCCCGCCATGGGCGACCTCTGCGATCTCGACCTCTGAGAACACCTCGTCTAGACTCCTCGCGATCCTGCCCTCGTGCCTGTCGGGACACGAGTCGTGAAACGAGACCTTCTGGTAGGGGAATCGCTCAGTCGGATTGAACCTGACCCCTGCGGCCGCCAGCTCCTCCGTGACGAAGGAGAGCTCGATACGGTCGGACAACCCGGCACTCTCCAGCGTCTCCTCGAACGTATAGAGGCAGTTGGGGCAGGCGGTGACCACCTTCGCGACGCCTGCTGCTTCGAGCCGCGCCACCAGATCGGTGTCGTATGCGGCCCTCTCGTCGTCGAGTCCCATCAACGACAGCGGCCTGCCGCAGCAAAACGCGGTGACCGAGTCGACGATCCCCATCTCACAAAGCCCGTCGTAGGCGACTTGCGCGAGTCCCGGGAAGTTGTTCCCGAGAGTGCAGCCGGGGAAGAAAAGCGATCTCGCGGCCGGGTCGGCGGCGGCGCGAGGGTCGCAGGGGACACCAGTCTGAGCGGCTTGGGTGGCGCTCGCGGAGGTCGTAGCGGCGACATCCGCAGACGCGCTTCCAGTCTCCGCACCCTCCGTAGCGACGCCGCCATCCAGAGACCTCGACAACGCCTCATCCCATGCCGTGCCCGTGATCTCCCTCATCCTGTTGAACATCGAGTCGTCCAGATCGCAGCGGTAGCGTCTGTAATCCACCGCAACGTCCGGGTAGGACTGCACGATCGCTCCCCTGAAGGCCATCACGGCCTTCGACGCGCGTATCTCCACAGGGCATCTCGAGGTGCACATGCCGCAGGTGAGGCATCCCCTCGAAAAATCGATCACATCCTGGTCGATGCTCGCGCAGGCGCCATCTTCGGTCCTTAGCGCGAGGAGTCCTTCGGCTATCTCACCGAAGGTCATCGGGCTGGGCTGGCCGCACTCCTCCTGCTTTCGGGCGCAAAGCCCGCATCTGACGCAATCGCTATGAACCTGCGCGATCCTGTCCCAAGCTCGCTCGTGCATGCGGCTCGCCTCCCGGGCGGGGCCTTCGAGGCCACGCCGATCAAGACGGGCCCTGTGCGCATCGAATCTGCGCACAGGGCCCGCGCTCTCCATCTCCAGGCGCTTCCCGGGGCAGGTCCTAAATCGGGAATGGCCTTCTCATCCAGCGGGCCAGCTCGCCAAAACGCTAGTAGGGCTTGCCAGTCTTCTCCCAATAGGGGTTCAGAATGGCGCTGTCCTTGCTGGGCAGCTTCTCATAATAGAAGTAGGATCCGGGGATCTCCCTGCGGTCGTTGTTGTAGACGAACATGAAACGCAGGAGCAGGCCGCCGCAGAGAACGAGGATCGGCGCGACGTAGGTCGAGAGGACCCCATGGCCTCCGTACAGGTAGCACAGCAGCGGAATCAGCAGACCGACGACGATCATGCCGCCCCAGAAGAGGGGGGCGGTGTTGCCGATGAGCCATCGGCTGGCGACCTGCTTGGCGGTGACCTCATTGGAGCTGTACTGCATGATCGTGAAGAGCAGCAGCACGATTATCTCAACCACCACGAGGATGGTGTCGATGATGTGCAGGTAGGTCAGGATCACCGAGTACTCGATGAGGTTCACGTAGTTGGTGAAGTCGGTGGTCTGGAACATCCAGAAGTCGATCGGCGAACCCATCAGGCAAAGGGCAGTGAGGGCGCAACCGGTCGAGAGCGCGGAGATCGTGAAGAGGATAGGCAGCGCGGGGGTGTTCCAGAACGGCTTGGCTTTCAGCGAGGAGAGCAGGATGCCGGTGTAGATCATCAGACCCATGGAGGCGACCATGCAGACCCCAGCAGAGAACATCTGAAGCTCGGTCCAGCCATACCAGAACATGTCCCATTCAGCAGGCCAGTAGAAGACCCACCATATCAGACCGAAGATCATCGCTATGGAGAGCAGCACTGCTCCCCATTTGATGATCGCCGTCTTGGCGACAAAGGCTCTCGGGAAGAGTATCGGCTGGCCGAGCTCGAAGATCAGCAGCAGGCACCCGAGCACGAGCATGACGATCCCGACGATGATGCCGAAGCTGATGACCTCGCCAGCTCCCATGAAGTAGAAAACACCGGACATGAACAGCGTGCCTCCGCCGAGGCCGCCGAGGAAGAGATAGATCGCGATCGGCCATGTCCAGAACCGCTTGTTCATCTTGGCGTGGCTCATAGGTCGGTACCTCCGAGGTCGGGAATGTAATAAACTTGCGGCTCCGTTCCGAGCTCGGTGAAGATCCTGTCGGTCCTAAGCTCGTTGACGAGCTTGCTGACCCGGCTCTCAGGATCGTCCAGATCCCCGAAGATACGCGCCTTCTGATGGCAGGTGGCCACGCAGTAGGGCTGCTCGCCCTCGCGGACGCGATCCTTGCAGAAGGTGCACTTGCGCGCGTAGCCCTCGTGATGGTTGGAGTCGCGCATGCCGTAGGGGCAGGAGTTGATGCATACCTTGCATCCCATGCACTTGTTGGGATCGACCCACACGATCCCGTCCTCGTCCTGCATCGAGGCCTTGGCCGGGCAGCAGAGGGTGCATGGCGGATTGTCGCAGTGCATGCACAGCAGCGGTGTGTAGGTCAGATGGACGTTGGGGAACTTCCCCTTGACGCCCTCGGTCACGACGGGGTTGTAGATTATATCCATCGGAAGGTCGTTCCAGGTCCTGCAGGCCACGGTGCACGACTGGCACCCGATGCAGCGACGCTGGTCAATGACCATCGCGTAACGGGTCATGCTCACTCCCCTCCCTCGTTAGCGTAACCGGCGAGCTGGTCGTCCGGGATCTCCTCCCGGGTCGCCATGTCATAGTGCTTGCCGGTGGACTCGTCCAGAAGCGTGTTGGTGGTCGGATCGAACGCGTATCCCGAGTAGAGGTCGTAGTAGACGCCCGTCTCTGGATGGATCATCCAACCGGACTCCGGATCGTAGTAGGTCCCCGCATCGAGGTTCCAGGCGATGTCGGTGTCGGGATCCCAATAAAGCCCCTCGGGCACCTCGAAGGAGGGCTGAGGGTTGTAGGGGATGGGCTCGTAGGCGAGCTTCTGCTCGCTAGGCGGCACGGAGACGCCAGGCTCGGAGGCAGATCCCGGGATCGACCATTGGGTAGAGACCGGGTCGTCCGGCTGCGCCTTGTAGACCTTGCACAGAAGGCCGCGGTTGGCCCAGCTGCCGCCAATGGGATCGCAGTCGCAGTCGTCGACGGAAGTCAGCACGTTGACGTTGGACTCCAGGCATCCGAAGGGATCCGGGTCCTTGGGTCCGCGCTCGGGGTACCACCATCCACGCTGCACGTAGATGACACGCGGGTGGACGGAAGGCTCGACGTTGGCGCGCTGCTTGATGCGGCCGCGCCTCGTCTCGATCCAGCACCAGTCGCCCTTCTCGATGCCGAGCTCCTCGGCCATCTCCGGATTGATCGTGAACCACGGGTCGGAGTAGAGGTAGCGGACCGAGGTGATGTTGAACTGCTCGGAATGATGGAAGGGCATGAAGCCGCCGCCGGTGGTGAGCACCAACGGGTACTCCTCGGCGATCTCGGGATGGTCCACCTCGTTCTCGGAGGGTCCAATGTAGGTAGGCAGTGCCGGGTAGCCGAGCTTCTCGAGGACCGAAGACTTCAGCTCCACCTTGCCGGAGCGCGTCGCGAACCCGTTGGTGCCGTACTTGTAGAAGTGCTGCTGCGGGTAGAAGAAGCGGTGGTTCTCGACGAACTCGTCATAGCTGCTGATGGGATATCCCAACGGGTAGATGATGTAGTAGAACGCCTCTTCCTCGTTCTCCCACGGCCACATCTCCTCAGGCTGGCCGGTGGCCAGAGCCAGGGCGCGCCAGAAGGTGTAGTCGGTGTGGCGGTCGTACATCGGCTGGATGGCCCTCTGCGAGCAGATCAGGGAGTCGGTGACGCCGTAGTTGTTATGCATGATCGGGCGCTCAAGGGCGCTGGCCGCAGGCAGTATGTAGTCGGACCACAGCGCCGACGGGGTGATCCAGTAGTCCACCGTCACCAGGAACTCGACGGTCTTCAGGGCCTGCAGGGTCATCTTGGAGTCGCCGTAGCAGTTGATCGGGTTGGTGGCGTTGACGATCATGGCACGGATCGGATAAGGATCTCCGGTGATGATGGCCTTGAAGACGCTGGGGCCATGGGCCTCGCACATCCACTCGGCGGTCGGGGCCTTGCCCCACTTCTCGCGGGCGATGTCCGCGATCATCTGGTAGCCGGGCCACGAGGTGAGCTTGAACTTATCGGATCCGATCTGCTTGGCCTTCTGCTCCTCGGGCAGCCAGTCGTTGGCCTCCATCTCCTCGTCGGTGATGTAGTTCATCGACGGTCCGGGCATCAGGTCGCCACCGGGGCAGTCGAGGTTGCCGCAAATCGCACGCAGAACGGCACGGGCGTGCATGCCGGCACCGGCGGTGCGACCGAGCTGGTCGGCGGTGCATCCCCACTGGATGTTACCCGGGGTGTTGGTGGCATACATTCGGGCCGCCTGGCGGATGAGCTCGGGATCGAGCCAGGTGAGCTCGCCGGCCCAGCGGGCGGTGTACTTCTTCACATGGGTCTTGAGCTCGTCGAACCCGATGCACCAGTTCGCCACGAACTCCTTGTCGTAGAGGCCCTCGAAGATGATCGTGTTTATCATCGCGAGGGCGAGGGCGGTATCGGATCCCGGACGCAGCGGAAGCCAGAGGTCGGCATGGGCGGCGGTCTCGGAATAACGAGGGTCGACGACGATGAGCTTGAGACCCTGCTTCATGAGGTCGGTGTATCCCCTCATGCCCGGCATGTTGGAGGCGCCGGGGTTGCAGCCCCACAGGATCAGGCAGCGGCTGCTGCCGAGATCGGTCTCGAACGGGCTCCATCCGCTGACGGCGGTCTCCACCATGAAGGTGGGGATCCAGCAGAGCAGCGCGTTATGGAAGCCGTTGGGACTGCCGAACATGTTCATGAAGCGGCGACGCGCCCAGTCATCGGTGCGAAGCGTTCCGCCCGCCGTGGCGACCGCCTCTGCTCCTGACTCGGCCTTTATCTGGTTGAGCCGCTCGGCGATCTCGCTGATCGCCTGGTCGTATGGGATCTCCACCCATTTGTTCTCGCCCTTTTCCCCGGCCCTCTTCAGGGCATGGTTGACGCGGGCTGGATGGTTGAGGTGCTGAAGGGCGATGTTGCCGCGGCAGCACAGTCCCCCCTGGTTGGTGGGGTGGTCTGGGTCACCTTCGATCTTGATGACCTTGCCATCCTGGACGTAGGCAAGAACGCCGCAATTCTGATGACAGAAATAGCAGCATGACTTCTTGACCTCTACGCCAGGGGCGTGGATGTCGACAGTCTCCGTCATATTCCCTCTTTCCTTAAACCGACGAATACCATGCACGACGGCCCAGGTCGCACATGGCACAGCTCCCTATCGCCCAGGAAGGCGAGCAGGCAGAAAAACCTGATCTAGGGAAACGCTGATCGATTCATTCCGCCCGCCTCCGGTCCGTGCCCCTGCATACTCAGGCTCATCGGCGCGGACCAGCGCGCCCTTTTCGCCTTCGCGCGCATTGGCTGCGGCAAGGACCGGATCCGGACGAAAGCAATTTATCAGCGTTTCCCTAGATTATATGATTTGGTCTACTACAAAAGAAAGCCTTGTAGGGCTGAAGGCAGCGACGGGTCTGCCATCTTCATCTCGGCGCAGGCGCAGGCAGACGACGGAGATGGATCGGACATAACCCGGCCGTCATCGACCAGGCCGACAGGATCCTAGGAGACACGCCCGTGCTCGACCGAATAGGAGATGTCGGCGAAGGCGCAGGTCGAGGCGCGATGGCTCACCAGGACTATGGTCTTGCCCTCGCGGAAGTCGGAAAGCGACTTGAGCACCGATGCCTCGGTCAGGGCGTCCAGGTTGCTGGTCGGCTCGTCGAGAAGGACCAGGGGAGCGTCGTGCAGGAAGATGCGGGCCAACCCCACGCGCTGGCGCTCCCCTCCCGACAGCGCCCCGCCGAGCTCCCCCACAGAGGTGTCGAGACCTTGAGGCAGCCGATCGATCAGATCCGTCAGCGATGCCTTGTCGCAGGCCGCCTCCAACTCCTCGCGCGAGGCCCCGGGGCGGGCGAGCATGATGTTTTGCGCAATGGTGCCGTCGAACAGGTGGGTCTCCTGGGTCATGTACCCCTCGTTCGCGCGCAGGCTCGTGGTGTTCACGTCCCGAAGATCCACCCCCGACATCTCCACGGAGCCGCAATCCGGATCCCAGAAGCGCATGAGCAGCTTCAGCAGGGTCGACTTCCCCGAACCGCTCCTACCCGAGATGCCCACGACGGAATCGGGTCCGAAACCCACCGATATGCCATGCAAGACGGTCTCCTCCCGATAGGAGAAGACCACGTCGCGGGCGGCCGCTCCATCGAAGACGACGTCGACGCCGTCCACCACGTCGGGGCATTCCGGTTCTTCGTCCAGAAGATCGAGTACGCGGGCGCCTGAGGCGATGGTCTGCTGCAATGTGGTCCCGAGCGCCGCCACGGCCAGCACCGGCCCGTAAGACGACATCAGCGCCATGATCGAGATCGCGGCCTGGCCGAACCCTATTGCACCCTGGTTCAGCAGAACGTGCGCGCAGGCGATCATCGCGAGATCGAAGGCCAGCACCAGACCCCCCGTCACGGCTGCGGAGACGGAGCTGCGACCCTTCAGGCGACGCTCGGCGGCGGACAGGGAGTCGGTACGCCGCAGCATGTCCTCGGAGCGCCGCGCGCCCTGCCCGTACTGGAGTATCTCGACCAGTCCGCGCAGGCTCTCGAGCACGAAGGAGTTGGCGTCGCCCAGCTGATCGCGCTGCGCACGTCCCGCCTCGCCCGCTCCCCGCGAGGAGACGAGGGGCACCACGACCCCCACCACGATGTAGGCCGCAGCGGCGATGATGGCGAGCTGACGGGACTGGATCGCGATGAACACCGTCATGCAGGCCGAGACGACGAGCGCGATGAGGACAGGAGAGATGGTGTGGGCGTAGAAGACCTCGAGGAGCTCGATGTCGGAGGTGACGATGGAGACCAGGTTGCCCTTGTCGCGCCCCTCCACCTTGGCGGGCGCCAGGCGTCTCAGTGCGCCGAATACCTTGTCGCGGATGAGGGCGAGCAGCTTGAACGCGATGAAGTGGTTGCAGAGCTGCTCCCCATAGCGCAGGAAGCCGCGCGCCACGCCGCAGACCAGGACGAGCGCCACGGCCGAGCCGAAGCCGATGACAGAGGGGATCCCGCAGGCGGAAAGCAATCCGGCCGTTCCGCTCACCGTCAGGAATATGGAAGCGGCGAATCCCAAGACGCCCAGAAGCACCGCGAGCAGCATATGGGGAACGAGAGGCCCCACCAGACGCATCAAGCGCATCAGGATCGAAGCGGCAGAGCGCCTGCGCGCAGGCGCCGAGGACTGGAAGGCGGGGGCAGGGGCGGCAACGGGGGTGGGGGTGGGTGTGGCAGCGGGAGCAGGGGTCGCTCCTGCGGAGCCGGATGCGGCAGCGGGAGCGGGGGTCACAGCAGGAGCGGGAGCCGCGAAGGCCTCGAGCTCCTGCTGCCGGCTCCACAGGGTCCTGTAGGTGCCGCCTGCCGCGATCAGCTCGTCGTGCGTGCCGGATTCGACCGCGCGGCCGTTCTCCATGACGTAGATGCGCGCCGCATCCCGGACGACCGCCAGGCGATGGGCTATCGCGACAACCGTCCGATCGCGCGCAAGCTCGTGGATCACGTCCACGATCGCCCGCTCGCTCTCGGGGTCGATGTTCGAGGTCGCCTCGTCGAAGATGTATATCGCGCAATCGTGCAGGAGCGCCCTCGCTATAGCCAGACGCTGCCGCTGACCGCCGGAGAGATTCGAGCCTCCCTCGGCCACAGGCGCGTCGAGGCCGCCCTCTCCGCGCACAAATCCCGCGAGGCGGCAACGCTCCAGCGCATCCCAGAGCCTATCGTCGCTCGCCTGGGGATCGCCCATGAGCAGGTTGTCGCGTACCGTGCCCTTGAACAGCCAGCTAGACGAGGTGACGGTGACGATCGAATCGGCGAGGGCATCGCGGTCGACGTCGCGCACGTCATGTGGCCCCACGCGAACCTCCCCCTCGTACCCGATGTTGCGGCCGGCCAGCACCCCTCCCAATGTCGATTTGCCAGAGCCGCTCTCCCCCACCACTGCGGTGAGGCTGCCGGCGGGCGCCTCGAAGTCCAGGCCATCGAGGGCCATGCGCTCGCCGTCGTAGGAATAGCGCAGGTCCGTGCAACGGATCCCGCAGTCATCGCGGTCGATCCTCTCGGTCCCCTCGGCGGGCTGCGGTGCCTCGAGCAGATCGAACATCTTGTCGGCCGCCGCCATTCCGTTCATGGCCGTATGGAAGAGCGATCCCAAAGTGCGCATGGGCAGGAAGAAATCGGCTGACAGGAAGACGATCGTGAAGGCTCCCGCGAAGTTCACGTTCCCGCCGGCGAACTGGAACAGGGTCACCACTATGCCCACCGCCGCCCCTCCGAAGGCCAGCAGGTCCATCACGGTGATGGAGCTGAGCTGCATGCGCAAAAGCCGCATGGTCGCCTGCCTGAAACTCTCCGCCTCCTTGTTCATCACCTCATGCTGAGCCTCGTCGGCGCGATAGATCTTGAGAGTCGTGAGTCCCTGCACGTTCTCGAGGAAGACGGAGCCCAGGTCGGTGTAATGCCCGTAGTAATCCCTCATGACGTTCCTCGCGATACGCTGGACCGCCATCACGGATATCGGGATCAGGGGCACGCAGACCAGAAGCACCACCGCAGACACGAGCGAGAACGGTGCCAGGCAGATAAACAGCATCACGGGCGCGACCACTGCGTAGAAGAACTGGGCGAGGTAGGCGCCGAAGTACACCTCAAGCTGCTCCACTCCCTCGGTGCTGATCTGAACGGCTTCGCTGGTGGAGATGTGCTCGGCGTAGGACGGGCCGAGCCGCAGGAGCTTCTCGTAGACCATCTGGCGAATGCGACGCTTGGCCACAGCGGACGACCTGAATCCCATGCGCTGGGCGAGCGTCTGGGAGACCAGGCGCACGGCTATGGCCGCGATCCCGATGGCTAACAGGATGGTCAGATCAGAATCGGCGACCTGACCCGTCAGCATCCTCTGAAGGAGCCAGCCCACGGCCACCATCAAGACGATGTTCGCCGCAAGCGCCAGGCACTGGAAGATCACATTGGCCACTACGAAACGCAGGGCCTCGGGAACCGCCTTCAGCAACCGTCTATCGAACATCTTCTCCTCCTGCCGGCCTTACCCACATAGTCGGCATCGAAACGCGGAGAGGGCGCTTCCCCACATGAAACGCCCCCGGAAAACGCCGGGTCCTCAGACTTGCGCGATCTGCGCGGTGAGCACATATGGCTGCCCGTGCACCTCGACCACCTCCAGGCCGATGCCGTATATCCTCTCCAGAAGATCGGAGGTGATCACCTCGCAAGGACAGCCCTGCGCGATCGCCTCCCCATCGGTCAGGGCCACCACCTCATCGCTGAACTGAATGGCCTGGTTGATGTCGTGGAGGACCATGATGATGGTCATTCCCGTCTGCCGGCTGAGCCGTCGCAGCATCTCCAGCAGTTCGAGCTGGTAGCGGATGTCCAGGAATGTGGTCGGCTCGTCCAGGAGCAGCACCTTCGTGCCCTGGGCGAGCGCCATAGCCACCCACACACGCTGCATCTGCCCTCCGGAGAGCGCCGAGACGGGATGGTCGGCCAGGCCCTGCAGAGCCGTGGTCTCGAGGGCCCAATCGATCATCCTCTCGTCCTCATCCGTGAGCGAGGAGCGGCCGCGCCGGCGGTGGGGGAAGCGCCCGTATCCGACGAGCTTCTTCACTGCCAGGTCGGCCGGTGCCCTGTTGTGCTGATGCACGATGGCGACCATGCGCGCGAACTCGTCGAGACGCAGCTTCGACACGTCCTCGCCGCACAGCTCGATCCTCCCCGACTGGGGTGTCAGGTTCTTGGTCAGAAGGTTGAACAGAGTGGTCTTCCCGCAGCCGTTCGCCCCGATCAGCGTGGTGATCATGCCCTCGTGCAGATCGAGATCCAGTCCGTCGAAGATCCGCTTGAATCCCCCCGCGCCTCCTGACGGCAGGGTGCCGACAGGATCGAGAGGCTTAGAGGCCGCAGGCTGGCGATCGGAACCTGCCGCGACCCTCGAATCGCCGCCGGCCACAGCACGGGGTTCGCCGTCGACAACGACCTGGGAACCGACGCCGGAGACATCCGTCTTGCCGCCGAAACCCCTGCGGCTTCTCCCATAGGCGAAGGACAAGCCCCGGATCTTGAACAGGCTATTCGCCATAGTTTTCCCGAGACCTCCTCAGCAAGAAGATGAAGACCGGGCCGCCCACGACCGACATGATCACAGCCGCGCTGATCTCGTATGGCAACGCGATGGTGCGCCCGATGGTGTCGGCCAAAAGCAGGCAGAACGCCCCCAGGACCATCGAGTAGGGCACGAGGACCCTGTGCGAGGTACCCACGGCGATTCGCCCGATATGGGGAACCAGAAGCCCGAGGAAGGTTATGGGCCCCACGACGGCTGTCGTAATCGAGGCAAGCAGCACGGCCACCCCCGAGATGAGCAGGCGGTTCCTGTCGACGTCGACCCCTAGCGACCTGACCGTTTTGTCCTCAAGCGCCAGAAGATCGCAGCGCTTGGTCACGATCAGCGCCAAGATCAGACCTACGACCGCATATCCCGCCAAGGTGTGGAAATCGCTCCATGTCTTCATCGAGATATTCGAGTCGACGATGCTAGCCACCCCGCTCATGTCGCCCCCCGTGGCCGAGTTGATGGCCGAGGAGAGGCCGGTGAACATCGCGCTGACCGCGACGCCCACCAAGATGATACGCAGAGGCGACAAGCCGCCTCGCCACGACAGGCTGTACACGATGAGGAAGGCGATGATCCCACCGAGGAAGGCAAAGAGCGGGGTGAGGAGGTAGAGCATCGGCAGAAAGGCCGTCGCCGTCGCCGCGACGAAGCTGGCGCCCGAGGTGATCCCGATGATCCCAGGATCGGCCAGCGGGTTGCGGATCGCGGCCTGCAGCAGAACCCCCGCACATGCCAGGGCCGCGCCCCCGACCATCGCGATGAGAACGCGCGGGAACCTCAAGTCGAAGATGGTGGCCACAGTGTCATCGTAGGCTATGAACAGCCCCGAGAGAAGCTCGGCGAACGAAACCTTGAGGCTCCCGGTGTTGACCGCGATGAAGAAGAGCACCGTCAGGGCGACGGCGGTGGCGATGAAGACCGTCACCTTGCGAGCGGCGCTCACCATACTCCACATCCCCGCCTCTCGACCGAATCGTCGCTCATCGCAGCGCTCCTACCTGTCGTACAGCAGCGGGAGTAGGTACTCCAGCGCTTCCGTGTAATCGAGGGTGGCGCTCATCCCGAACGTATCGAAGGGCAGATCGTAGACGCGCCCCTCCTGGACTGCAGTGAAATGGCTCCAGATGTCGTTTTCGCTGAACTCCTCCGCGAACATCTCCTGAACGTCCGCCTCTACTCCATGCGCGGCTCGCAGGATGATGTCGGGATCCTTCATCTGCATGTCCTCCGTATTCGCATTGAGGAACTCGTCGTCCGTACCCGCGTAGATGTTCTCACCACCAGCCAATTCAACCAGGCTGCCGACGTAGCTGTTCTCCGTAGCCACGATGTAGGAGCCCGGCACACCCATGAGTATGAGGACGGTGGGAGATTCCTCCCCCTCTATCTGCGCATTGAGATCGTCCATGAAGGCACCGTGCGCGTCGATCAGTGCCTGCGCCTCTTCTTCGCAGCCGAACTCCGCGCCCATCCATTCTATGGACTCGAAGAGGCCGTCCACGCTGCGCGTGTTCATGAAGTAGAAGCCGACGCCGATCGCCTCGTACTGGGATTCGAGGTCCTCCTGGAGCGTTATCGGAGAGATCACGTAATCCGGATCAAGGGAGGCGATGATCTCCATGTCCGGAGACATCGGAGCACCCACCGTGGTCACATCGGCATAGCGCTCCGGCACGTTCTCGGACTCGGGAACACCCACCAGATCCATGCCGAGGGCATCGCATACCTGCGCTACGGAAGGGGAGGTGGCCACGACGCGGATCTCGTCGGAAGAGCCGTCATCCGAGACGTCGCCGCCCTGGCTTTGGTCCACGCAGCCAGATATCAGAAGAGCCAGCGCGGTCAGAATGGCGGCCAGAGCGAGAGGGATGCGCGAGGGCCTGGGCCCCACGAGGAGCCGGAGATCGGATGGGATCATCGTCTAGCCTTTCTCCGGGCCATCGGAGGGCGCGCCGTCAGAAGCGCCTGCGGAGGCCGCGTCGGGGCCGTCTAGCTCCATGCCGGATCCATCTGCACTGTCCGCACCTGGGCCGACCGCCTCCATGCCGCTCTCGCCTGCGCCGCCCTCGCCTCTAGAGCGCCTGGGCCTGTACCATGCGAAGTAAAGCACCAGGGCCACCACGATCACGATGATCACGACGACTGCGGCGACCGTCGCCACAGGAATCGAATCGGACTCGATCTCCTGACCGGGCACCACGGTCTCCACGAAGCCGACGGTGTTCCCGTCCTCCAGATCGGACAGCGTGACGTAGAAGACAACGTCGCGTCCCATGGGCTCTGGATACAGGCTGACGCGGATTATCGAGTCGACGCTCTCCACCGCGAAACGGTAGTCCCCTGTGTTCTCCTCCCCGTCGGTTTGCATCAAGGTCATCTCGGTATCGACGTAGGTAGTTCCCTCCCCGTCCGCATCGTAGGAGAAGGTCACGTCGCTCAGATAGTCATAAAGGCCGAAGCGGAGGGTCACATAGGTCGTGCCGGTCTCATCGACCTCGACCAGGGCATTGCCCTCGCACACGCCGTCTACCATGCTCTGCCCCAGGACCTCGGAGGATTCTCCGCCGGAATCCTCGATAGCGCCGGTGTTGGGATGCCTGTAGTTCGCGGTCGCGGTGGCGGTCGAGACCGAGGTGACCTCAGCGAGGGCCTGCATCGGGAATAGGGCGGCCAGCGCCATCAGAAACGAGAACGCCAACAGCAAACATGTCGTCTTCCATCTGGCATGGAGATATGTGATCATCGCTACCCCCTCCTAATGAGGCAATGTTGGCATAGCATCAGCATGAACGTCAGCAACGCGACGAAATTGGGGACGGGGGCATAACGCCCCCGTTTCCTTGGTCACTCGGGCGCACCGCAGCGTTATCCACGAGCGGCTCGCGCCCGAACGATCGCACTCGCTGATCGACGACGCTGGCCGGTGCGCTCTATTCCGCCCACGTGGGTCTGCGGGAGCGCTACCTGCCGTCGCGCCTGCGGATATGGACCAGACTGCCGATCATGGCTGCACCGGCTACGGCCAGGACGGCGGCGACGCCTGCAGCGACCATACTCTGGTCATTGGTCTTGGCCAGGCTCGATGTGCTAGAGGAGCTGGTGTCTGACTCCTCGTCCGAAGTCGGATCCGTGGCGGGTGCTTCCCCAGAATCGGGGTTGCCGGTGACGTTGGTGCCGAGATCGGTGGCCTGGGACATGTACAGGTGAAGGTCGGCCATGACCTCCCCCATTCCAAGCTCCTGCATGGGAACCACGGTCAGCCCAAGCGGTATCACGACATCGCTTTCCGAGTAGTCGATGGTCAATGTGAAGGTCGTGCCGGAAAGTGACACCGCTGATCCGTTGTAGGTTATCCCGCTGATGTAATCGGTACTGTTCGTGGAGAAGCTGACTTCCATCGTTCCGTCGGACTGGGGACGCACATAGGCGGCGTCGCCGAAGTACTGGTCGGACATGGAGGTCTCGCTGCTGTTCTCCTTGAGGAACTCCATGGGAACCGAATAGGTATGCCCGACCTCGAACGTCGTCGAAGAGGTGGACAGGGTGCTGACGGTCTCGCCATCTGAAGATTCGGCGGACTCGGAAGACTCGGTGGAAAGCGTCTGCGCCGTGTCGGTCTCATCTACGGCGAGACTGGAGAGGTCGATCGCCACCAGGGCTTCCACGGTATCCTCCCCCAGCGCGGGCGCGGTCGCCAGCACCTCGATCTCATCGGATACGTTCTCCAGATCGGTGATGGCGAGGAAGGTCCCGTCATCCGAAACCTCGATCTCGTGATCCTCGATCACGATCTCGATGGCGGACTCGACATCCTCAAGGGCGAGCAGAACATCGTAGGAGCCGTCTTCTTCGCAGACCACCAATGCGGTCTCAGCGAAGTATCCGGCAATGGACGACTCAACGCCGCTGCCATCCGCTTCGAGGAATTCGACCGGCAGCTCGTAGACCTGCCCCGATTCCATCGACACCTCTTCATAAGAGCTTTGAGCCGACGCGACAGGCGCGGCCGAAGTCAGGACCAGCAGCGCGGCTGCGAGCAGAGCGGCCGTCTTGCCGCCCAGGGAGTGGCGTTGCCAGGTTCCCATCATCGTCAAATCCTTTCATTCGTTACGATCGATCGCGCATTGCAGCCCATCGCAACCCGCGCAGGTTGTGCTTGAAGCAAATCGACGGGCGAGGACCCCGGGATCCAAACGGATCCCGGGGTCCGACTATCCTCTGCAAATGGAACGCATCCGAGGGCACATGCGCGCTAGACGCATCATCGCCCCATCGATGTCGCCTGCGCTGCTGCTAGATGACAGCCTGCACCCTGTCGAACAGGGCCTCGGAGACCGTGTTGGACCCGCCGAGGACATAGACTGCCGTCGTGATCGAGGCATCGGTGAGGTTGCTATCGATGCAGAAGGTGTTGGATTCGGAGACCAGCAGCAGTACCGATCCATTTGCTCCGCACATAGCCGCACCGGCGAGCGCATCGGGGAAGGTCTCGCCAGAAGCCAGGGCAGCGCCCT
>CAZPAN010000010.1:13829-21109 GCA_964584585.1 uncultured Coriobacteriaceae bacterium | reverse complement strand
CCTCATCTGCTCATCGGCGGGACCACCGGATCGGGAAAGTCGGTCTCGATCAACTCGATGATCATGTCGGTGTTGATGCGCGCCACTCCCGGTGAGGTGCGCATGATCCTCATCGATCCGAAGCGCGTGGAGCTGTCGTTTTACAACGACATCCCCCACCTGTTCGTGCCGGTGGTGACCGACCCTCACAAGGCGGCGGCGACGCTGGGTTGGGCGGTCACGGAGATGGACAGGCGCCTGCGCCTGTTCGAGGAGGTCGGCGCCAGGAACCTCTCGCAGTACGGCAAGCTGCGCGACGCCCACGACGCCGAGGTGGCCCGCCGTGCCCGGATCCGCGAGGAGGCCAGACAGCGGGCGATGGAGGAGGCCCGTCGCAAGCAGGAGGAGAGCGACCTGGAGGCGGTGCTCGAAGCCGACGGCAAGAAGGAGGCCGCCGACGTCGAAGATCCCGGGGCTGGGGAGGCTGTGTCGGTCGAGGAGATCGATTTCGAGTGGGAGGACCCGTTCGAGGGCGACGACTTCGACGACGAGGAATGGGAGGACATCCCCTCCATCATGATAGTCATCGACGAGCTGGCCGACCTGATGATGGTGGCGGGCAAGGACGTCGAGGCCTCGATCAGCCGCATCGCGCAGCTCGCCCGAGCGGCCGGGATCCATCTGATCGTGGCCACCCAGCGCCCCTCCACCAATGTCATCACCGGTCTGATAAAGGCCAACATCACTAACAGGATCGCGTTCAACGTGGCTTCCGGAATCGATTCCAGGGTCATCCTCGACGTCACCGGCGCCGAGCATCTGGTGGGTCTGGGCGACATGCTTTTCAGCAAACCCGAGTTCGGCAAGCCGGTCCGCGTGCAGGGATGCTATGTGGGGGAGGACGAGATTCACGACGTCTGCAACTTCTGGAAAGCCCAGGCCAAGCCCGACTACCACGAGGACATATTCACCACGCAGACGATGCCGGTGCTAGACTCGGGGGGCGGTTCGTCTTACGGCGGCGGAGGCGGCGATGATGATCTCCTCTGGCAGGCCGCCGAGATAGTCGTCGGCTCCAACCTCGGCTCCACCTCGGCCCTGCAGCGCAGGCTGAAGGTCGGCTACGCTAGGGCGGGCAGGATCATGGACATGCTTGAGGATAAGGGGATAGTGGGTCCCGCCAACGGCAGCAAGCCCAGGGAGGTCTATGTAGAGGACCTGGTGGAGCTGGAGAACATGAGGGCGTTGTCCGATAACGGTATGCTCTAGAATCGTTGATTGATCGTTTTCGTCCGGATCCGGTGCGTGGCTCAGCCTATGCGCGAGAAGGCGAAAAGGGCGCGCTGGCCTGCGCCGACGAGCCTGAGCGTGCCGCGCCTTCGCGAAACGCTTCGAGCGATTTGGAGGTAATCATGCTCCGCTTCATCCGCAGACCGCTTTGCGCCATGGGCGCCATCCTCGCTCTCGCGATGACGATCTCCACCATTCCGGTCTCCGCTATGGCGGTGGGGGAGGATTCGTCGTCCTGGTGGCCGGGTTTTTCCGGAGGAGACGCCAACCAGGCAATAGTCGATGTCGCGACTCCGGCAGACGCTTCTACCACCGAGCTCCTCTGGTACTCGACGATGAGCGGACAGGGCTACGTCAACGCTCCGGGCAACGCGATCATCGTAGACGACACGCTGGTGTTCCCGGCGGGGACGACGCTCTACCGGCTCGACCTTCAGACAGGCGCGACCCTGGACACGCAGGAGATGGACGCGAGTTCGCTCTACGGTCTGGGCACCTCCAGATACTCCGACGGGATGATCTACGTGCCGCTGTCCACCGGCGTGATCCAGGCCTTCGATTCCGAGACCCTCGAACCCGTCTGGACCTACACAGATGAGCTCGCCGGACAGGCCAACTGCCCGATCACCGTCAGCGACGGCCTGGTATACACGGGCTTCTGGACGGGCTACACCCGTGATGCCAACTTCGTCTGCCTCGATGCCGAGACCGGCGAGCTGGTCTGGAAGATCACGAATACCGGCGGTTACTACTACGTCGGCTCCCTCGTCGTGGGGGACATGATCTTGGTGGGGTCGGAAAACGGTGCGTCCGACACCACTGACGGGATGGCTGTGGAGTCGACGTTCAGGGTTTTGGACAAGCGCACCGGCGAGCTGGTCGACTCGATCCAGGTGGTCGGGGATCAGCGCACCGGCGCGGTCTACGACGAGAGCTCCGGTCGCCTGTTCTTCACCACGAACACGGGCTACCTCTACAGCGTCGCCTACGACTCGACCACCGGGAAGCTTTCCGACGTCCGCTACGTCCTGTTCGAGAACATGCAGTCATCCTCCACGGTCGTGGTCTTCAACGGCAGGATCTACGCGCCCATGGGCGAAGGCCTCAGCTCAGTCGGGTACGTGATGGTCCTCGATGCCGACTCGCTCGAGACGATGTTTCGCATCGAGACCGCCGGATATCCCCAGTGCACGCCGCTGGTCTCCACCGCCTACCTCTACGAGACCGGCGCGATAAAGATCTACATCTCCTTCAATTACCCCCCGGGAGGGTTGCAGTGCATCACCGTCGACGCCAGCTGCACCAGCGAGGCCGACGCCAGCATCGAGACGATCTTCGACCCGTCCACCGTCGGTGCCTCGCAGTACTGCATCTCCAGCCCCATCTGCTCGTCCACCGGGGTGATCTACTTCCGCAACGACAGCGGCAATTATTTCGCTTTGGCCAATTCCGAGCCCGAGGGCGTCGTGCGCCTGTCCGGCGACGATCGCTACGGGACGATGTCGGCGGCGGTGGAGGAGGCCTTCGACGACGGATCGTGCGATCTTGTGGTGCTCGCCTCGGGGGAGACCTACCCTGACGCCCTGACAGCCTCCGGTCTCGCCGGCGTCTACGATGCTCCGGTGGTGCTCACCTCGGGGGATTCGCTTACGAGCGAGGCTCTGGAGGAGATCGAGCGCGTGACGGGCGGATCCGGGAGCGGTGTCGGCGGACTCTCTGAGGTCATCGGGGTCGGCGGGTCGGGGACGATCGGTCCCGCGGTGATCTCGCGATTGGAGGATCTAGGCTGCGAAGTGGATGTCGTGGCCGGTCAGACCAGGCAGGAGACCTCGCTTCGGGTCTACGAGTACGTGATAGACGACGGTAGATCATGGGGAGACAAGGCGGTGATCGCCTCGGGAGAGGTCTTCGCCGACGCGCTGGCCGGCTCGTCTTACGCATGGGCCGGGGATTTCCCGGTGTTTCTGACCGATTCCGACGGCAGCCTCGATCCCAGTATCTCGGCGGCGCTTGCCGAGGCCGCCGCTGCAGGCTCGATGGAGGGCACGCGGATACTGGGAGGGACCAGTTGGATTCCCTATGCGACCGAGGACGCCATCCTCGAGATGGGACTCGACGTGAGACGATGGGCAGGTTCCGATAGATACGCGACCAGCGCTCGCGTGGCAGCAGGCGCGGTCGCCGACGGAGTGCTCTCGTGGAGCAGGCCCGCAGTGGTCTCCGGCGAGAACTTCCCGGACGCTCTTTCGGCCTCTTCGTTGTGCGGCGCGAACGCCTCCCCTGTCCTGCTGGCCTCGGACAGTGATTTCTCCGCCCTTGAGGAGATCGGCAAGAACGCCGCCCTGATATCGTGCGTCTATGTGGTTGGAGGGTCCAGCTCCGTGAGCGCCACGGTGGTCAACGCCATCGCCGACATGCTTTCGTAGCGCTGGCGTGACACTGTCGTGACGGAGGGGGCCGGAGGCAGGCGGAATGAATTGATTGGTGTTCCCCTATCATTCATGCCGTCTGGTAGATTCGCCGTCTGAAACAGCGCGCGATCGGTTCCAATCGATAGATGCAACTTGGCTTTCGGATAGTTTGCTCGCGCCTGCACGGTTAGAATAAAGAAGATCTTGACTTTTGCAGTAGATTTTAAAAAATGTGGGGAAAGCTGAGTCTATTGAACATTTCCGGTACGCTTGAGACGCATCTAGGAAAGCACTATGGCTGATTTCGATTACGGTGAGGAGCTTGCCGCCGCGCGCAAACGGGCCGGCCTTTCCGTACAGCAGGTGTCCGATGCCATCAGGATCAGGCCTGACATAATCAGAGCGCTGGAAATGTCCGATTTCGATCGGATGCCCGCCAAGGGGTTCGCGCGCAACCATGTGAGCGCCTACGCCCGTTTTCTCGGACTCGATTCCACGGAAATGACCAGCCAGTTCCTGAAGGCGCACGACGAGTTCGATGGCATCTCGGGATTCTCGAGGTCCGGCGACGATCAGCAATCCTCCTCCGCCGGCAGAAGCCGTTCCCGCAGTCGCGGTCACGCACGGGTGAACGATGAGTCCAAAGCCCAGCCGGGCTACCGGCACGACCGCCACAAGAGGCGCACTCTGGATCGGAATTTCGAGAGCGCTTTCGACGAGAACGACGACTCGGACGGCTCCGGATTCGATCGCAGGGAGGCCGGAAGCCATCGTCGTGATTCCAGAAGCGGCGGATCCGAAGAGAGACCCATCAAGCGCAAGCGGCCCGCTGTCAGGCAGCCTGTGAGACCTATGGGCGGCAGCCGTCGCAGCGAAGACGGCATTATCGGCTCCGAGGGATTTCGTCCCGGCGGCAAGGGCCTCTCCAAGTTTCGGCCGATCGTGATCGTCGCCTTGGTGATCGTCTTGGCGATCGTCATCATCGTCCTCGTCCAATGCTCCTCCGGGGCATCCGGGCAGACATCCGAAGACTCCGACCAGGCCGCCAACGCCGTCCAGGTCACCGGGGGATCGAGTTCCAGCAGCGTGCTGCCCGACGACTCCGACGACGCCCTCACCGCTATGCCCGAAGACCTCACGTCCTCTGCGACCTCCTTCACGGTCGTCGTCGATGTCGCCGACGGAGAGTCCAGCTGGGTGCAGGTGACAACCGATGACACGACTTCGATAGCTGAAGAGGTAACCGGACCGCAGGAGCTGTCGTACACTGCAACTCAGACAGCATCTCTCCAGATAGGCAACGTTGCGGCCGTCACCGTCTCCCTGAACGGAGACGAGGTGACGCTCGACACGGATGACGATGGCCTGGGATCCCTGACCCTTACTCTCGAAGACGGGCAGGTGGTGACGGGTTAGGGAGAAGTTCAATTGCAGGAGAACATAGTCGTTCGCGGGGCCAGGGAGCACAATCTCAAGGACATCGACGTAGAGATCCCCCGCGACAAGCTAGTCGTGCTCACCGGACTTTCCGGATCGGGCAAGTCCTCGCTGGCCTTCGATACGATCTACGCCGAGGGACAAAGGCGCTACGTGGAGTCGCTCTCCTCCTACGCCAGGCAGTTTCTGGGGCAGAAGGAGAAGCCCGACCTCGACTCGATCTCAGGGCTTTCTCCTGCGGTCTCCATCGATCAGAAGACCACGAGCCGTAATCCCCGCTCCACCGTGGGAACCGTCACCGAGATATACGACTACCTCAGATTGCTGTTCGCCCGTGTCGGCGTTCCGCACTGCCCTACATGTGGACGCGAGATCGTCAGGCAGACGGTCGACCAGGTGGCCGACTCCGTGATGGAGTCGGGTGAGGGGTCGCGCATCATCGTGCTCGCTCCCGTGGTCAAGGGCAGGAAGGGCGAGTACGTGAAGCTGCTCGACGAGCTTCGCGCGCAGGGTTTCACCAGGGTCCGCGTCGACGGCGAGATCATGGAGCTGGCCGACGAGATAAAGCTCAACAAGAAGGTCAAGCACGATATCGATGTGGTGGCCGACAGGATCGCGCTCAAGCCCGGCGTGGAGACGAGGCTGGTCGAGGCCATCGAGAACGCGACGACTCTCTCGGAGGGGACGGTCGTCGTGGTGTTCCTCGGCGATGGCGGGAAAGCGGAGCGAGAGGAGACCTACTCGCTCGCCCTGGCCTGCCCAGAGCACGACTTCTCGATCGACGAGCTCAACCCCAGGGACTTCTCCTTCAACGCGCCCTACGGCGCCTGCCCCGACTGCACCGGGATCGGATTCAAACGCGAGGTGGACCCCGAGCTGATCATCCCCGACAGCCGCCTCTCCATATCCGAAGGCGCCTGCGTGGCCCTCTCGATGCGCTCGAACTTCCTCCCGCAGATATTGGGGGCGGTCGCCGATCATCTCGGGGTCAGCGTCGACGCGCCCTTCGGCGAGTACTCCCCCGAAGTGCGCCGGGCCTTCCTCTACGGGCTGGACGAGCGGGTGATGGTGCACTATCGCACCCGCGACGGGCGCGACACCCACTGGACCTACAGATGGGACGGCCTGGTGGCGATGGTCAACGAAAAGTACGAGAGCACCGAGAGCGACAGCACCAGGGCCAGGTACGAGGAGTACTTCGCGACGATTCCGTGTCCTAGCTGCCATGGGACCAGGCTGAAACCCTCGATTCTCGCGGTTACCGTGGGCGGACTCAGCATTCACGAGATCACCGAGATGACGGCGAGCGAGTCGCTGGAATTCTTCTCCGGCCTCACGCTGTGCGGCAACGATCTGCTGATAGCGGGCAGGATCGTCAAGGAGATTCTGGAGAGGCTGAGGTTTCTGGTGGATGTGGGACTCGACTACCTTACGCTTGAGAGGGCTGCATCCACGCTATCGGGAGGCGAGGCTCAGCGCATCAGGCTCGCGACCCAGATCGGGGCGGGGTTGATGGGCGTGCTGTACGTGCTCGACGAGCCCTCGATCGGACTGCATCAGCGCGACAACGCCAGGCTGCTCGAGACCCTCAAACGCCTGCGCGATCTTGGTAACACGGTGATAGTGGTGGAGCATGACGAGGACACGATCCGCGCGGCCGACCACGTGATCGACATGGGCCTTGGCGCCGGTGAGAACGGCGGCTACATCGTGGCCGAGGGGACTCCGGAGGAGATAGAGGCCTGCGAGGAGTCGATCACCGGCGCCTACCTCTCCGGGCGCAGGTCGATACCGGTGCCCGAGAAGAGGCGCAACCCCAGACGCGGGGCGATCCAGCTCGTGGGCGCCTCCGAGAACAACCTGCGAAACGTGAGCGTGAAGATCCCTATAGGTACGCTGACGCTCGTGACGGGGGTGAGCGGATCAGGGAAATCGTCGTTGATAACGGATACGCTATCGCCCCTTCTCGCCAACAAGATCAACCATGCCCACCGCCGCGTGGGCAGGTACCGTTCGATCAAGGGGGTCAACCTCATCGACAAGGTCATCGACATAGACCAATCCCCGATCGGGCGCACGCCGCGCTCCAACCCCGCCACCTATATCGGGCTGTGGGACGACATCCGCCAGCTCTTCGCCTCCACCCCCGAGTCGAAGGCTCGC
>CAZPAN010000010.1:0-13819 GCA_964584585.1 uncultured Coriobacteriaceae bacterium | reverse complement strand
TGCGGGCCGCTTTTCGTTCAACGTGACCGGAGGACGCTGCGAGGCCTGCAAGGGGGACGGGCAGCTGAAGATCGAGATGCACTTCCTCCCGGATATCTACGTGCCTTGCGAGGTCTGCCATGGAGCGCGCTACAACCGAGAGACCCTCCAGATCTCCTACAAGGGCAGGAACGTGGCTGACGTGCTCGATATGACGGTGGAGACCGCGCTGAGGTTCTTCGAGTTCATCCCGGCGATTCGCAACAAGCTCCAGACCATGTACGACGTGGGCTTGGGATACATGAAGCTGGGCCAGCCCGCGACCACGCTCTCGGGAGGCGAGGCGCAGAGGGTGAAGCTGGCGAGCGAGCTGCGCAAGCGCTCCACCGGCAAGACGCTATACGTTCTCGACGAACCGACGACCGGTCTTCATTTCGATGACGTGCGACAGCTTCTGGAGGTGCTGCAGCGTCTGGTGGATCGTGGCAACACCGTGGTGGTGATCGAGCACAACCTCGACATCATCAAGAGCGCCGACCGCATCATCGACCTCGGCCCCGAGGGTGGAAGCGGCGGTGGCAAGGTGGTTGCCTTCGGCACCCCCGAGCAGGTGGCGGAGTGTCCCGAGAGCCATACGGGACGGTTTCTGAAGAGGTTGCTGGGCGATGGGTAGCGAGGCGGACGGAGGCGGCGGGACCCTCACACTTGCCGAGCAGGTCTCCAAGGTTCCGGCTCTCCCGGGAGTCTATCTCTGGAAGAACGGCGACGGCGAGATCATCTACGTAGGCAAGGCGAAGCAGCTTCGCAGCAGGATGCACCAGTACGTCTCCGGCACCGACGAGCGCGTCAAGATCCCGTTCATGATGGAGCAGGTGCGCTCGTTCGAGTACATCGTCACCGGAAGCGAATACGAGGCGCTCGTCCTCGAGAAGAACCTTATCGGCCAGCACAAGCCCTACTACAACGTCGACTTCCGAGACGACAAGAGCTACCCGTACATCGCGATCGTCAAGGGCGACCGTTTCCCCGCGATCAAGTTCACGCGCGAAAGGCATGTCTCCACCACCCGCTACTTCGGACCCTACACCGACGCCCGTGCTGCCCGTGACCTCATCGACGTAGTGCGTCACGTGGTTCCGATCTGCTCGTCGGGGTGCTCCAGGTATCGCGAGATGAACCGCCAGATCAAGCGGGCGGAGTCCGGCGGCGCCGAGGACGGGATCGGGATGATCGGCACGGCCAAGCCCTGCTTCGACTACAACGTGGGGTTGGGTCCGGGACCGTGCTGCGGGCATTGCACCGAGGAGGAGTACGCGAAGTCGGTGGAGAAGGTAGAGAGGTTCCTCTCGGGCCGGCGTCGCGAGTTCGCCGAGACCCTGCGTGCGGAGATGCACGAGGCCGCCGCAGACCTCGACTTCGAGAAGGCCGCGCGGATCCGCAACCGCATCGAGGTGGTCGAGAATCTTGAGGGCCGGCAGCACGCGGTCCTCTCCAACGACGTGGACTGCGACGCGTTCGGCTTCTACCGAGAGGAGACCATAACCGGCGTCAACGTCTTCGTGATCCGCGAGGGCGCCATCGTCAACTCATGCGAGTTCGTCCTCGACAAGGGCCGCGACGTTCCCTCGGACGATCTGATCGAGACCTTCCTCGTGCGCTATTACGACGAAACCTCCGACATCCCGCGCGAGGTTCTCATACCCGCCAGGATCGCCGAGCCGGAGTCGATCGAGAGCTGGCTCACCGTCAAGCTCGCCTCGCCGCACGGGGCAAAGGTGCGGATAAAGGTGCCCCGCAGGGGCGACAAGCGCGACCTGCTCGCGATGGCGGAGCGGAACGCCAAGCACGCCCTCCAGAGGTTCAAGATCCGCACTCGCTACGACGAGTCTCGGATCAATGACGCGCTGCTTCAGCTGGAGAGCGCTCTTGCCCTGCCGGCCCCGCCGATGCGCATCGAGTGCTACGACGTCTCCACGATCCACGGCCGCTATTCGGTCGCCTCGATGGTGGTCTTCACCGGAGGGCGCGTGGATTCGTCGCAGTACCGCAGGTTCAAGATCAAGATGGAGACCCCCGAGGCCAACGACGTGGCGATGATGCGCGAGACGATCGAGCGCCGCTTCTCAGAGAAGAACCGCGCTGACGAGCGGTTCGCCAAACGTCCCGATCTGATAATCCTCGACGGCGGAAAGCCGCAGCTCAATGCCGTAGTCAGGCAGATGGGGGAGCTGGGGATCCCCGACATCCCCCTGGCCGGCCTCGCCAAGGCCGATGAGGAGCTCTTTGTTACTTGGCAGGAGGAGCCGGTGAGGCTCCCCATGGGCTCGAGCGCCCTGTATCTGGTGAAGGCCGTACGGGACGAGGCGCACCGTTTCGCGATAACCTACCATCGCAAGCTACGCGGTCGTGGCATGACCGCCTCGGCCCTCGACGGGATCGTCGGCCTGGGTCCGAAGCGCAAGAAGGCCCTTCTGAAGGAGTTCGGTTCGGTACGGGCGATGCTGGCCCTGCCTGCATCGGAGCTTGCCCGCGCGAAGGGGGTGCCCCTAGACGTCGCCGAGGAGGTGGCGACGGTTCTAGAGCAGCTGTTCCCCGAGCAGACCGCCGAGGCTCGCGCCATCCGCGAGAACGCCGGGTCGACGGAACGAGCTGCTCGAAACGAGCCGTCCGCAGAGTCAAATCGACCCGAATCCGACGCGAACGCAGCAGCTCAGGAGTCGTCCCGATGACACCTGAGGCGACCAGTGCTAAAATCCTCCTTCGTGCTAAAACCAACTGCGCGAGTCGCGGTTTGAAGATCGAAGGAGAGCGATAATGGCAGTACCCAAGAGAAGGAAGGGCCGCGCCAAGGTCCATTCCCGTCGCAGCGCCAACAACGTCTGCGCGACCAAGGCCCGTTCCATCTGTCCGCAGTGCGGAGCCACGAAGCTCCCTCATCACATCTGCGGGAACTGCGGATATTACAAGGATCGCGAGATCATCGTCACCGATTAGGCGCGCGAGAATCATGTTCGAATTATGGCCGATGTCGCATAGGATGTCGGCCATGTTCATTTGCAGGGGATGAATACGATCCTCCTCGCCAGCCGGCGAGCCGGATTGCGTTTCGGGAGGTTGCGATGCCGGATATCGATGGCGCGTCGGGTGTGAAGAAGTCGACGGAAGGAAGAGGACCATCCTTGGAGGAAGGGTCCGTTCGCATCTGCGTGGATGCCGACGGTGGGGATGACGCTCCCTCCGTCGTCGTCGACGGAGTCAGGCTCGCCTTGGAAAAGGACCCCCTGCTGAACATCGTGCTGGTTGGGCTCGAGACGTCGGTCTCACAGATCGCCTCGGAGTTCCCAGGTAGGATCGATCCCGTGATCACCACCGAGGTCATCGAGATGGGGGACCATCCCGCCGAGGCCTTCAAGACCAAGAAGGATTCCTCGATCGCGGTCGGCTGCAAGCTCGTCCACGACGGCTGCGCCGACGGTTTTTTCACCGCAGGGTCAACGGGGGGCTGCCTTGCCGCCGCGACTCTCACGATCGGCCGCATCAAGGGCGTCAAGCGCCCCGCGATCGCCACGATAATCCCGGTTCCTCACAACCCTCCGATCCTGCTTGACGTGGGGGCCAACGCCGACTGCAAGCCCGAGTACCTCGTGCAGTTCGCGCACATGGGGAAGGTCTATGCGAGGCTGCTCCTCGGGCGTTTAGCCCCCACGGTCGGGCTGCTCAACAACGGGTCGGAGGAGACCAAGGGCAGCGCCTTCGCGAAAGAGGTCCATGCGCTGCTGGCCGAGAACGTCGAGGGGTTCATCGGCAACGTCGAGGGCGGCGACATTATGGCGGGCGCCTGCGACGTCGTGGTCACCGACGGATTCACGGGCAACATCGCGCTCAAGGTGCTCGAAGGGACCGCATCCGTGCTCTTCAGGGAGCTCAAGGCCGCGATGACCTCGACCGTCGCCAACAAGCTCGCGGCGTCCAAGCTGCGTCCCGCGATCAGCGAGCTGAAAAAGATGATAAGCGCCGACACCTACGGCGGAGCGCCGCTTCTGGGGATCAAGTCGGTCTGTATGATCGGACATGGCTCTTCCAATCCCACGGCCATAGCCAACGGGGTGGCTGCGACCGCTCGGGCGGTCCGCGACGGTCTCCCGTCCTGCATCGCGAAGGAGATGGGCGCGGAGTAGCCCGGAATAGCCCGGAATAGCCCGGAATAGCCGCCGACTTTCGCAGCCTTGAAAACCCCTGCGCGATGATGGACAATGCCGGGATGTGTTTGCTGATCTCGTCTGTCCGTTCGGATCAAGGGGGTGCGCCGTGGACCGCGACTATATATTCGACAAGGTCGTCGAGACCATAGCCGAGCAGATCGGGGCGGACCGGGATGAGATGGATGAATCCACCAGTTTTCAGGACGACCTGAAAATCGATTCCCTGGACCTGCTCCAGATCGTCACCGCTATCGAGGATGAGTTCGACGTCACGGTCGCCGGCAATGACTTCGCAGCGGTCGGCACCATAGGAGAAGCCGTCGGCTACCTGGAGAAGCTTGTCTCATGAGTCGTCATAAGGCCCACCCTCAATTCCCAGGTCAAGACGAGCTCGACCGCATAGTCGCGCGGGCGGAGGAGATCCTCGGGTACGCATTCCGGGACAAATCGCTGCTGATACGCGCGCTCACGCATCCATCCGTCCTGGTGGAGCAGCGCGTCGAACTTTCCTACGAGAGACTCGAGTTCGTCGGGGACGCCTTCTTGGGATCGGTCATCGCGATTGAGGTATACTGGCGCTTCCCCGACCTTGACGAGGGGAGCCTCACGCGTCTGAAGAACTCCGTCGTCTCAGGCGAGTCGCTCTCGACGCTCGCGGCCGAGCTGGGCTTCGCCGATGTCATCATCTTCGGGGAGAGCGAGAGGGGCACCGGCTGTCGGGGCATGCACTCTGCGCTCGAGAACGTGTTCGAATCGGTGGTGGCCGCGCTCCTCCTCGACGGCGGCGCGGGGGTCGCCAAAAGCTGGATCATGCGGACCGTGGCGCCTCGCATCGACGGCAGCCGCCTCTCCTGCTCCACCAACTACAAGGGCAGGCTTCAGGAAGTGCTCCAGCGCGATGGGAAGAACCCCGAGTATCGCATCGTGGAGGAGGAAGGTCCCCCTCACGACCGGACTTTCTTCGCTGAAGCACTCTGCGACGGCCGCGTGATGGGGTCGGGAAGCGGTCGCTCGAAGAAGGAAGCCGAGACCTTGGCCGCCCAAAGCGCCCTCATGGCTCTTGGCGAGGAGCCCAAAGGGTAGAATGCGCATTGTCGGAAAACGCTCTAGCGCCCAGATCATGCCCGCAGCCGGCCGAGCCGGCGCCGGGTTCCACTGCCATCGGGCGCCGGCGCCTCTGGCGTCGCAACGCGAAACGAGAACCACGTGTACCTGAAGTCTCTCGTGCTCAAGGGGTTCAAATCGTTCGCGGACCGTTCGGTCATCAGCTTCGAGCCGGGCATCTCCGCGATAGTCGGCCCTAACGGGTCTGGCAAATCCAACATATCCGAGGCAGTGCTGTGGGTTCTCGGCGAGCGCAAGACCTCCAACCTGCGCGTGCATTCGATGGAGGAGCTCATATTCTCCGGCTCGTCCGCCCGTCCCGCCGCGAAGGTCGCCGAGGTCGACCTGGTGCTCGACAACTCCGACGGTACGATCCCGATAGAGTTCACCGACGTCGTCGTCACCCGGCGCATGCATCACAACGGCGAGAGCGAGTATCTGCTCAACGGCTCGCCGTGCCTGCGCCGTGACATCATCGACATACTCCACGACTCCGGTATCGGCGAGGGCGTCCACTCCGTCATAACCCAGGGCAACCTCACCGCGATGATCGAGTCGCGTCCGCATGACCGGCTGGTTCTTCTCGAGGAGGCTGCCGGCATCCTCAAGCACAAGGCCCGCAAGATGCGCGCCTCCCGTCAGCTCGACAAGATGGACTCGTCCCTCGCCCGTGTCGACGACATGTTGAAGGTCATCGACTCGCAGCTCCGCCCGCTCGAGCGACAGGCTTCGAGGGCCAGGCGCCACGAGGAGTACTCGGCCGAGCTTAAGGAGATATCGCTTTCCCTGGCCGTCGATGATCTCCGTAACCTCCAGGTGCAGTGGGAGGACCTCTCCCGGACCGAGCGCGAGATAGAGGCGGAAGCCGAGCTCACCAGATTCCGACTTGAGGAGAAGGAGGAGGAGGTTGCCAAGCGCCAGCGGATCCTCGAGGAGAAGGGTCTGTTCGTAGGCGACCTCAACGAGCAGCGCAGCCGATGTCAGTCGATAATGGCCCGCCTCGACTCCAACATGCGTCTTCTGGAAGAGAAGGGGAAAAACATGGTCTCGCGGCTCTCCGCGCTGCGTGGGACCATCCACTCATCCCAGGCCCGGCTCGCCTCGGCTCTAGAGGAGCGCGATCGGACCGAGACGGAGATGGCGGAGACCAATGCCCGTCTCGACGGGCTGTACAGCACCTTCAACGAGCTGAACCGCAGTTCCGAGCAGGTCACCAAGGAGCGTCGCAAAGCCCAGGACGAGCACACCGCGATGACCGCCAAGCTGCGCAACAACGAGAGCGCCCTGGCATCGGTCAAGGACAAGCTCGCTCGTGCGGAGAGCTCCCTGGAATCCCTCGATGTGGAGGAGGGCCTGCTCAGGGAGCGTATGGAGCAGGTGAACGCCGAGCTCTCGCAGGCTCAGCAGCAGCTCTCCGACCAGCGGGAGAGAAGCGAGTCTCTCTCGGGGGAGATGCTGCGGGTGCAGGGCGAGCTCGCGCTGGCTCGTTCGGACATCGACAAGCGCGTGAGGCTGCTCGACCAGGCCAGGAAGACCATGAACGAGACCCGCGACAGACTCGCCGACATACAGGCGGAGTCACGCGCGCTGCGCGAGATCGAGAGGGCCTTCGAGACAGCCTCCCCCTCCATGAGATGGATCGCCGAGCACCAAGGGGAGTTCGCCGGAGTGGTCGGTCGCCTATCCCAGGCCATCACCGTCCCGGCCGAGATGGAGCCGGTGCTCGAGCGTCTTTTAGGATCCGACGTTTCTGCGCTCATGACCGTTGACATGAAATCGGCGAACCTCATCGCCGAGAAGCTTCTCAGAAGCGGAGAGTCGGGCGGCGAGGTGACCTTCCTGCCGATAGACGCCGAGGCACCGGAGGACTCCGAGCTGCCGAGATGCCCGGACGGCGAGAGGCTGCTCGACATGGTGGAGTGCGACCCCGCGTACGAGAGGGTCGTCAGGTCGCTCGTCGGAGACGTCTACGTGGCCAGCACGATCTCCCAGGCCGTGCTTTTCCACGACCGCAACCCGCAGCGCAAGGTGCGTTTCGTCACCCGAGACGGGGCGGTGGTATGGCCCTCCGGCAAGATAACCCTCGGCGTCCAGGCGGCTGACATGGACGGGGTGCTCGCCAGGCAGCGCAGGCTCAACGAGCTGGAGGAGGCCGCGCAGGCCTGCACCATCGACCTCGGGGACCGTGAGATGGCCGTCTCGGAGGCGGAGAGGGCTCTGGAGCTGCCCCAGCAGGACGGCGTCGAGCTCTCCGAGGAGCTGGCGAAGCACCAGGGAGCTTACGATTCGATGGAGGCGGAGATCGAGCGGCTCGAGCAGCACTCGATGCAGCTCAACGCCGCCCGTGAGCAAAACGAGCGCAAGCTCAAGAGCGTGGATGTGAGGCGCGGTCAGTCCGCCCCGCTCGCGCAGGAGTTCCGCGACAACATCGAGAGGCTGACCGCCGACATCGAGGGCATGAGGGTCGAGACCGAGACATCGTCCAGACGTCTCTTCGAGATCAATCAGCGCAAGTCCGAGATCGTCGAGCGCCTGAGCAACGCGAAGGCTGAGATGGAGACCTGCAAGTCGGGCATCGAGTTTCGTCGCAAGCGCATCGAGAGCCTCGACAAGGAGATAGCCGACCTCTCGAAGACCCTTGAGGTGTCTCGCGAGACCGAGGAGTCGCTCTCGATAATCCGCCTGAGGGTAGATCCTCTCTACAGGGTGTTCGACGAACTCTCCGGCGGCATCTCCGATTGGGCCGTGCGGCTCCAGGAGCAGGCCCAGCTCACCCAGAGCGACTCCATGTCGCTTCGGGAGATCATCGAGGAGGCCAGGGCGGCCCGAGACGAGGCCCGCGCCCAGCAGGAGGAGATCAAAGGTCGCCTCACCGGGGTCCGCCTGGAGAAAGCCCGCTTGGAGGTCGATGTCAAGCACGCGATCGAGCGCATCGAGAAGGACAACGGCACCTCGATAGAGGCGGCTCTCGAGATCCCCTCCCCGGAGGACCGGGTCGCCGCCGAGGGCCTGGCCTCGCGTCTGCGCCGCAAGATCGACAACCTCGGGGCGGTCAACCCCGTGGCGATGGAGGAGTTCGAGCGTCTGAAGGGACGTCGCGAATACATAGAGTCGCAGGTGGCCGACCTAGTCGAGGCCCGCAAGAAGCTCAACACGATCTCGCGCGCGCTCGACACGCGTATGAAACGGCAGTTCCGCGAGACCTTCAACGCCGTCAACGAAAGCTTCCGCAGGCTGTACGAGCAGCTCGCCCCGGGAGATACCGGAGAGCTGGTCGTGCTAGATGGCAACGAGAACGGAGAGGGAGGGGTGGAGATTGTCATCCACCCGCGCGGGATGAAGCTCACCAGCCTCACCCAGCTATCCGGAGGCCAGAGTGCGCTGGTGTCGATCGCCTTCCTGTTCGCGATCTACATGACCCGCAACGCGCCGTTCTACATACTCGACGAGGTCGAGCCCTCGCTCGACGGCACCAACCTGCAGCGCGTCTGCGACCTGCTCGACTCGATGCGCGACACCACGCAGCTGATAATGGTCACCCACCAGAGGCAGACTATGGAGATCTCCGACATACTCTACGGCGTCACCAAGCAGGCCTCAGGGGTGAGCAAGATAGTGAGCCAGAAGCTCGATCAGGCCCTCAGGTCCCTTGAGGAGCAGGGCGTCGACGTGGACGGCGGACAGGAGGATTAGATGGGATTTCGCGACAGGCTCTCGCGCGGCATGGCCAGGTCACGTGCGAAGCTCAGCGAGTCGATGAACATGCTGCTTCGTCGCGGAGCCAATCTAGACGACGAGTACTGGGATGGCCTGGAGGAGGCGCTGATCCTCTCCGACATGGGTCCTTCGGCCTCGATGCGGATCGTGGAGAACCTTCGCGATGCGACGAGGCGTGAGGCGATTCCCGACGCCGATGCGGTCAAGAGCAGGCTCGTCGACGAGATCGCCGCGCTCTTTGCGAGTTCCGATGCGGATTTCTTCGAGGAGACGCCCATATGCGTGCTGTTCGTGGGGATAAACGGGGCGGGCAAGACCACGACCGTTGGCAAGATCGCAAAGGCCGGCGTGGACGCCGGTCGCTCGGTTCTCCTGGGAAGCGGGGACACCTTCAGGGCAGCGGCGATCGAGCAGCTCGAGGAATGGGGCCGCAGGGCCGACGTCGAGGTGGTCGAGCGCGAGAGGGGTGCCGATCCGGCGAGCGTCTGTTACGACGTGCTCGAGAGAGCCGAGGCCAAGGGCTCGGATCTGGTGCTCATCGACACGGCGGGACGCCTGCACACCTCCGACGATCTGATGCGGGAGCTTCAGAAGGTCGTGGGGGTCACTCGCAAGAGGGCGACCATCCCCGTGAAGACCGTGCTCGTAATAGACGCGACCACGGGGCAGAACGGTCTTGCGCAGGCCAAGGTGTTCAACGATTCGCTCGCGCTCGACGCCGTCGTGGTGACCAAGCTGGACGGCACGGCCAAGGGCGGCATCGCGGTGGCGATCTCGCATGAGCTGGGGCTGCCGATCGTCAGGATCGGGGTGGGGGAGCAGATTGAGGACCTGCGCCCCTTCGACGCTCGGGAGTTCGCCGAGGAGCTGGTGGGGTAGTCCGGCTCGGCGTCGGACTTGAGACGCGACGTGCCGGGAGCTCGGCGGGCGTTTCGGCTCTGGCAGGCAGCCAACGCGGCGGCCGGCCCTGTTCCGGAGCGCGGTCTGGGGCCGAAGCGCACCCCCATGGCGCGCGACGCACGGTAGTCAACTTGAATCGGAAGGCGGTGCGGTCGGATGCTCGACTCACTCTCCAGCAAGCTGCGGGGCGTACTCGACAAGGTGAGGTCGAAAGGACGTCTCTCGGAGAAGGACATAGACGACGCGATGCGGGAGATCCGCATGGCGCTGCTCGAGGCCGATGTCAACTTCAAGGTGGTCAAGAGCTTCATCTCGAGGACCCGCGAGAGATGCATGACTTCCGAGGTGATGGACTCCCTCACCCCGGGTCAGAACGTCGTGAGGATCGTGCTCGAAGAGCTGACCGCGCTTTTGGGCTCCGACGACTCCAAGATGACGCTACCGCAGAAGATGCCGGTCATCATCATGCTCGTCGGGCTTCAGGGTTCGGGGAAAACCACCGCTGCGGCCAAGCTCGCGTATCGTCTCAAGCAGCGCGGCCATATGCCGTTGCTCGTGGCCTGCGATGTCTACAGGCCCGCAGCCGCCGATCAGCTCCAGACGCTGGGCGACGAGATCGACGTGAAGGTCTTCAGGGGAGACGGGGTCGATCCGGTGGGGATCGCGACCGCCTCCCTGAGAGAGGCCAAGGAGTCGATGCGCGACATCGTCATCATCGACACCGCCGGCCGCCTTCACGTAGATGACGACATGATGAACGAGGCCGCTGCGATCAAGAAGGCGGTCGAACCCGACCAGCTCCTGATGGTGGTCGACGCGATGACCGGTCAGGATGCCACCAACGTCGTCGCCGCATTCGCCGAGAAGGTTGACTTCGACGGCGTCATCATGTCGAAGATGGACGGTGACGCGAGGGGCGGCGCTGCGCTTTCGGTCAGAGAGGTCACCGGCAAGCCGATCAAGTTCATCTCCGATGGCGAGAAGCCTGATTCCCTAGAGGAGTTTCACCCCGACAGGATGGCCAAGCGCATCCTGGGAATGGGGGATATGGTCTCGATCATCGAGAGGGCTCAGCTTGCCGCAGAGGAGGCCATCGAGCAGCAGGAGGCCGAGCGCATCGCCCGCGCGGAGCTGACCCTCGACGACTTCGTGATGATGAACCATCAACTCAAGAAGATGGGAGGGGCCTCCAAGCTGCTCTCGGCGCTTCCGGGCGGCGACAAGGCGCTTGCTGCTGGGGACGTCCAGGCGGACTTCTTCGATCGCGCGGAGGTCATCGTCAACTCGATGACCAAGGAGGAGCGTGCCAAGCCGGGCGTTTTGAACGGGTCGCGCCGTCAGCGCATCGCCATGGGCGCCGGTGTGCAGGTGAGCGAGGTCAACCAGATCATCGCCAGGTTCAACGAGACCAAGAAGATGATGAAGCGGCTTCAGGGTCTCGACGAGGGCGGCAAATCAAAGAAGCGTCCCAAGAAGGGCGGCAAGAAGAACCGCAAGGCCCAGCGCAAGTCGGGCAGACGCGGTGGAATGCCGGGCGGGATGTCGATGGGCGATCTGAGGAAGCTCCAGGGAATGATGGGCGATTTGGATCTGGGAGATCTCGAGAGGCGTTTGAAGTAGCCCGGGACCACATCGGATCAGATCCGGCGAGTGCCGCAGCCCATGCGCGCGAAGGCGAAGAAGGCGCGCTGGCCCGTGCAGGGAATCGAGCGAAGCGTCGGATACGCGCTATCGAAACCATACATTCATCCATCAGTTAAAAGTTCTGTCTATCACTAAAAATTTGAGTGATAGAAATAATGTTTTATAGTGATGTATTAAAATATTTAACTGAAATAAAAGAGATCAAACTAATAAGGATCGCAATGAATCCTGAAGAACTGATGGAAATCGTCACAAAACTGCGTCTTCAACACAACGATGACGAAAACGTCGAAGCAAAGAAGTGTGAAACAAAGCTAAGCAGCAGTGTGTGGGAGAGCGTGAGCGCCTTCGGCAACACCTCGGGCGGTCTCCTTCTCCTTGGCCTGGATCAAGAGAACGACTTCGCGGTTTCCCCAAAATTCGACATAGACAAGTCGATTGAGCAGTTCGTTTCGGGCATGCAAGCAAGAGGCGGCAAGCTAACCAACCCACCCCAATACGACCTCGCGAGAGTGGATTTTGAGGGAAGTCAGGTTCTTGCTATCCGAATAGCCGAGGTCGATCTCGCCCAAAAGCCCTGCTTCATCACGAATCGAGGGGTAGAAAACGGCAGCTACAAGCGCGTTGCCGACAAAGACATGAAGCTCTCGGCAACAGAGATATTCGCACTTCAAAACGCACTGGTACCATCGCCTGCGGACAAAGAAATCGTCCCAGAAGCCTCCATAGACGATCTCAACAAAAAGACAGTCAAAAAGATCATCGAGAACGAAAAGACAAACCACCCCAAGGCGCTACGCGGGGCAAAGACCCTCCAAGCCCAAATGGCTCGCCTAAACATAAGCGACCAAAACGGCAAGATCAGGCTTGGCGGCCTGCTTGCGGCAGGCAACTACCCGCAGCAATTCTTCCCTAAATTGGCTGTAGACGTCATGGTTCATCCTGACATCGAGAAATCACCCCCAATAGGTCCCCGATATCTAGATAGAACTGTATGCGAAGGAGAGCTCGGGGAGGTTATAGAGGACGCCGTTGCGGCCACTGCGAAGAACCTCAGGCGAATGTCCGTCATAGAGGGAGCCGGCAGGAAAGATGAACTGGAAATCCCAGAAGAGGTTTTGCGTGAGGCCATCGCGAACGCAGTCATCCACCGCGAGTACGGACCCCGTTATGTGGGTCAGTCCGTTGCGGTCGACATCTATCCCGACAGGGTGGAGATCACGAACCCAGGTGGCCTCTGGGGCGGAAAGACCCTCGACAACATAGCGGACGGGACCTCGCTTTGCAGGAACGCAGCGCTCATGCGTTTGATGTCCGCAGTTGAGCTGCCCGGAGGGACAGGCAGGCCCGCCGAAGGCGGCGGAGGCGGCGTGCCCTTCATGATCAGGCTAATGCAGTCTAGGACGCTCACCGTGCCAGATTTCAAAGCGGATATCGACAGCTTCAGGGTAAGGCTTGGTAGGAGTGGAACGGAGATAGTCGCGAATCTCGAATGGATCAGCCGTGTAACCAAACGAGAGTTAACGCAGCACGAGCAGTCCCTGCTTCTCACCATGAAGAAGATGGGTACGTCAACGGTTCAAGAGCTCCACAGAAACCTAATGATCGACTCCGACGAAATCCGCGAAGCCGCTTTCCAGTTCGAGAGAGAGGGCATAGTCTCTCGCGTGCATGCCGACACTTACAGAATGCTCGCTGACGATACCGGGAACCACCCCGCGCCAGAAGTGGAAGATGTCCTGCTCTCCATACTGCAAACCGACAAAGCTTTGAGCATCCAGGAAATCGCAGAGATGTTGGGAAAGACCGTTTCTAGCACCCGCTATCACGTCAAGAAGCTCGTAGAAGCCGGGTTAGCAGTGCCAACTGCGTCATCTACAAGCCGAAGCAGGAAGTACTTGAGAAAGCAATCTTCGTTGTAATCACCTGGGCATGGCCGTCAGCACGCCAAACAAGTCGAAGCTCCAAAGCTGCATGGAAACCGGTAACTTTTGGTGAGGTAACTTTGGTGAAAGGGCGAAATCGCTTCAAACCACCGAGCGCCACTTCGCCGAACGTTACGGAAAGCGCATCTGGTGGTTCGTGTACAACAGCTCCCGCCTCAACGAGCTCGACGGCTTTGCGAGTCGCAGCGACATCTCGGTCATGATCGTCAACATGCAGGCGTTCAACGCCTTCGACGAAGCGAAGTGCAAGGAAGGCCGTGGCGGAGACAAAGCGGCGCGCATCATGTTCTCCGAGCGGGACGACTTCGGCAGCCGGCGCCCCATCGA
>CAZPAN010000009.1:12984-24219 GCA_964584585.1 uncultured Coriobacteriaceae bacterium | reverse complement strand
GGCACCGTGGTCGAGCAGTGCCCGGGAAGCGTCGTCGAGCGCTGATCGGCGCCGTGATCGGTAGGCGCCGTAGGGCGGCGTTCGGCAAACGTGATCGTTCGCCGTGCCGCAAGCGTCGATAGGCTCCGAGGCAGAAGCGGCGTCTGCCGGACGCAGGGCGCTTCGTGTGGAGGCGGTCGGCGTCGTGGCCGAGCAAGAGCCATCGACGAACTATAATCAACCTTCAGGTGCATGCGGCCGGACCGGCCCTGTGCCGAGCAGGTCGCAAGTTTCATCATGCCCAGCGGGCCCAGCTACTTAGGATGTGCGTTCAAATGAGCAACGAGATAATCGACAGCGCCAGAGAGGCCATGGACAAGGCCATCGACAGTCTCACTAGGGACTACTCCACCGTCAGGACTGGCAGAGCCTCCGCCAAGAACCTGGAGCACATCACGGTCGACTACTACGGGGTCGCCACTCCGATAACCCAGGTCGCTTCCATCAAGACCCCCGAGGCTCATATGCTCCTCGTCGAGCCGTGGGACAAGGGCCTGCTCGGTGCCATCGAGAAAGCCATCCAGGGGAGCGATCTCGGTATAACCCCCGGCAACGACGGATCCGCGATACGCCTTCCGTTCCCCTCGCCCACCGAGGAGAGGCGCCGCGAGCTCGTCAAGCAGTGCAGCAAGTACGCCGAGGAGACCAAGGTCTCCGTGCGCAACGCCCGCCGCGATGCCAACAGCAAGCTCGAGAAGGCCCGCAAGGCCGGCGAGATCACCGAGGACGACGAGCGCAGGGAGCAAAACGCGATCCAGAAGCTCACCGACGAGTACATAGCGAAGATCAACGACATATTCTCCCGCAAGGAAGCAGAAGTCATGGAGATCTAGCCATGGGCATGTCTTCAGGGCGGCTTCGCGAGTATCTTGGCGAGATGCCCGCCGATCTGGATCTGTCTGGATACGATCCCGACAGGGTTCCCCAGCATATAGCGATAATCATGGACGGCAACGGCCGATGGGCGGAGGGTCACAGTCTTCCGAGGAGCTGCGGTCACGAGGCCGGCATCGAGGGGGTGCGCGCTGCGGTCAGGACCTGCAGCGACATCGGGGTGAGGTACCTCACTATCTATTCCTTCTCCACGGAGAACTGGAACAGGCCGGCTGACGAGGTCGATCTGCTCATGGAGCTGTTCGCCCACACCATGGCCGCCGAAGTCGAGGGCCTTCATGAGGAGGGCGTCCGCGTGGAGCTGATAGGCGACATGTCGGCCCTTCCGGAGGAGACGCGGGAGTCGTTCGCCTCCGCTATCGAAAAGACCCGCTCCAACCCGGGGATGACCCTCGTGATGGCCGTCAATTACGGCGGCAGAAGCGAGATCGTCAACGCCGCCAGGCGCCTAGCCGCCGAGGCGGCCGCAGGCAGGCTCGATCCTGCCTCGATCGACGAGGACATGTTGGCCGCCAACCTCTACACGGCGGGCATCCCGGATCCAGATCTGATGATAAGGACGAGCGGGGAGATGCGAATCAGCAACTTCCTGCTGTGGCAGTCGGCATACACCGAGCTGTACGTCACCGACGTCCTGTGGCCCGATTTCGACACGTACGAGCTCGTCAGGGCCGTGCTCTCCTATCAGTCGCGCAGCAGAAGGTTTGGTAGGGTATTGTGACGGGGCGATCCGATCGGACAGAGGAAGCACCCGCTGTCGAAGAAGCCAGATCAAAGCGCTCCCGCCAGTCCACGGGCAGGTTCAAGACCGGGCTGGTCTTCTCCGTCGTCGTGCTCGCCTGCCTGCTCGCCAACGACATCTCTACCGTGGTGCTCGCGACTGCGCTCTCGGCGCTCTGCTCCTTCGAGCTCTTTGCCCTGCTGCGATCCGACGCGAAGCTCCCCAACGAGTGGATCGGCGTCACGGGCGCCGCCCTCTATCCTCTGGCGTACGTGTGGCTGGGAGTGAACGGGATGCTGTTCCTCACGCTCCTCCTCACGGCGACGATTATGGTGTGGTACGTCGCCTCACCGAAGGCCCGAGTGACAGATGCGGCGGTCACGGTCTTCGGCGCCATCTACACGGGCTTCATGCTTACCTCGATCGTTGTGATCCGCACGGGCGTCGAGGGGACATGGGGAGGGATCCTGGCCGTGGCCGTGGTCTTTTCGGTCTGGACCAACGACACGATGGCCTATGTCTGGGGTTCGAGGTTGGGCTGCCATAGGATGGCGCCGCGCATCTCACCGAAGAAGTCGTGGGAGGGCTGCGTGGCCGGCCTGATAGGATCGGTCGTCATATGGCTGGCGGTGCCGTTCGTGCCGGGCGTTCAGCTCTCCTTCCCCGTCGCGATCGCCTGCGGAGTGGTCTCCGGGGTCTTCTCTGTGCTGGGCGATCTCGCGGAGTCGCGCGTGAAGAGGGCGTCCGGCAAGAAGGATTCAGGAACCCTGCTCCCCGGTCATGGGGGTTTCCTGGACAGGTGCGACGCGCTCATCATGGGCTGCGCCGCATCAGCTATGTGCCTGATGATCGCCGGGGTCATAGCTATCTAAATCAATCGACGTCTTCCCGGTGTTTCAATCGACGAATCGGAGGTGAGCCGATGAGGCCAGTAGACCTCACCGTGCTGGGATCCACTGGATCCATCGGGCGTCAGACCCTAGATGTCGCCGCCAGGTCGGGCGGCGCCGTGAGGGTGGTCGCGCTTTCAGCCGGCAGCTCGGTCGAGTTGCTGGTGGAGCAGGCGATCCGTTTCGGCGTCTCGCGCATAGCGGTGGCGGACGAGTCTCAGAGGGGCCATCCCGCCCTCGCCTCGCTACCCGGATCGGTCTCGGTGGGGTTCGGGAGCGAGGCGGTGGCCGATCTTGCGGCGGAAAGCCCAGACCCCGATCCGTCCCGGCTCGACGTGGTGCTGAACGCTCTTGTTGGGATCGCGGGCCTTCGCGCGAGCCATTCGGCGCTTCTTGCGGGGCGGCGCCTGGCGCTCTCCAACAAGGAGTCGCTTGTGGTCGGCGGCGACATCCTGATGCCGATGGCCGCCCCTGGTCAACTGATACCGGTAGACTCGGAGCATTCCGCGATCTTCCAGTGCCTCGCCGGAGAAAGCGAGCGAGATGTCGAGCGGATCTGGGTAACCGCCTCCGGAGGCCCTTTCAGGGGGATGCCTCGCGAGGAGCTTGCGGGCATGACCGCAGCCGAGGCGCTGGCCCACCCCACATGGTCGATGGGTCCGAAGATCACGATCGACTCCGCGACCCTGATGAACAAGGGACTCGAGGTCATAGAGGCCTATCACCTGTTCTGCTGCGACTTCGACCATATCTCGGTGGTCGTCCACCCGCAGAGCTGCATCCACTCGATGGTGGAGTTCTCCGACGGATCGGTGAAGGCTCATCTGGGCGTCGCCGACATGCGGATACCGATACAGTTCGCGCTGAGCTATCCCGACAGATGGGCCTGTCCGTGCGAGCCGCTCGACTTCGCCATGCTGGGCGATCTTACGTTCGAGGCACCCGACATGGAGACCTTCGGATGCCTTGCCCTCGCCATAGACGCAGGCAGGACGGGAGGGACCGCTCCTGCGGTGCTAAACGCCGCCAACGAGGTGGCGGTCTCGGCTTTCCTAGAGGGTAGATGCGGCTACCTAGACATAGAGCGCGCGGTCGGAGCGGCGCTGGAGCGTCATGAGAGCGAACCGGTGGAGTCGATAGAGCATATCGAGGAGGTAGACGCCTGGGCCAGGTCCGAGGCTCGAAGCGAGCTGGGGATCGCCGGGGCGGATGAGAGATGAGCATCCTGCTGATAATCTTTTGGGGGATCGTGATGATCTCCGTGATAGTCGTGATCCATGAGGGCGGGCATTACCTGGCCGCCCGCGCCTTCAATGTGAGGGTGCTGGAGTTCATGGTGGGACTGCCCGGACCTAGGGTGGGCTTCAGGCCCAAGGGGAGCCGGACGCGCTTCGGCGTCACGGCTGTCCCGCTTGGCGGATATGCCAGGATCGCCGGCATGGACGAGTGGATCGACGAGGACGATCTCCCTCGCGCTGCGGCTCTGGTCTACCGCTACGGCGGGATAACCGAGGCCGAGACGCTGGCTGCGACGGAGGCCCTGGGCTTCGACGTGGAGGCCGCCCTCGATGCCCTCTCGGAGTGGGGGACCGTCGAGAAGGCGAAGCCGAAGGGCCCCACCGACGTTCTCTATCGGACGCCCGAGGTCTCCGGCGAGAAGGCCGGGACGCGCCGCCCGCTCTCCGATCCTGAGTCCTTCATAGCTTCGGAGAGGTCGGAGACCTACCTCTCGCTGCCCTGCTGGAAGAGGATCGTCATCTGCCTCGCCGGCCCTCTCGCCAACCTCTTCAGCGCCGTGATCGTCATGATGCTGGTCTTCACGCTCGTAGGCACGACGGAGGCCTCCACCACCATCTCCGGCGTCCAGGAAGGCTCGCCAGCCGAGGAAGCGGGCTTGGCGGAGGGAGACACCCTGGTCTCCGTCGACGGCGTCGAGGTCAATGGCTGGGAGGATTTCCACGCCTCGATCGGGGAGCTTGAGATCGGCGAGACCGTGGAGATCGGCTATGTGCGCGACGGGGTCGAGATGACGGCGACGATGCAGACCGTCGAGTCGGAGAGCACGGGCAACGCGATGATCGGCGTCATCGCAGGCACTCAGCAGCATCTCTATGGTATCGGAGAGTCGGCCTCGATGGCCTTCTACTACATCGGCCAGGTCGTGGTGGCGATAGTCGGCCTGATCAACCCGCTCACCGCAGCCGAGACAATAAGCCAGTCGAGTTCGATCGTCGGCGTGGCCGTGGTCGCGGCTCAGGCGGCCCAGACCGGGTTCGCCAGCTTCGCCTATCTCGTCGCCGGCGTCTCGATATCGATCGGGCTGATGAACCTGCTCCCGCTGATGCCCCTCGACGGCGGCAGGATAGTGGTGGAGATCATCCAGAGGATCAAGGGCTGCGCCCTTTCGTTCAGGGCAGTCAACAACTACTCCATGCTGGGCATCGTCTTGATGATGATGCTGTTCGTTGCGGTCATGGGGCAAGACGTTCTGAATATCTCGTCGGGCGTGTACCCGATGTAGCTGCGTCTTCTCAGGGCGGATCGCGCACGTATCCGGCGATGCGCCCTGCAGAGACGTCTCTCGATCCGATGTTTGGAAGGCGGCATCCTATGGTCGATCGCATCGAAGGGAATTCCGACAGGCGCACCAGGCGTGTGATGGTGGGAGACGTGCCGATCGGGGGAGGCGCCCCCGTGGCGGTGCAGACGATGCTTTCCACTCCCACCTCCGACGTCGCGTTGGCCCTGGAGCAGATCGAGAGGGTCGCATCCCTGGGTTGCGAGATCGTGCGGCTCGCCATCCCCTCCAAGAAGGCGCTCGACGCCTTCGCCGAGATCTGCGCGGCCTCCCCGATCCCTGTTGTGGCCGACATCCACTTCGACCACAGGCTCGCGATAGAGGCCGCTCGCAGGGGCGCGGCCAAGCTGAGGATCAACCCGGGCAACATCGGTGCACCCGAGAGGGTCGATGCGGTGATCGAGGCTGCGGGGGAGGCCGGCATTCCCATCAGGATCGGGGTCAACGGCGGCTCGCTGGAGGAACGCTTCAGGGAAATGGAGGGCATGGGGCTTCCCGAGAAGCTAGCGGCGAGCGCCGAGGAGGCGGTCGCGCATCTTGAGTCGAGGGGATTTTTCGACGTGGTCGTCTCCGCCAAGGCCCATGATGTCCCCACTACGATCGAGACATACCGGCGTCTCTCCGGATGCATCCCGGAAACGCCGCTTCACATCGGCGTCACCGAAGCCGGCACGCTGCGCCAGGGGACCGTGAAATCCGCCGTGGGCCTCGGGATTCTGCTCTCCGAGGGAATCGGGGACACGCTCAGGGTCTCACTCACCGCAGGAATCGACGAGGAGGTCGCGGTCGGCTGGGAGATCCTGGCTGCGCTGGGGCTTCGCAGGAGGTCTCCCGAGCTGGTGAGCTGTCCAACATGCGGGCGGACGAAGATCGATCTGATACCGCTCGCCGAGGAGGTCTCGGACAGGCTTCGGAGCGTGGCCAAGCCGATAAAGGTGGCCGTTATGGGATGTGTGGTCAACGGCCCGGGCGAGGCGGCGGACGCTGACATCGGAGTCGCCGCAGGTGATGGGCATGGGACGATCTTCGCAAGAGGGGCGGTCATCCGCAAGGTGCCGGAATCCGAGATCGTCGATGCGCTGTTCGGGGAGATAGAGAGGCTGTAGCCGCCCACGGCCTTCCTTGCATTAGAATTGCCTCCGCACACATAGCCGGAAGTGGGCGCCGTCAAGGCGTCCGACCGAACGCGCGGCAGGATCCGCGTGCTCGGATGATGCGAAGGAGTGAGAGCGCCTTGGCCAGCAGGATGATCCGGATGAGCGAGCTTTACGCACCGACCCTCAAGGAGGATCCGGTGGATGCGGAGATCGCCTCCCACAAGCTCCTTCTCAGGGCGGGGATGATGAGGAAGGTCTCGGGTGGGGTCTACACGTTCCTTCCACTCGGAAACGCCGTCCTGAGAAGGATCGAGGAGATAGTCCGCGAGGAGATGGACGCTGCCGGATCGCAGGAGATCATGATGCCGGCGTTGCAGCCCGCCGAGCTGTGGCTGGAGTCCGGACGCTGGAACGACTACGGCCCCGAGCTGATGAGGCTCGAGGACCGCAATGGCCACGGATTCTGCCTCGGTCCCACGCACGAGGAGATCATCACCTCGATGGTGCGCGACGAGCTTAGAAGTTACAGGCAGCTGCCGCTCTCCCTCTACCAGATCCAGGTGAAGTTCCGGGACGAGATCCGTCCCCGCTTCGGATTGCTGCGCACCAAGGAATTCATCATGAAGGACGCCTACAGCTTCCACTCCACCCAGGAATCGCTGCAGGAGCATTACGACCGCATGGCCGAGGCCTACGTCAGGGTCTGCGAGCGCTGCGGTCTGGAGTACAGGCCGGTTGCCGCCGACTCGGGACAGATAGGCGGTTCCACCTCAGTCGAGTACATGGCGCTGGCGGAAAGCGGCGAGGCCGCGCTGGTCCATTGCTCGTGCGGGTACGCCGCCAACGTCGAGGCCGCCACATCCGTCATAGAGCCGGGCGTTCACGAGGTCGGCACCATGGAGAAGGTCGCCACCCCCGGTGTGAGCACCATCGAGGAACTCGCGGAGTTTTTGGGGATTCCGCAGAGCCATACCGTCAAGGCCCTCGTCGGCAGGGGAGAAGACGGAGAGGTTCATGCCGTCTTCGTTCCCGGAGACCACGAGCTCAACGAGATCAAGGTGGGCAAGGCGATCCCCGGATTCGAGCTGCTCGACGACGAGGGTCTGGCGAAGGCGGGCCTTCACAAGGGATCGATCGGAGCGGTGGGGCTGCCCGAGGGAGTTCGCGTTCATGCCGACGCCAGCCTGAAGCTTGCCTCCCAGTGGGTCTGCGGCGCCAACGAGGAGGGCTACCACTACGTGGGCGCACGTCTCGGCGTCGACTTCGAGGTCGATGCCTGGGAGGATCTCTGCGTCTCCAAGCCAGGGGACGGCTGTCCTGTCTGCGGACTCGCGCTCCAGGAGGCCAGGGGGATCGAGGTCGGGCAGATCTTCCAGCTCGGCACCAAGTACTCGGAATCGATGGGTGCATCCTACATGGACGAGGACGGGTTGGAGAAGCCTTTCATCATGGGCTGCTACGGCATCGGCATCACCAGGACCGCAGCCGCTGTGGTGGAGCAGCACAACGACGAGCACGGCATCTGCTGGCCCCTGTCGATAGCGCCTGCGGAGGTCGTGGTCATCCCGTTGACGGTCGGGGACGACATCGTGTTTCCCGTGGCCGAGCGCATCGCCGCCGAGCTGCGCGACGCGGGCGTGCGGGTCGCGATCGACGACCGGGACGAGAGAGCCGGCGTGAAGTTCAACGACAACGACCTCATCGGATGGCCCTACCAGGTTACCGTCGGAAAGCGAGGCGTGGCCGAGGGCACCGTGGAGGTCAAGGACCGCGCCGTCGGGGAGAAGCTGTCCTATCCGATAGACTCGGTGGCCGCCGACGTCGCCTCCATCGTGGCTTCCGCCCGCGCGAGGTACGAGTAGGCGGGAAGGCGCAGGCTGCCTCGGCCTGCGCGCCGATCGGCTACAGCAGGCCCCTCTCGGCCAGCTCGCAGACGACAGTGCGAAGCATCAGGTCGGTGTCCTCTAAAGAGAGGTGCCTCTCCTTCTCGTCTCTTGCCAGCGTGCCTCTGCGTCTCGCCCAGTTCTCGAGGCTGGCGGGGTTGGTGGAGGGAAGGGCGGCCGTGACCTCGGGGTCGATCCTCCGGCAGATGTCGCGCGTGTCGATGGGGACGATGCGTCTCTCGCGCCTGGCCTCGGCGTACCCGTCGAGGTGCAGCATGAACCATGCGTCCTCGAACGCGGCGTTGTGTGCCATGTAGGGGTAGGTCAAGAGCATGTCGAGCAGCTTGGCCTGAAGCTCGGCATTCTCTCTGAAGGGCCTCTTGCCATCGATGTCCGACCATGAGATATGGTGGATGTTCTCGAGAGGGACGCCCTTCTCCCTGTACATGTCTGGGATGCCGCAGAAGGTCGTGAAGGGATCCGTCGGGATGGCCGACGGCGAGAGCTCTATGATCTTCCAGCCCACGTTTACGATGTATCCCCTGTCGGGGTTGCGACTGGTGGTCTCGATGTCGATGCCCATATAGGTGCCCGAGGCCTTGCTGTGCACGTACGCGATGCCCCACGATCCGTTGGCGTCGGCGACCTCCTTGGCCACCTCGTCGGCGGTGCGTCCCTGTAGCACGGAGATGCTCCGGCAGGTGTCGTCGTCGCTAAGCGAGCGCGGCAGATTCAGGCCGTTTAGCGACTCGATGCGATCGATGCCTATCTGGTCGCAGAGGTCGCGGTTGCGGTCGGCGAGCCCGAGGACGTCGGAGAAGGAGAAACCGGGGTCTCCGGCGGACGAGCGCCACGCTTCGCGGAGGACCTGGATGGCCTCCTCGTTCTTCTGGCGCTCCGACTGCATCGCCTCCTCACCTCCGGCGTAGATGAACTCGGGGATGAACATCGCGTTTGCATGGTCGAGAGCCTGACCCACGTTCATGTGCCTCTCCTCACGAACTGGTTTGCGGGGTTTTCGGTGTCGAGTTCGGGATATCCGGTTTCACTCGAAGATCATAGCGTATGGCCGGAGATCGGGACGCGAGCGCTTCCCGAGGAGGTTTCAGCTTCAAGCGTGGGAGGGAGTCGGGCGGCGTCGGGGAATGCCAGCCTAGCCCAGCTCCCTATTCGGTATCGTCTAGCAACCTCAGAGTCTCGAGTCGGGTGAGCTCTTCGTCGTCGACTATCGCCTTCAGAGAGCCGGGAAGCGCCTTCGCCCGCAGCGGAGTATGGGCGTCGGCCATCTCTCCGTCATATTGGATCGGCAGCGGGGGGTTCGTGGAGATCTCGATCTCTCGACCAGCGTAGACTTCCAAGGCTGCTGTGCGGGTGGGGAACTGGCCCCTTCGATCGAGGAAGGCCGCGAAGAGCACGGGCAGAAGCCCCATCCTGTGGCCGGGCTTGAGGACGACAACCTCGATCAGTCCGTCCTGCGCGTCGTTGACATGGGTCACCGAGATGTCCGGAGCGATCTTGGCGAAGTTCACCAACATGACTCCGATCCCCGAGGTGTTGTGGCGCTTGCCGTCCACGGTGAGGGAGATCTTGGCCTTGGTGGGCTTTTCGGTGAGAAGGGCCGAGACGTAGTAGGCCCTCTGGCCCAGCATGCTTTTCAGATCGCTGGCGGTGTCCATGATCATGGCGTCGTATCCCGCTCCTGCCATGATCGCGAATCCATTGGTCTTGGGCACGCCGCCGTCGGTGGTGTAGGAGAGCTCGCCGAGGTCGTAGTACTCTATGTTGCGCTTCTTCACCATGTCGGCTATCGCGCGGGGTTCCTCGGGACTCGAGAGGTTCATGCTCAGCAGGTTGCCGGTGCCGGCTGGGAACGGGACCACCGGCACCTCGCGGTATCTCAGTTCGTAGCAGACCGAGGCGATCGTACCGTCTCCGCCCGAGACCACGACTATGTCGAAGCTTTCGGCATCGTATGTGAGTCTGGATATCGATGCGTCCTTGGAGAGGTTGCGGATGACGAGCTCGTCGCCCTCGCCGCCTATGACCCGGAGGAAGTCGTAGATGGCGTTATCGCCGAGTCCCGAGGTTTTGTTGTTTATGACCAGTAGTCTCATGAGATATCTCTTCGTTTTGATTATGATGGTTCTTAACCTAACTATAGCCCAACCGGGCGCGTTCGAGCCGTAGTATCGTCGTGACCAGGCGCCCCTACCCGGAGAGGGCTTCGGACGGCTATGCGGAGGGGGCATCCGCTGGGGTACGTGACTTGCTCATATCCAAGACAGAGGACATGCTCGAAATGCTCGGCCGTATCAAGGGATGCCGGGCGCTCGCGATCGACACAGAGTTCATGCGGGACAAGACCTACTATCCGCTCCTATGCCTGCTTCAGATGGCCACCGATGACGTCGAGTTCATCATCGACGCGCTGGCGATCAAGAACCTGAAGCCTCTGGTGGAGATACTCGCTGACCCTGACACCGTGAAGGTGTTCCATGCCGGAAGGCAAGACAGGGAGCTGCTCTACCACAGATGCGGCGTTGTGCCCTCTCCGGTGTTCGACACCCAGACCGCAGCGCCGCTTCTTGGGATGCCCAAGCAGGTGGGATACGCCACGGCGGTCAGCGAACTGTGCGGCGTGAAGCTGCAAAAGCTCGACTCCCTCACCGACTGGACGCTGAGGCCTCTGTCGGAGAGTCAGATACAGTACTCTCTGGAGGACGTCCGCTACCTGATACCCATGTACGATAAGATGACCGAGATGCTGAAGGAGAGCGGCCGGCTCCAATGGCTGGGATCGGAGTTCGAGGAGATGGCGGATCCCTCGACCTACGAGAAGCCCGAGTCGGAGCTGTGGCGCAAGGTGAAGAAGGCCAGCTCGCTTTCTCGAAAGCAGCTCGTGCATGTCTCCGACATTGCCATCTGGAGAGAAGGCATCGCGAAGAAGCGCAACATCCCGAGAAAATGGGTCATCTCCGATGAGCTGGTGGTGGAGATCAGCCGCCGCGAGCCCAAGACCACAGAGGAGCTTTTCAGGATCAGGGGCGCACGCGAGAAGCTGAACAAGACGATGGCCAAAGATCTCATCGCCATCATCGAGCGCGGCAAGAAGAGCGATCCCTCCACATGGCCC
>CAZPAN010000009.1:0-12974 GCA_964584585.1 uncultured Coriobacteriaceae bacterium | reverse complement strand
GGGCATTCCTCCGTCGGGTCCGATGCGGTGGCCGATGTCCTCATGGGGATAGTCCGGATGAGGGCGAGGGAGCACAGCGTCGCCCCGCAGGTGCTTGCAACCCACGACGACCTCGTCTCGCTGGCGAATGGTAAGAGGGAGGGTCTGGATATCCTCTCCGGTTGGAGGGGAGAGCTTGTGGGTCGAGAGCTCGTGAGGTTTCTGAACGGCGGGGAGACCCTCCGGATAGAAGACGGTCAGATGGTGGTCGACTGAGGCGGATGGCGCGAGCCTAAGCAGGTTGGCGACGAGGCCGGCGCAGGTCGGAGCCGCAGCGCTGGACGAGTCCGCCGACGCGTCGGCTCGGGCTGGAATGGCTTGGGGCCGCCGATGCACTCCGGCCACGCTGTCGGAGCGGGTCGAAGCCAACGGCACCGGCACCGGCCGGTGGCATGACGGATGGAATGGAAGGTGTAGGCAGATGCTGTTCGATCCCATGTACCTGATCATCGTCGCGATGACCCTGATCCTGGGGTTGGGAACTCAGGCGATGATACAAAGGACCTACAGGAAATGGTCGCGCATCCCGGTCGCGTCTGGTCTCTCGGGATCCGAGATGGCCCGTAAGATGCTCGATGCCAACGGCCTGCGCAACGTATCGATTGACCGCGTAGCGGGAGAGCTGACGGACAACTACGATCCTCGCACCCAGACGCTTCATCTCTCGGAGGGGGTCTATGATGCAAGGACGGTGGCGGCCACTGCGATCGCCTGCCACGAGGCTGGACACGCGGTGCAGCATGCCACCGGTTACGTGCCGATCAAGGCGCGGATGACGCTCGTCCCCGCCGTCAACGCCGCTTCAAACCTGTGGGTCATCCTTTTGGTAATCGGGTTTGCCATGGTCAACATGAATCTCGTATGGGCGGCGATCATCATGTACACCGTCGTCGTGGCGTTCCAGCTCGTGACTTTGCCGGTGGAGTTCAACGCATCTAGAAGGGCGATGCAGTCCATCAGGTCGATAGAGGTGCTTCCCGAGGAGCAGTACGCGGGGTCGGGCAGCGTTCTTAATGCCGCCGCGATGACCTACGTGGCCTCGGCGCTTTCCTCGGTGCTGTTGCTGCTCTACTACATCGGGATGGCGAACAGGCGTGGCTAGCGCGGCTCGCGGCTCGGGCACGGGAGGTCGGGACGGGAGCTTTCAGGGGTATGGATCCACCGGCGGCGACCCCGCCGTGCTGACCGTATCCCAGGCTCTCCAGATCGCCAAGCGCAGCCTTGAGAGCGTCCGCGTCACCATAGAGGGCGAAGTGTCGGAGTACTCCGACAAACCCGGATACAAGGCGGTCTACTTCACGTTGACCGACAGCGTCGGTGCCCTCCCGTGCATGATGTGGAAGAACGACTTCGCCCGCCATCCGATAAAGCTGCGTCAGGGGATGCTGGTTCAGATCTCCGGGGCGTTCTCCCTCTATGCGGCCAAGGGACGGATGAATTTCGTCGCCCGCAGCATCAAGCCGGCGGGGGAGGGCGACCTGCGCATGAAGGTGGCTCTGCTCGCCAAGAAGCTCGAGGCCGAAGGGTTGATGCGCTCCGAACGCAAGAAACGCATACCGCAGCTCGCCTCGAAGGTCGCGGTGGTCACCTCGCCGCGCGGCAAGGCGGTGCACGACGTGCTCAGGACGCTTCGCAGGCGAAGCCCCTACGTGGAGGTCTTCGTGTGCGGCGTTCCCGTAGAGGGAGAGGGTGCGCCGGCCGCGATCGTCGCGGGCATCCAGGCTGCGGACTCTTCAGATTGCGATGTCATCCTGCTGGTGCGCGGAGGCGGATCGTACGAGGATCTGATGCCTTTCAACGACGAGAAGGTAGCCCGTGCGGTGGCGGCTTGCTCCCATCCGGTGATCACCGGGATAGGGCACGAGCCCGACAACTCGATCTCCGACATGGTCTCCGATCTGAGATGCTCCACGCCCACAGCTGCCGCAGAGGCCTCGACGATGGACATCGCGCAGATCGAACGCAGTCTGCAGCAGGCGGAACAGCGGATGTCGTCGGCGCTGACGGGCAAGCTCGCGTCGTTTGACGAGCGGTTGAGGCAAGTGGCTTCGAGGCCGATTTTCACCGATCCCAACGCGTTGCTCGCCGCGCATGCGATGAAACTCGATGTGAACGCCGAGAGGCTGGTAAGAGCGATTCCCAACGCGATCCAGGCCGACCGTCGTTCGGTGGAGGCCGCAGCTGCGTCGCTTGCGGGCATAGGATCGAGGCTTATGGATGGCCCCAAGCAGAAGGTGGCGATAGCCGCCGCCAGGCTGGGGGACCTATCGCCTTTGGCGATACTCTCCCGGGGATACGCGGCGGCATACGATGCCGACGGACACGTGATCTCTAGCATCGCGAAGACGAGGCCCGGCGATCGAATCGAGGTCATGCTCTCCGATGGAACGCTGGGGTGTTTGGTGGAATCCGCAGCGGAGACGCCCTCCGACGGCGTCCGCATGGCCTTTGAATGACAGGAGGCTTTCGATGGCAGAGCAGAACGGAACCATGCAGCGCTCAGAGGGCGATGTCCAGGAGATGACCTTCAACCAGGGTCTCGCTGAGCTGGAGCAGATCATCCGCGATCTCGAAGGCAACCAGCTCGAGCTCGAGGACAGCCTCAAGCGCTACGAGCGCGGCGTCGGCCTTCTGAGGATGCTCCAGGAGAAGATCTCCCAGGCGGAGCAGAAGGTCACGGTGCTTCTAGGAGAGATCGAGCCTGACTCTGACGACGACATCGATGTCAGGTTGAGTTAAGGAAGCGCCGCTCCGTCTGGTGCCGGGTGCCTGCATGCTCAGGCTCATCGGCTCAGGTCACTGCGACGGCTCGTGCGGTGGTATGATCGGGTGCGCGGAATCGGTCCGACCTGGTGTTTTGGATGAGATGGAGGCAACCATGGCCGTCAAGGACGACTGCATATTCTGCAAGATAGCGAACGGCGAGATCCCTACCGACATGGTTGAGGAGACCGAGCGGATCGCGGTGTTCAAGGACACCAGCCCGCAGTGCCCGGTTCATGTGCTCGTGGTTCCCAAGGACCACTACGAGAGCCTGAACGATGGTGTTCCAGCAGAGCTGCTGGGCGAGATGATGGCCCTGCTCCCCAAGGTCGCCGCTACCACCGGAGTGCACGATTCGGGATATCGGGTGATCGTCAACACCGGTCTAGACGCCAACCAGACAGTGAAGCATTTGCACATTCATGTCTTGGGTGGGGAGAAGCTCTCGGGGTTCTAGGGAAACGCCGATCGATTCGTTCCGCCCGCCTTCAGCCCCCTCGTATGCGCCTAATCCAGGTGCGCCTTGCGTTCGTGCCGGCGCTTCACGCTTATGCGAACGTACGTGATGAACAGCAGGGAGATGCCGGCCGCTATCAGCAGGGTCACGATCAGCAGCCTGTCCTTCGAGGCGTCCGAGGTCTGGGCTAAGGTCGAGGGGTCGGCTATCTCCGTGTCCCCGCCGGTTGCGCCGCTGGCGGCGGCTTCGGCGGCGCTCTCGCTCGCGTCGTCGGCCTGGCTATCGCTCTCGCTTCCGGAATCGTCTTCGGATGCGCTCTCATCCTCGTTCGTTTCGCTTCCATCGTCGCTATCGCCGTCGGCGCCGCTTTCATCCTGTCCGGTCTGATCGCCGCTATCAGCGACTGTTATGTCCGCGTACCCCAAGACCGTCTCGTAGTTGAGGTCGTCGATAGGGTCGAAGGTCATGATCGCGATGGTCGTTCCCTCTTCGAGGGCGATGTCGGAATCGAAGTACCAGAAACACCCGTCCACGTTGGCCGAACCGGAAAACCCGAAGGTCGCGCCGCTGATCTCGGCTCCGGCTTCCACGGCACCGTCGGTCGGGAAAGCGACGTTGGGCGTGGCCTTCTCTATCGTGTAGACGCACTCCGATCCAACAGATCCGGTCTCCACGTGATAGTTGCCGGCATCATCGCCCGTGAAGCCGGTCACCATAGCGGTGTAGCTTCCGGAGTCGGTCTTTTCGCCTCCCGAGACCAAGGCCCGCACATCGTCGAAACCGCCTTCCGAGTCGGTCGGCACAGCGTTTGCGACCGTCGCGGTCACAGATTTCGCGGATCCGTCGTATATCAGGTCGGATCCGTCCTCGTCCGTGTCCCCGGACCACTCGATCTTCGCCGTCAGCATATCCACGGTCAGCGTTCCGGGAACGAACACCGCCGTGTAATCGCCGGAGCCGCTTCCGTCCTCGATTACCTCGATCTGGTAGCTCCCGACGGGGGTGCGGTTGTACTCGGTTCCATCCTTGGCGGTTACCGCCATGTCGTAGACGCTCGTCTGGCCATCGTCGAGCAGCACCTGCACTGCGACGCCGACCTCCGCATCGGAGTCGTCTCCCACCAGCTGATAGCTAGGGATCTCGACCTGAGGCTGGCCTATCGGATCGCCGTAGGTGGTGGAGAGGTTCCCGACGATCACGCGAATCTGCTTGAGATTGACTGTCACGGAGATCTTCACACCGGCTTCCAGCGAGCTTACCGCCGTGTAGTTCCTGGTGTCCGACGGCATGAACACAAGCTCGAGATCCTCGTCTCCGATCGATGTGATTCCCTCTAGGCTGGCATGCTCGGCCATCAGAAGCCCCTGGTCTCCGGCGAACATGAAGCTTCCCTCGACCACGTCGGAACGCCCGAATGAGAAGAGTCCGGTGGATGCGGCAGATCCCGTGGCGCTTCCGCCCTCTATCGTCGCGAGGAAGAGTCTCTGCCCGTAGACGGATTCGATCTGCTGCGGCCATTCGACCGAGGGCTGGGCTTTCTCGATCGTGTACTCTTTCACCCGGTTTGAGGCGTTCGCGTCATCGGACGCATCCGACCCGCTCGAACCGGACGGTGCGAGCATGTAGTTGCTAGACGAGCTGGTGGAGCTTGAGCCTCCGATCAGCCCGACGGCGACGGCCCTGTGCGTGCCTGCGTCGGAGCGCTGTCCCCCCTCCACCTCCACGGCCAGGACCTCGGTGTTGCCGTTGTCATCATAGGGAACGAGGTTGGTCGCCGTGGCCGTCACGTTCTTGGCCCATCCGTCATATACGAGCGCCGAGCCGTCCTCGGAGGTGATGCCGGACCATTCGAGGTCGAGGATCCTGGGCGTGATCGTCAGGGATCCCTCGCGGATCGTGATGTCGTAGCTGGAGGCCTCCTCGCTTTCCGACACGGTGCCGCCCGCCACGTACGTGCCTGCGGAGGTTCGGTTGTACTCGACGCCGTGAACGATGATCGTGTTCTCCGACAGCTCCTCGTGCTCATCGTCGACGATGGAGACCTCCACCAGATCCTCCACATCGACTTCGCCCACCAGGCTTCCGGATACGATCTCGATGGTCATTTCCGGCAAGGCGTCTCCGTACTCTATCTCCTCGTTCGATATCTGCACCGTCAAAGGCATCGGCATCACGGTAAGCTCGATGGAGATCTCTTCCGTCACGGATTGCGCCGTGTCGGTATCGGCGGGGGAAAACGTCATGCTTCCGGTTAGCGTGTAGGTTCCCGCCGGCAGGCATGCGGAGGTGGAGACGGTCGAGGTCTCGCCATCCGAGTCCATCGCGACGATCTCGTCGTCATCCCAGAAGAAGGAGCCGTCGCCGGATCCCGATAGTAGGATCTTTTCGCTGTCCAATGCGGTTCCGTACACGATCTGCGCCTTTTCGGGAAAGAGCACGTCGGAGTCAGACCGCCTCACCCCATAGTAGATCACCGCGCTGTCGGGGAGCGTGTAGTTGGCGGCGTCATCGCCTGTCAAGCTGATCGCAGTTGCGCTGAAGATCCCGGAGTCCGGATCGTCGGCCCAGGCGTCCCCGGCGGCCGCAGACGTCCCGACGGTCGCCGAGACGTCGTCGGCCGAGCCATCAGAACCCACGATCAGATTGCTCAAGGAGACATAGGGATCGCCGAGTCCGTCGCCGAGCTGACGGTTCTCCACGTTGGCCCATTCGAGGCCGACCGTCCTAGGTTCAACCGTCCACGTTCCGGTGACCTTGTTGACGTGTTCTTCCGCGACCTCGTAGTTCTCCAGCGTCGTCGCATCGAAGCTGAGCGCGTAGGTTCCCGCGTCCGTCTCGTTGCGCAAGACGCCGTCTCCGTCCTCGTAGTTCTCTATCGTCAGGCCATCGAGTCCGTAGACCAGGGTCAATCCGATCTCCTCCGCCGTGTCGCCTGGGAGCAGTCCCGAGTTCGGGTCGCTCGGATCGGGGGAGGTCACCTCGATGAGGCCGGTCTCGGGGAACGCGTCCCCGTAAGTGGTGGTCACATCGATGATGTTCACCGCGATCTCGCGTTTCTCGACGACAAGCGTGGTCGTGCAGGTGGTCTCGGCGTATCTGGGGCTGTCCGGGATAAACGTCAGCTCCACCTCGTTCTCGTAGGTTCCCGCGTCGGGAGTCCAGCTCAGATCCGCAGAGCTCGAGAACTCCACGGTTCCGGAGAGCTGGTTGCCGCTCGCGTCCACGAAGACCGCTTCGAGATCGACGACCTCCGCGAGTGTCTGCCCATAGACCAGCTCGATCTCCGAGGCGCTCTGGAACACGGGCTCGGCTTGGACGATCGTGTACTCGAACTCGATTCCGTCCTCGGGAAGGGTGTAGTTGGAGGCGTCTTCGCCCTCGAGATCCACGATTTTCGCCACGTACGTGCCGGGTTCGGTCTCTTCCCCGCCCTCCACGACGGCGATCACATCGTCGCCTTCGATGACGTTGCCTAGCGTGGGCAGGATCTCGGCGGCATCCCCGGTGTAGACGATCTCGGCGTCGTTGCCGTCCCACGAGACGGTGAGCTCGCGCGGCTCGACCGTGTAGGTCTGGCCGTCGATGTGGTACTCGATCCGGAGGTTTCCGGAGATCGTCTCGTCGGGCGCGGCGTATGGGTAGACCCCCGCATCGCGGTAGATCTCGCCTGCCTCCAGTGCCGGTGTGATGGAGAACTCGGTCTGGGGCGCCTCCTCCCCGCTCTCGCAGCTAGAGCGAATCTCGGACTCGATGATCACCTCTTCTTCCGCGATCGAGCCGTACTCGATCGTCTGGGAGACCGGTTCTGCAACCACGCTCATCGGTTCCACGTACACCGGGACCGTGCTCTCGGCGACGATCTCGAAGCGGTCGTTCACGAAGACCACTAGGTATTCGGTGCCGCTGTCGGCAACCGACGGGGAGTCGTAGATGATCGACCGGTCGAAGAGGAACCTGCCGGAGATGGTCGAAGACCCGCCGTCGAACGAGGCCGAGATCAGCTCCTGACCGAATTCGATCGTGGCGCTTGTGGGGAAGATCACGTCGGGGAAGGTCCCGTCCTCGAAGTTCTGCATGAAGATCTCGCGGGCCGAAGGCTGGTCGGTGAAGTCGATCAATGTGATGCCCGTGCGGTCGGACCCGTCGTCGCCATGGACCTGGATGGGGATGGGCGAGCTGGAGGAGTCATCGTCCCAGCCGGAGACGTCGAGTCCGAAGCAGCTATCGTCGATCGAGTTTCCACTCAACCCGTAGTCCCTCAGCAGGACGATCTTGCCGCGGACCTCGCCCATCGTGGGAGCTGTCTGGACGTCCTCCGTTCCGTCGGAGTTCCAGAAGAGGTCGGGATTGGAGGACAGCCAGCTCTCCATTGCCGCCGTGATGTCGGCATCGTTTCCGGAGTGGCTGCTGACGAGCAGGATCAGGGTCTCTGTGGGATGCGCCTCCAAGAACTCCTCGGCGGTCGCGATGACGTCGCTCAGCCGAAGGGCCGTGCCATCGCGGTCGAGCACGACGACACCTTCAGAGCCGCTGACGATTGTCGGGTCGTCATCGGCTCCGAGGCGTATGTCGAGGGCCCGGGTCCCTGTGACCAGCTGCTCGTCGAGATAGTATCTTTGGGTCTGAGCGGACGACTGCTGCGACGAAGAGGAGAACAGCGCGCTTGTGGTGCCGCTATCGTGCGATCCGGGTATGGAGATCTGCGCGATGGAAAGGCTGTCGGATACGGCGCTCATCCAGCGGAGCGACTCGGAGTAGGTCTGGTGCGATTCGGCCTCGCTGCCGAAGCCGTCCTCGGAATGCACCAGCGCGAGGTCCCAGCGAAACGGATCGGAGCTGATGACGGCTCTGTTGCCGTCGTGATCGCTTTCGGGATCCTCGAGCGATAGGTACATGCTCCCGTCCTGCTGGCTGTAGATGAGGTAGGTTCCGTCGGACTGACGCTCGAAGCGCCAGAGCATGCCAGGGTCGTCGGAGTCGTGTCCCGATACCCGGACGATGGATTTTTCCTCGTCGGACTGTTCGTATACGGTGAGACAGTACGGAGCGTCGACCGTCTCGTCGGAGGTCAGCATGTAGCCGATCGTGTAGGCCTCGGCATTGGAGTCGTAGGCGAGTCTGAGCTTGCTGAAGGCGCCTGTCTGAGACGTGATTACCTCATCGCCCTCGGCGTAGCCGCCTTCTATGTCGAGCAAGAGGCCAGAACCGTGAGGGGAGAGGGTGACGATCGTGCCGTCGAGGGCCTCCCCCACATCTCCGGTTGGGTTGGAGGCGAGCACTGCGATGTCGGATTCGCTCGTGGATGCCGATGAGGTGGAGGTGTCGGAGGTCTTGGAAAGGGAGGTTCCGACTTCGGTTCCGGCGCTGCTTCCGGATGCCGAGGTCGCGGCCAGCGCTGAGGCAGCGATAATCAGCATGAGCACCGCAATCGGCAAAACGATGGATGCCCCGATGACGCCGCCCACGTTGCGCGACCGGCTCTCGGTCCGAGCCGAGGAGCCCCTTTGTTCGAAGGTGTGGTGGGATCGCATTCGGAAGTCCTGTCCGTTCTCGGGCATTCGCAATGCGTTTCACGCGCATTCAGTGATTCTATCATCGCGCGTTCGGGCATTTCCCCTCCTGGCTAATCGACATGAAAAAGCGACAAGGAGGCGTCGATCCATCGCTTTTATTGCTTTCGCCCGTCTTCGGCTTATGCTGTGGTCCCAGTCGCTGCGCCGCCGTCTGTCAGGGTGGCAGCGGTGACGGCGCTATGGCACCATAGGTGAGCGAGACGGTCGCCCTCGCAGGCGAAGGCGAAGCGAGCAGGGGGTTCGGGCGCGGCTCGGATCTCGAGGCGGGCCTGTCGGCACCGCATTGACAGACGAAGCGAGCAAAGGGGTTCTTGCCCATGGACAACGGCTTAGCCCAGCTAGAGCAGGCCGAGCAGACATTCCTGCAATGGATCACAAGCGACGATCTGGTCGCCGTGGCGGTCGTCTCCGCATTCTGGATAGCGGTCATCTTCGTCATCGCGCTGATCGTGGATCGGGCTGCGGTCAAGCTGCTCAAGAAGCTGCTCTACCGCGATGCGATCCCTCTGGCAGGTGCCAAGATCGTCATCAACGTCACGCGTTTCTTCATATGGTTCTCGGCTGTGGGGGTTACGCTCGACCTGGTGTTCGGACTTGACGTGGCCGCCATCATCACGGCGATGGGGATAGGGGGAATCGCCATCTCGCTCGGCTGCCAGGACACGCTGTCCAACCTGATCGGGGGATTCCAGGTGTCGCTCGGGGGAGTCATAGACATAGGTGACCGTGTCGAAATCAGCGGACGCGAGGGCGTGGTCGAGGACTGTAACTGGCGTCACATGGTGATTCGCGACTATAGCGACAACTCCATCAAGATCCCCAACTCGATGATCAACAACAGCGTGCTGATCGTCAGGCCGGACCATGTCTACGCCGATGTTCCGATCCTGGTTCGCTACGAGCATGTGACGGATGGTAGGACGCTCGACGATCGCATCTCGGAGATCGAAGGAGAGCTGCGCGAGGCGGTCTCGGAGGTCGCAGAGGTCATAGAGGGTCCGACCTTCCGCTTCTCGAACATGACCGACTTTGGCTACCAGGGGACGGTGACCTTTAAGGTGAAGCCCGACGTGAAGGCCTCTCTCGTCAAGGATGTAGTCATCAGGCGAATAGCCGATCTGGGGCAACGCTGATCAATTCATTCCGCCGTCTCTGCCATGGTTCCGGTGTCTCGCCCGTCGAACCTCAGTTCGCGCCCGTATCTGACGGCGGACTCCCCGAACCTCTCCTTGACGGCATCGGTGGCCCTTGCCAGGCTGCGGGCGCCCTCGTCGGCAAGCGAGGGCGCCGTGGGGGTGACGGCGTCGTCGTCGAACAGGCTGAGCTGCACGGGTTTCTCCCCGAACTCCGAGACTCCCACCCCCACGAGCCTAAGCCCCATTCCCGGCGCCCACAGCTCGTCTAGCAGCTCGTGAAGGATAGGGATCATCTGGTGCTCGTTGTCCAAGGGAACGTTCCCGGTGCGCTGCGCCGTGCGTGTCGACAGGTCGCGGTACCGGGCCTTCAGCGTCACCGTGTGCCCGGCGAGTCCCTTGCTGCGCAGCCTGCGCCCTACCTTTGCGGCAAGCATGTCGAGCGCCGCCAGGATCTCGTCGCGTTTCACTAGATCGCTGGAGAAAGTCTGCTCGTTGGATACCGACTTGACCTCGCGTTCGGTCTCCACGGCGGCGTCCTCCTCGCCGCGCGCCCTCATCTGCATGGTTCGCGCGTTCACGCCGAACACGGAGTGCAACAGGGCATCGTCGGCGTCGGCCAGATCGCCTATCGTGGCGATGCCCAGCGACAGGAGTCTCTCGTATGTCTTGGCGCCCACTCCCGATATCCTCGATGCGGGAAGGGGGGAGAGGAATTCCCGTTCATGTCCCGGGTAAACCACGGTCAGGCCGTCCGGTTTGTCCATGTCCGAGGCGATCTTGGCGATGGTCTTGGTGGTGCCCACGCCTACCGAGCAGGTGATTCCCAGCTCGCGTACGCGATTCCGTATGCGGCTGGCGATAACCGCAGGATGATCGCCGACGAACCGTCCCGGACTGACGTCGGCGAACGCCTCGTCGATCGAGACCTGCTGCACGAGCGGGGTCTCGTCATGCACGATCCCCATCACCTTGCGCGACATCTCGGAATAGCGCGGGTAGTTGCCGTGCGTCCAGATCGCGTCCGGGCACATACGGCGAGCCTGCCAGGAGGGCATCGCCGAGCGCACCCCGAACTTTCGGGCCTCGTAGGAGCAGGTCGACACGACGCCGCGCCTCTCCGCGCTCCCTCCGACTATCACCGGTTTGCCGCGCCATTCGGGGTGGTCAAGCTGCTCCACGGAAGCGAAGAAGGCGTCGAGATCGACCAGCAGGATGGCCCGTCCGTCCCAGGGCCGCAGGTTTTCAGGGGGCAAGCTGTCTGACACGAGCACCGGACCCCTCTCCCCTAGGGAAACGCTGATCAATTCACCCCACCCGCTTCTGGCCCCTCCGCCTCCTGCATGCTCAGGCTCATCGGCGCGGGCCGCGCTCCTGCACGATCAGGCTAGGGCGATTCTAGCATTGGGACGAAGGAGGCCCGCATCCGGTGGAGACCGCGTCACCGGTCCGCGTCGAGCATGCGTGCGAGCAGGCTTGCAGGTAGGTCGGATGCTGCCGTCTTCGTTTGTTGCCATGGTCCGCTTCCTGATACAATCTCGGGGTATGCACGGACGAATTCCGTTGCGAGGATGGCGGACATCAAGCAGCTAGACGAGAAGAAGGCCGCGATCGGCGCCGCCGCTTTTGCGATTAATCTTGGAAAACGTTCTAGTTCATCGGACCGTGGCCGAGCAAGTGCGGTTTGACGCCGCCGATGCGCGGCATTGAGGCATAGAGGGGAATTATGAAGATCTGGCAGAAGATGCTTGCAGAGAGCCATCGAGACATTCGCGGAATGCGTGAGAAGCTGCGTCTCGCCGACGACGAGGTACGTGACCTTCAGGCCATCGCCGATGTCTACCCGGTATGCGTGCCCGAATACTATCTCGATCTCGTGGATCCCTCGGATCTGTCCGATCCCATCCGCAAGATGTGCATTCCAGAGGTCATCGAGTCGTCCGCTGACGGCAGCTTCGATACGAGCGGAGAGGGCGAGAACACCGTCATCCCCGGCATGCAGCACAAGTACCGCCAGACCGTTCTCATCCTTTCTACCGAACAGTGCGCCATGTACTGCCGCCATTGCTTCCGCAAGCGCTTGGTGGGGCTGGATTCCGACGAGCTGGCCGACCGCCTGCCCGAGATGGAGGAATACGTGCGCGCCCATATCGAGATTGACAACGTGCTCGTATCCGGCGGCGATGCCTTCCTCAACTCCAACGCCTCAATCGAGGAGTACCTGCGGCGCTTTACCTCGATCGGCCATTTGCGCTACATCCGTTTCGGAACGCGCACGCCGGTGGTCCTGCCGCAGCGCATCACGACCGATGGCGAGCTGACCGACCTGCTCGCGCGCTACAACGAGATGAAACGCATCGTGGTGGTGACGCAGTTCAACCATCCGCGCGAGGTTACCGCCGAGTCCGCAGCCGCCGTGCGGGAGCTGCGCGGCGCCGGTTGCCTGGTGCGCAACCAGACGGTGCTCCTCAAGGGCGTGAACGACTCGTCCGAGACTCTGTCTTCGCTCATGGGAGCGCTCGTGGAGATCGGCGTCTCTCCGTACTACGTGTTCCAATGCCGCCCGGTGCGCGGGGTGAAGAATCAGTTCCAGGTGCCGCTCTACGACGGCATCGAGATCGTCGATGCGACGCGGGCTCGGTTGAGCGGTCCGGAGAAGACGTTCCGCTATGCCATGAGCCATCCCACCGGCAAGATCGAGATCATCGGTCGGGCTGGGGAGGGTCGCGGCCTCTTCAAGTACCAGCAGGCGAAGTACGATCGCGACCAGGCCCGCATCTTCACCGCGCCCGTCGCGCCCGATCAGTGCTGGCTCGATTACGATTTCGAGAACTCGGCGCTGGGCTGAAACGTTCGCTTCGCTGACGGGGTCCCGCCTGCTGCCCGGGAAACGCTGAAACGCCGATCAATTCATTCCGCCCGTCTCCAGCTCATGCCGCGCCCCTGCATGCTCAGGCTTATCGGCGCAGGCCAGCGCGCCCTCTTCACCTTCGCGTACATTGGCTGCGG
>CAZPAN010000008.1:8022-24386 GCA_964584585.1 uncultured Coriobacteriaceae bacterium | reverse complement strand
GCTGGATCTGATGGTTTGCTGGATAGTCAAACCCTGAGTGCTATTCAAGATCTGGGAATCGATGATGTGTTGATCATTGGTGGCACATCTGCTGTTTCCGATGATGTAAAGACTCAACTGGGAGATTCGATCACAACCGATCGTCTATACGGAGAAAATCGCTATGAAACATCGGTACAAGTTGCCCTATGGGCCATCGCCGAGGGATACCTTACAGTGAACAATGCTGTTGTAGCTGCAGGCACCAACTATGCCGATGCGCTTTCTGCTTCTGCTTTGTGTGGACAAAAAGGATCGGTACTACTACTTGCAGATGAGGGATCTACGATTGCTGCCGAAAGGATTGTGGCTACATTTGCTAGCAGTATGAGTCGAGGTTATGTTGTAGGAGGACAAAACGCAGTTAGCTCTAGTGTCGTTTATGCCTTTGAGCGTGCTAGCGGGATGTTTTTGAACGACTGATAGGACTAAAACGGGGATACGCGATCACGGATCACGTTCCCAACACGGTTGTCAAACACGCTAGACATTCAAGTTTTTAGGCGAAGCTAGAAACTTAGAAGGCAAAACTTAAGACCCAGCCAGGATGATGAACTCTTGGCTGGGTCTTTTGCATCTAGCGGTTAGCCAGACTTCCTTTTGCTGAGGCGGGTTCGGCGATGACGTGTCATTCGATCATGGAGGCGATGTAGCTCATCAGATCGCTTCTCCGAAGCACTCCGAGGAGCTTGCCGTCCTCCGTGACGGGAAGCGACTTCAGGCGCTTGTCTGCCAGCATGCGGCAAGCTTCCTCGAACGAGGCATCGGGTGCTATGCTCACGACCTCCTTCGTGGCGACCTCTATCGCCTGCATGCCGGCCAGCCGCTCGACTCTGTCATGGAGCTTCTCGTCATCGAGCATGCGCAGCGCCATGAATCCCGAGAGGCCGGTCATGGTCTGCATTTCGTCTCCGAAGAACCTCAGAACATCTCCGCTGGAAATGAAGCCCTCCACCTTGTCGTCGTCGCCGAGAACGATGGCGCCGCTGGCCTTGGACTCCGCCAGCGCCTTGACGACGTCGCTCAGTCGGTCGGACGATCGAACCGCCATCGGATCTTTGCTCATGAAGTCGGAGACCATGCCGTTGTCTGCGGCTTCCGAGGTGCCGGGTACCGGGTCGCTCTTCTTGTTTCTCGCGGAGAACAACACCAGTAGAAGCACCACCGCAGCCATTGCCAGCACGACGACATAGGACCAGTGGTATCCGTATGCGGTGCGTTGAAGGCTGTCTGCTGCATCAGACATCTGGGTACCTAAGGCACCGAACGACATCATCAGCGCGGTTCCGAAGGAGCCGCCTACCTGGTTGATCGTGTTGGTGGCGGCGGTCGCATGCTGAACCAGCTCGTTGTCGAGCGAGTTGACGCCCCAGGTGTTGAGCGGGGTGGCGATCAGCTGCATGCCGACGCAGGCGATGGCGTAGGAGGCGACGAACCACGTTAACGCCGAGCTGGCGCCCAGAAAACACATCCCGATCGCACCGATGGCGAGGGCGGAGGAACCAATGACGGCGACCCCTCTAACCCCACGGCGGTCGAAGATGCGTCCTGCCAACAGGCCCGAGACTGCGCCGAGAGAGGCGCCGGGCAACGTCGCCAAGCCGCTGATCGTGGCGGAGCACCCGAGGACCTCCTGCAGGTAGAGCGGATTTAGCACACCGAGTCCGATGAGGATACCCGGCACCATCGCGACGACAGCGAACGAGACCCTGTACCTGCGGCTTCGCAGAACTTCGAGACGGAGGATGGGTTCATCGAGTCTGAACTGCCTTCTCACGAACAGGCCGACGAACACCGCGCCCACTACCATGAGGATGACGCACAGCCAGACGTGGTCGGTCGAGGCGAAGGAGGAGAGGCCGTAGAGAAGTAGGACGAGTCCGATTGTGGAGTATGCCACTGAGACGGTGTCCAGCGAGGTGCGCGGGAAGCCCTCCTGGTTGATGAGGAAACGATGGGACAGCAGGATCACGATCAAGGAGACCGCCGCGACGACGATGAACAGCGCCCTCCACCCGACCAGGTCGACGAGGATGCCGCCGACCGTGGGTCCGACGGCGGGGGAGAAGCTGATCACGAGGGAGAAGATTCCCATCGCCTGCCCTCGGCTCTCCCGGGGGAAGGCGAGCATGAGCAGGGCCAGGACGACGACCATCATGATGCCCGTGGCCGATGCCTGCAGGACCCTCCCCAGCAGCAGGATAGAGAAGAGCGGAGCGGCGGCGGCAACCAGCGTGCCTGCGGTGAACAGCGCCATACATCCGATGTAGAGCACGCGGGTGGAGAACCTTCCCATGAACCAGGCGGCCAAGGGGATGACGACTGCCTCCACGAGCGCGTAGGCGGATGTCAGCCACTGCACCGTGGTCTCGTCGACGTCCAGGTTCGCCATGATCGACGGCAGGGCCGGGGATAGGAGCGTCTGGTTGAGGACGACCAGCATCGCCCCGACCATCAAGACCACTACCATACGGCGCTTCTCGACGCCCAACCCCAAAGAACCCATGTCGTACCTGACCTCTGATCTCTTCAGCCCTTCGGCTTTTTCAAAGCTTATGAACGCTTGGCGCAAGTCAATCAGCTAAGGACCTTCGAATGCTTAGTCGTAGGAGTGTTCGCAAGGCAAGTGCCCTTGATCGCCCTCAATCGAAAAACCGGCCATTCCGCGATCGAATGCCGCGATCTGCCGATAGCGCTCGTTTGAACGTTCCAGCTCGTTGGGAGATCCGTCGAGGACGACCCGGCCATCCTTGATGAACACAACACGGTCCATGCAGCCGACGCCTTGTAGATGGTGGGTGATCATAACACATGTTCGGCCCTCTAGCGATTTGAGCATCGCCCCTAGCACCTCGTGTTCGGTCGCGGGGTCGAGGCCGACGGTGGGTTCGTCCAGCACGACTATCGGCACGTCCTGGAGCAGCACCCGCGCGAGCGCGATGCGGTGGCGCTCTCCCCCCGAGAACATGAATCCGCCCTCGTCGACGATGGTGTCGAGACCATCTGGGAGTCTGCCGAGTGTATCGGAAAGACCGACGCGGCTCAGCACCTCGCGGATCTGATCGTCGTCTGCGTCGGGACGGGCGATTCGCAGGTTGTCGCGCAGGCTTGTGTTGAAGAGATACGTGTGCTGCTGGATCATCCCGATGAGCTTGGAGGCGTGCTCCCCCAGGTCACTGGCTTCTGTGTCTCCGACGATGACATGGCCTTCGGTTGGTCGTAGGTCGCCTCGGATGAGCAGGGCTGCGGTCGATTTGCCCGCGCCGCTTCTGCCGAGTACGGCCACCTTCTGTCCGAAGGGGATGTCGATCGTCATGCCGCTCAGCACCTCGCGTGGTTCGCCCGGATAGGCGAAATGCACGTTGGAGATGTGGATATCGGGAGCCGGGCCGGAGCCGGCCTCGATGCCCGGGGAGCCACTGTCTATGCCGTAGCCCGACACGCGGTCTCCTGCGGTGCCGTCCTGCTCGGAGGTGGCTTCGGTACATGATGCGCCGGCGGTTGGGCCTCCGCCTGACTCTTCACTATCCAGTTCGTCCGAGGCGTTCGGCAGGTCGTTCAGACGCTTGAGCGAGTCGCGGTGCTCTATCGAGTCCTGAGCGGCGGCGGAGATCGGCTCCAGCGTCTCAAGAAGAGGGAAGTAACCCAACACCACGGCGATGATCCAGCTCCCCTGTCCGCTGGAACCGAAGTATCCACTTGCCCACGCCGTTATCATCACGGCCAGTGCGGCGAAGACCACCTGAAGCGCCGTGTCGCGCTTCCGGTCGAATGCGCGGATGCGCCTCTCCTCCTCGAAGGCTTCGGATTGCACGTGCTCATGGCGTTCGATGCACTCCTGCTGTCTTCCGGCGAAGATCCAATCCGATGCCCCCATGACGTCGTCGGCGATGTTCGCGAAAAAGGCATCGCCCAAAGCCTTGCGCCTCGAGATCCGCGCGCTGTTGGCCAGCATGGATACCAGCGGCGCGAACACCGTCGCGACTACCAGCACCAGCGCCATCGTCGCGCCCATCCATGGCGTCATGACTCCCAACGCTATCGAGGCTAAGACCGAGATCGTCCAGGCGATGACCAACGGGAAGACCGTGCGCAGGTAGAGGTTCTGGAGATGCCCGATGTCGGTGGAGAGCATCCCGAGGGCATCTCCGATCCGATGAGTCATGCGGAAGAAGACGGCGTCGGACTCCAGGGCGCGGTAGAGCTTCAGCCGCATCCGCGAGGTCACTCGTAGTACCCAGTCGTGGCTGACGAGGCGCTCGATATATCGCAGCACCGGCTTGCCCACGCCGAAGAACCTCACGAGCATCAGCGGGATGTTCAGCAGAAGGACGGAGGCGGGCAATAGCGCCGACTCGCCGATCAGGTATCCAGAGGTCACCATCAGCGCGGAGGCGAACGTGGTCGTGACCACGCCCAGCAACAGAGCGAGCGCCAGCGTCCGCCTGTATCTTTTCAAAAAAGGCCTGAACCAGCTGTCGGGCCTGCGCCGCTCAGCCATGGCCCTCACCTCTCCCGAGATCCGGGACCGCAAGCCGCAGCAACGGCGAGTCTGGCGTTGCGGTGAGATCCGACGGCGTCCCGAAGGCGACCAGGCGACCCGCGTCGAGCACCATCACCTCGTCCATGTCGGCCAGCCAATGCAGTCTATGCGTGGCGAAGAGCACTAACCGCTCCTCCATCAAGGGGAGCATCCGCTCTTTCAGCTCCATCTCCGTCTCGATGTCGAGATGCGCGGTGGGCTCGTCGAAGATCAGCACCCTGCGCGAGCGGTCCACGAGCACTCTCGCGAGGGCTATACGCTGCGCCTGCCCTCCCGAGAGGGCCCTCGCTCCCTCTCCGATCATCTCGTCGAGACCTTCGGGCAGCTCCTTAACAAGGCCGGTCAGGCCCACTGCTCGCACGGCTTCCATCACCGCGTCGTCGTCGGCATCGGGCCGGTAGAAACGCAGGTTGTCCCTGAGGGTGGCGTGGAAGATATAGGGGTCCTGAGGGATGTAGGAGACCATCGAGCGCCAAGCCTGGGAGGCCGTCTCGCAGCCTCCGTTCGGTCCGGTCGCCGTGATGCTGCCGGAAGTCGGCGTCTCGAACCCGCCAAGCAAAGATACGAGCGTCGACTTGCCCGACCCGCTCGCTCCAACGATCCCGATCTTCTCGAATCCGGTGATGGTGGCTGTGATCTCGCTGAGCGCTTCGCGGGGGCTTGTCGTTCCGTTGGTGGTCGGGTAGGAGAAGGAGATGTCGGCCAGGGTCAGTTTGGAGGTGTCGTTCCAGCCGAGCGGGGCGGGGGAGGCTGTGTCAGACATGTCCGCTCCCGCATTCGTGGAGGCGGCACCTGTGGAGGCGGCACCTGTGGAGGCGGCACCTGTGGAGGTGGTGCCGGATGCCCCGACGCTCGATCCGCTCGTCGCTCTCGCGCCGACGGCACCCGCTCTCTCGTCGATCGCTTCCAACAGCGAAGCCAGCGCGTTGCGGCCTTCGAGCGAGGCGTGGTAGTCGGCAGCGAAGTCGCGGATCGGCCGGAAATACTCGGGCACAAGCATAAGGCACAGCAGTGCCGGAAACAGCGCGAGCGAGCCGTCCACCAACCTGAAGCCTAGCATGATCGCAACCGCTGCCAGCGCCAGCGTGGAGAAGAGGTCGAGCACGGCCCCGGATAGCGTCGCGGTGCGCATCGTGCGCATCGTGGTCTCGCGGAAGCGCTCGCTTGAGTCGTAGATGCTGGCGGCGTGAGATTTGCTCCTCCCGAAGAAGCGCAGCGTGTCCAGCCCGCGAAGAGAGTCGATGAAGTGGTTGGAGAGCCGCCGGTGTTCGTCATGGCGCGAGTCCGCTTCGGTTCTGGCCGTCAAGCCGATGAGCTTCATGTTGAGCATGATCGCAGGGAAGGCCACGAGCGAGATGACGCCCGAGATCCAGTCGTGCGCGAACAGAACTACGAGGATGACCAGCGGGACCATCACGAGCGAGATCGTCCTGGGAACCATCATCGCTATGTAGATGGCCGCTCTGTCCACTCCCTCCACGACCAGATCCACCAGGCTGCCGGTTCCCCGGGTCGATGACAGCTTGCGTCCCTGCTCCATCAGCCGCGAGAGCAGGCCGCAGCGAAGCTCGGCGGCTCTGGCCGAGGAGTATCCGTCGAGGTGGCTCTCCTGAACGTTTAACACCAGCTGGCGGCAGACGAAGAAGGCGGCGAACGCCAGAAGTTCTGGCATCACTGCCTCTAGGGCATCACCCTCCCATAATGCGCACAGCGCGCTCGTGAGCGACCATGATTGCCCGATGACGAGCAGGCCGCGCACGAGCGCGCAGATGGCAACGATGGCCAGGGTCTGTCGGATCCCCGGAAGGCGGAATAGCGATCGGTCGATCATCTCTGCTCGATTAGATCGCCGGGCCTCGTAGTGCGTTCGGCATCATCAGTAGGTTTTCGCCTCCTGCTCGGTCACGCGCCCCCTGAAGACCCTGTAGGCGATCACGTGGTAGACGAGGACCAGCGGCACGCCGATGCAGGCGATGATCGTCATGGCCATCAGAGAGGTGTCGGTGGATGCGGCGTTAGCGATCGTGATGTTTTCGCCCATCGTGTTGACCACGAGGTTGGGGAACATCGAGGTGGCGAGCAGCCCCACCAGCGCGACAGCCGAGACGGAGCTTGAGATGAACGATCCGATGTCGCAGCCTTTGATGGCGGCCCCGCTCGTGGCGAGCACGGCGATGCCGAACAAGAGCGCGAAGACCCATCTCATGATGCCGAGGGCCGGGTCCATCTGGGGGTCGATGACGGTGAGTGCGTAGACCGAAACCACCAGGAACAATACCAGCGACACTATGGCGATAGGGCTGCGCAGCTTAGCCGAGGCCTTCTGGATCTCCGATCCCTCCGGCGACTTCAGCGCGAGCCAGGTCGCTCCTTGGGAGAGGAAGACCGCCAGCCCCAGCAGGCCGCAGAGCAAGGTGAAGGGGGTCACTAGTCCTAGAAGCGGGATGCCGGCGTAATCGCCGTTGGCGTCCAGCGGTATGCCCGCGTAGACGTTGCCGACCGCCACGCCGAAAAGCAGCGCGGGCAGCAACGAGCCGATGAAGAAAAGCGCATCCCAGAGCTTGGCCCATTTTCTGTCGTGCTGGCGCAGCTCAAGGGCGGCCGCTCTTAGGATGAGGCCGAAGAGGACGAGCATGATCGCCAGGTAGAATCCCGAGAAAGTGGTCGCGTAGGCGGGCGCGAACGCGGCGAACAGGGCGCCGCCGGCGGTCAGCAGCCACACTTCGTTGCCATCCCATACCGGTCCGATGCTGCGGCGAAGGATGGCCTTGTCGTCTTCACAGCGGGCGACTATCGGAGAGAGCGCTCCTGCTCCCAGGTCGAAGCCGTCCAGCACGAAATAGCCTGCTATCAGCAGAAAGACTATGAAGAACCAGAGAATTCCGAGAACCGTCATGGTTACTCGCCTCCCTTCGCCTCGGATGCGGAGACTTCAGCCAGGACCTCATCGTGGGCGGCGGAGTGGATGTCGGCACCGTCGTCGGAGGTTGCGATGGATCCAGCCCCGTTCGCGGTATCTCCGCAGGAGCCGACCGTCTCGACATCGGTCACGAGCGCCAGCTCTGCCCTGGAGAGGACGGGGCCGGTCTTGATGAGGTGCACTATGACCCTGGCCCATGCGATGAACAGGAAGAGGTAGATAGCTGCGAACAGCACGAGCGTTAGCAACAGCTCTCCGGAGGAGACCGACTGCGAGTAGGCGCTTCCGGTGAGGAGGCTCACCCCGTCGGGGCTGCTCTGCGCCGGGTAGACGGCCCATGGCTGCCTGCCGAGTTCAGCCACCAGCCATCCGGCCTGGATGGCGACGAACGGGAAAATCGGCGAGATCACGGCCAATCTTTGCAGCCAGCGCATCTCCTTGATCTTCCCCCCTCCCTTGAAGGTGAAGATCAGCGCGAGGATGCTCGTGATCATGATCAGCGCGTACATCCCCACCATGATGTGGTAGCTCTGGAAGACCGCTCCGACGGGCAGGTTCTCCACCGTCTCCAAGGTGAAGTCATCGCCGTAAAAGCCGCTGATCGCGAGTTCGTAGAGGCCCGGGTACTCGGTTTCGAAGTCGCCGGACGCCAGGAAGGAGGTGCCGCCCTCTATCGCGAAAGGCGTGATGACCTCACCGGTGGACTCATCTACCCAGCCTATGAGGTAGAGGGGCATCGAGCCCGATTCGTAGGCACCTTCCATCATCGCAAGCTTGGTGGGCTGCTCCTCGGCGACGACGACCGCCGAGGAGTGAGCGAACACGACCATCACGACGCTGGTGACGATGCAGCAGACAGCCGCGACCCGGACGGTCTTCATCGCGAAGTCCACGTGCTTTTTCTTGAGCAGGTAGTAGGCACCGATCGCGAGCGCCACGAACGAGCCCATGATGAGCAGGGCGTCGACGGTGTGCAGGTAGCGCGGGATCGTCGACGCGTTGAAGGCTGCGGCGAAGAAGTCGGTGAGAACCGCCTGGGTTCCGTCGGCTGAAACCTCGGCGCCGGCGGGTGTCTGCATCCAGGAGTTGGCGATGATGATCCACAGGGCCGACAGGCACGAGCCGAGCCACACGAGCCAGGCTGACGCTAGGTAGAACCTCCGGCCCACCTTGCCACGCCCGAAGAGCAGGACTCCCAGGAAGACGGATTCCAGGAAGAACGCGAAGAGCGCCTCGGCCGCCAGCGGTGCGCCGAAGATGTCGCCCACGAACCGAGCGTAGTCGGCCCAGTTCGTGCCGAACGAGAACTCCATCGTGATTCCCGTCGCGACGCCGAGCGCGAACGTGGCCGTGAACACCTTGATCCAGAACCTCGACGCGGTGGCGTCCTCGATCCTTCCGGATCTGAAGTATCTGGTCTCGAAGATCACGACGATGAGTCCGATGCCGATCGACAGCGGCACGAAGATGAAGTGATACATGGCGGTAAGCGCGAACTGCACTCTAGCCAGCACTTCGGGATCAGAAAGAAAATCCATAACAACACCTCCTCTGACCGATTGAGGCGTTTAATGGTGCAAGCGAACGTCTCCGTACGCGTAACGGCACCGTATGTATGTATGTCTCAACGATGTATCCCACTCGGCCGCTGCGCGCACGCAAACGGTTGGGATTCTAAAACGCTTGTACCTGCCTCCACATGTTTTCCATAAGTGTAGCAGCAAGGTGGCAGGGGGAGATGGATTGCAACTCCAACACGCCATCGGATCGGGTCAGTGGAGAAGACAGATCGGCCTTGGTCATCTTGTCCCATGCACTTTCGGGGCTGTATCTGGTCAGATCTCCATGATCTCCGGGAGGACCCGATCGTCGTCGAAGAAGTACCTGACCCCTTCCTCACCGCCGACGTCTTTGGGGGAGAGCAGCGCGAAGCGCCCGAAACCCTCGGCCGCCACCGACCCGTCCTCCAGGATGATCTGCCCTCTGGCATCGTAGGTGCGGGAGCGGTTCTTCTCGATCCAGCCGATCCCTCTCATCGGGCGATCGAGCGGAACCGGCTTGCGGAACTTCACCGTAAGCTCGATCGTCACCGATGTAACCTCGGGATTCTTCATCAGCACGGTGCGGTTCAGCAGCTCGTCGAGCACCGTGCTGATGACACCGCCGTGCATCCTGTCGGGATAGCTCTGCATGTCTTCGCGCGGCTGGATCTCCACGGCCAGCTTGTCGTCTTCGAGTATGAGGAACCTCGCATGGAGGCTGGAGGGGTTGTCCGTACCGCAAACCAGGCAATGCGACGTGATCTGCTGCGCTCCGAGAACTTTTCTCTGTCGGACCTCGTGCTTCTTCAACGTTACCTCCGTGCTCCGTATACCGTATATAAGCTGAGTTTCGAGAAATCATGCTAGACTCAAAGGCCATCGACCTGGAAACCAACATCGTGAAAGGCGGGGAGATGAGCGAGACGATCGAGGGTGGCACCGCTGCGGAGGACATCTCAGGCGAAGCCCCTTATGAGAACGGGAATTCGAGGGAGGTCGCCAACGAGCCCATCCTCTCCGCAGGCGAGGAGCTTGTGGATCTGGAGATGGACGAGGACATGAAGAAGGTTCTCTTCTACGCGATCGACGAGGCCTGCGGGAAGCTCGCGGGTGAGGGGAGGCTGGTCTCGTTCACAGTGGTGCTGGCGGGAGATGATCTCTTCTTCGACTTCCATCCCGACGAGGATGTCGCCGAGTGCCTGCAGTCGGCTGCTTCGGCGGTCAACACCATCGCCCACCTCGCCGATGGCTATGTGTTCTGCTACGACGGCTTCATGGAAACCGACGACGGACAATCGGACATGCTCATCGCGGAGGTGGGCAGGAAACACGAGGACGGCGCCGTGGCCTTCGGCCTGGCCTATGCGGTCTCCGAGGACGGATCTTCGGTCACATTCGACGAGGCGCTCATCTCTTTGGGAGATGTCGACAACCTGTTCGATCCGAAGCTGGTGGAAGAGGCCGAGATGATTCAAGCCGCATATGCCGAAGATGCGAATCAGGAGGATGCCGACGCCGACGTCGATGTCGCGGCGGGATCCGACGGGGACTAGGCTTGTGCAAGGGGCGTCGACGGCGTGACTGCGCCCCGGCCAGACCCGAGCCGCGACCTGCTTGCGCCGAGCGGTGCCCGGTCCGTTTTCGCTACCAGCCTTGTGTCGGGCGACTGGCCCTCTCGAGCTTGCGCATCGCCGTAGTGGCGGCCTGCGCTACCTTGGGATCGGGATCGTCCGTCAGTCTGCGGAAATAGGTTTCGGACTCGGTCAGCCTCATCTTCACGATGCACTTGACGGCCGCATAGCGCACGGCGGGGTTGTGATCGTTCAGTGCGGGAACCACCCAGCGGGCGGCGACCTCGGGGTTATGTTTGGAGAGCGAGTACATCGCGACGATCCTGATGATGGGCCGCCGGTTCGCGCAGTATTCCTCCAGAACTTCGATGTCTTCTTGGCTGTCGCATGGCAGCAGCGAGATCGCCATCGCAAAAGTGTTGGTGTCCTCGGCGTCTAGGAGTCCGTCGACGTCCGGTTCGAGCAGGGCCTTCGCGATCTCGTGATCGCTCTTGTCGAAGACGGCCAGGTAGTCGAGCAGGCATCTGGTCGCTTTGATCGCGCGGATGCGCTGCCACGGATGGTTCGCGGCGAAGAACCTCTCCAGATAGAGGATGGCTCTGCTCTCGGCACCGTAGAACCCGACGATCGCGGCGTCCGAGATCAGCTTGTCGCGATGCTGAAGCAGCGTCATCAGCAGCGAGTAGGCCTTCGGCGTGCGCATCGCTCCGAGCATCTCCACGGCCACGACCCTGCCCGGCGCATAGAGCATGTTCTCACCCGATGCGAGCGCGTATAGGTTCTCGGCGGCCGTTCCATCCTCCTTTGCGATATCGAGCAGAATCTTATCGACCCTCACGAAGTGGTCGCGCCAGTTGCTCACCGTCATGTCGCGATTCCGGGTGAATTGCTCGTAGAACCGCTCGGCCCGCTCGTCGTCGACGCCGTCGATCAGCTTGGGCTTGTCGGGGAGCAGCGCCTCGCGGGGGATCGGACCCCATATGTTGCCCAGCGCGATCTGAGCCGTGCAGGCCACGACCCTGTCGTCGTCATGACAGCATTGGAGCAGTTGTGCGGTGAGGTTGCAGTCAATGGACATGCAGAGAAACGAGGAGCCCACGAATTTGCTGCGGCTCTCGTTTGATGCGAGGCACTTCGCGATGGTCTCCCGCAGACCCCCGATCCCGATGCGGTTGACGGAGGTTTGGGAGTGCCAGGTTCCGCAGATCACGAGCACTATCCCTGCGTTGGGGATGGCGAGCACGATGGCGGTGAACGGGTCGGACGAGTAGGAGATTCCCAAGTAGGCCATGCCGATAGGCAGCAGGACCAGAAGAGCCGACACTAAGATCATGGAGCTTCTGTTGCAGCGCGAGTAAGCCAGCAGCTCGATGCACCCGAAGACGACGGCCACCACTGCGGTCACGGCGAGCGGATGTCCCGCGTACACCGACCAGGCCGCGATGGAGATGTAGACGATGAGCGGGAGCAGCCACGTGCTGGTCTTGGCCTTGTCGGTCGAGAACGGAAGGCACCCGCCCCTCGGGAACAGGATCCGGCTCTGCATGTGGCTGCCGTAGACGATCATCAGGATGAGGCCGCCGATCGCGCCAAGGCTGAGGGGGATCACAGGGGTGATTACAACGTCTCCGACCAGCATGCAGGACAGCCCGGCGATGCAGACCCAGATCCCGAGCATCATGTTGAACAGCCCGTTGCCGAATCCTGCGGGAAACATGCATTTGCGGACCATCTTCTTGTATTCGGCGGGATACCAGCTGGGTTCGGTGACACTGATTGGGTTCTCGTAGTTGAGCGTTCGGGGGAGATTGTCCTCGAAATTCATCATCCGCAGTGCTTCTCTCTAGCTGTAGATTCCGTGTTGAGCTCAGGCTAGTATACCCGACACGCTATGCCGTCCCGTCGCGTCCCGACCGCTGCGCTCGGCTCGGCCCGTCCGTCGCGTGTCCGTCAACGGGCCTTCGAGCGGCTGCGTTTGGACTGGCAGTCAGCGACGGTTCAGATATGGGTCACTTCACGTTTGGAATGCGGTTGGATGGGGGTTGGCTGGGGTTTAGAAACCTCAGGGTATCTGTTTAGACCCACCTGTCATGCTATTCCCAGGACGACGGAGAGGAGGGCACATGAGCCTTGCTGTGATGGAGAATGCGCACGCGAGCATGCACATGGCGCATCCGGAGGACGACAGACACCATCCCATGGCAAACGCTGTTGAAAACGTTGGACAATGCGACCCGGACGTGATAGCGCAGGATGGCCCCGAGGACGTTCTTGGCGAAGCACCGCAGCAAATCACATCCTCGGGGATCCGCAGCGGCTCGTGGAGAGCCTCTCCGATGAAGGCGATCGTTTTGGCTTTGATCTCCTTCTTAGGGTCTCTCGCCCTCTCCGTTGCGCTCTCCATGGCATTCGTCCCATCCGCTTCTGCTCAAAGCGCCGGTTGGCAGGGCTTTTACGGCGGAGAGGCGATCCTCGGGTTCGGGGATACGTATATATCCGAGATGGGACGCAGCTCGACTCATAGCGGCGTGGATGTCTCGGCGTCGTCCGGTTCCAGCGTTACCGCGCCGGTGGGAGGCACGGTGACGTTCTCGGGTTCGATCCCCACCGGGGAGATCCCGGGGTCTCCCACCACTCTGGCCGTCTCCATCGACATCGGGGACGGTTTCATCCTCACCCTCATGCCCTTCGACTCGGTGAAGGTATCGGAAGGGGACGCGGTCTCGGCTGGACAGGCCCTCGGTCTGCTGGCCGCCACAGGCGACGTCTCCAGCAGCTCGCCGCATGTTCATGTGAGCCTGCGCGAGAACGGGAAATACGTCGATCCGTCGTGGCTTCTGGGAATAGAGAGCACAGCGGCCTCGTCTGCGGATGATAGCTCGGGAGCGTCTGTGGGTGCAGACGGGGTGTCGACCGCCTCCTCCGGCGCGGGAGCCTCGATCCCCGCCCCCGAAGAGGCTTATGCTCCGCAATCGTCGGCACTGGGAGCTTCGGAGGACTTGCAGGCGGAAGGGACGGCCGACTCGGCGCTGGAGGTCGGGACGATCACCTCGAAGGTCGACTCTGCGGAAGCTGTGGCGATCGTCGGGCAGGAGCCGGTCTCGACGGAGGAAAGCTCAGGGCTGCTATCCGAGCTAGGGACGCTTGTATCCAGAGTGGGGTCGCTGATCGGCGATCTAGGCTCTGCCGGGTTCGCTGTACTGGCGCTCGTGCCTCTGACGGGGATTTGCCTCCTCTGGTGGAGACGGGCCGAAAATCGGGATGAGCGGGCGATGGATGGGGAAAAGGCTTCGATTTTGAAACCGGCAGCTGATGAAATGGAAAACGGTGGTAATATTCTTGGGCTACTTTCCTGCCCTGGGAGGGACCAGGGCCGTCTAGTCCAGAGGAGGTGACACATGAAGGCTTACGAGCTGCTGTTCTTCATTAATCCGGCATTGGATGAAAATGATCGTGCGGCCGTCACGGCCAGGGTGTCCGAAATCATCGCTGCTAGCGATGGGACCGTCGAGTCCTTCGAGGAATGGGGTGCCAAGCGAAAGCTGGCCTATGAGATCCAGGACCTCAGCGAGGGACAGTACTACCTGGTGAATTTCCAGGCGAATCCAGAGTCCGTTTCCGAGATCGACAGGCTGCTCCGCATCAGCGACCGCATCATCCGCTACATCATCACGCGTCGCGAGGTCGAGGCGGTCGTGGAGTAGCTTCCGACACGACTTTTCCAGCGAGCTTCGTGGAAACACTATGAACCACAGGGGTTCATGGAGAAAGCAGGAAGATATGAGCATCAACCGGGTCGTGATCAGCGGAAATCTCACCCGCGATCCTGAGCTTCGCTCGACTACCAGCGGGACTGCCGTCCTGGGATTCGGGGTCGCAGTCAACGATCGCAGACGCAATCCCCAGACGGGGGAGTGGGAAGATTATCCGAACTTCGTCGACTGCACCATGTTCGGCGCGCGCGCCGAGGGCATCTCGAAGTTCCTCGTCAAGGGGACCAAGGTTGCAATCGAGGGCAAGCTCCGCTGGAGCCAGTGGGAGCGCGACGGGCAGAAGCGCTCCAAGCTCGAGATCATCGTCGACGAGATCGAGTTCATGAACGCTCGCAGCTACAGTAGCGATTCTTCTGCGCCCAGCTCCAATCAGCAGAACCAGATTCCCGCCGCGCCGGATCTTTCGGTCTACGACGAGGAGATCCCGTTCTAACCTGCGCTCGCATCAGATCGTTCGCGGTGGCTGAGGCCGCCGTTTCGCTTTCGACGAACTGTGAAGGAGGGATAAGTGGCAGATTACAACCGTCAGCCGAGGCGCAAGTATTGCCAGTTCTGCAAGAAGGACGCGCCCGTGATTGACTACAAGGACACCAGCCTGCTCCGCAAGTACACGACCGACCGAGGCAAGATCAAGCCGAGGAGGGTTACCGGTACCTGCACGCAGCATCAGCACGACCTCGCCAACGCCATAAAGCGTGCGAGGTTCATGGCCCTCGCGCCCTACACCGTGCCCGTTATCAACGGGCGCGGCGATCGCAAGAGGCGCTCGTAGACGGTTCAGCTCTTAGAGGAGAACATCATGAAGGTAATTCTTATGCAGGAGCTGAAGGGCAAGGGAGGCGAGGGCGACGTCATCGAGGTCGCCCAGGGCTTCGCAGACAACTACCTGCTGCCCAAGGGGATCGCCATCAAGGCCACCAAGGGCAATCTCAAGCAGCTCGAGCAGCGTATGCATAACATCAAGAAGCGCGAGGCCGCCCGTCTCGAGACCGCTGACGATGTGAAGAACGCGCTCGATGGGAAGAACCTCACCATAATCGCCAAGATCGGTGAGGACGGACAGCTCTTCGGCTCCATCACCCCGACGATGATCGCCGAGGCCATCCAGGAGCAGCTCGGAGTGGAGATCGACCGCAAGAAGATCGACCTTCGCAAGCCCATCAAGACCGCAGGTGACCACATCGCCACCATAGTGGTCTACCGTGAGATCAAGGCCGAGGTCGGCATCTCCGTCAAAAGCGAGGAGATGCTCGCCGAGGAGACCGTCGCAGCCGAGGCTGCAGCGGCTGCCGAGGCCGCCGTCGGCGGAACGGAAGAGGAAATCGAGGCTGCGGCCGAGATGGCTATCGAGGCCGTAGAGTCCGAAATCGCCGCCGAGGCCGAGTAGCTCCTTCGGTTGGAAAGAACACTCATGAAGACGGGGTCCGAGTGGTTTCGGACCCCGTTTTCTGCTGCAAGGACATGGTTCGAGCTGCAGGATGCCTTCGGCCAGGGGCCGACCCGGGCGGGGCCGGATCCGAATGAAAGCAATCTATCAGCGCTTCCCTGGCCTCATTGCGCGTTCGCGACCAGCTGCTCGAACGATTCGATCGAGAAATCCGCGACCTTGGCCGCCAGCTCAGAGTCCTGATGGTCGTAGGGCTCCATCACCGCGCAGGCCGTCATCCCGATGCTCCTAGCACTCTCTATGGCCTGCGGCAGATCTTCGAAGACGAGACATTCCTCGGGTTCCACGCCCAGACGCTCCGCCGCCATCTCGAACACCCTGGGCTTGGTTTTCCCGACGCCGCTCTCGTCGCAGAAGGCCATCGCGTCGAAGCTCTCCGCTATCCCGTTGAAGCGCATCGAAGCCTCTACCAGGATCTTGGAAAGGGATGTGGCAACCGCGATCCCGACGCCCCTCTCGTGTAGTATTTCCAGGTATTTCTTCACACCCGGCTTGCACAGGACTCGGCGGGCGTATTCAGCGGGGGCCAG
>CAZPAN010000008.1:0-8012 GCA_964584585.1 uncultured Coriobacteriaceae bacterium | reverse complement strand
CGAACCTTTCCAGCACCTGTCCCACGGTCAGTTTCCCGTCAAGGCGATCAGCGAAATACCGGGCCGTCTCCTCGAAGGTCATCGGGGTTATCACGTCCACGTAGTCGTCGGGAAGGACGATGCCGTATTCCTCTATGAAGCGCTCGTCGATCGCCTCCCACACCCACATGGAATCGACGAGCGTCCCGTCATAGTCGAAAATAACCGCAGAAAAATAGCGTTTTACCTGTGGAAACGTAGATAATTCTGGAAAGAGGGCCGAGGAAGGATGCACAGCCTCCGCATTGAAAGCCCGCAGGTTGCGCTCTGATGGTTCGACGGTGGCCATGTGGCTCCTTTCCAATGGTTTCCAAACCAGATCAAAACCGGCTTCAACACAGTAACCGCGATGACATAAACGGGAGCCAAACCGGGGCTAACTTATTTCTAAACTTTCGGTAAACGAAAATCTAAACTTTTTTCGAGTTGTGAGAAACCGCAAAGGCTTTGAGAACCAAAACTGTGAAAAATGTGACTAAATTCTAGGGCCGCAATAATGCCCCTATCGATTTCTCACACCCCCATGGAATAACTTGATAGTTGCGGTGAATAGCTGTGCAAAACCCTTTTCGAGGGGTCGAAAGGTGCCCGTTTGGGATCTTGTGTTTTTGCTAATATGTGTTCCCGTTTCGAAGAGGAGCGTGCTGCATGGCATACGAAGAATCAATGGCTTTATACGACAGGCCGGCGACTGCCGAGAAGGTCATCCCCCAGAACATCGAGGCCGAAAAAGCAGTTCTCGCCGCGATGTTGCTCGACTCCGACACCCTCGACGAGGCCTTCCTCGTTCTTCGCAAGGAGTCGTTCTACAGGCCATCCCATCGTAAGATCTTCGAAGCCATTTACGAGCTGCACGCTAGGGACGTGCCGGTCGATCAGCTCTCCGTCTCGGAGCGCCTGGCCGCCAAGGGCGAGCTGGAATCGGTCGGGGGCAGATCGTACATCGTCGAGCTCGCTAACAATTCATTCGCGCTAGCCAACTGGCGTTATCATGCCCAGCTCATCAACGGAAAGGCCCTCTATCGCAGCCTTATCGCGGCGGCGACTAGGATCAGCGCGCTGAGCTACGACGCGCCCGACGACGCCGAGGCCGTCGTGGAGGAGAGCGAGAAGCTGATCTTCGGGGTCACCGACAGGCAGGTGCGGTCGTCGTTCCGTTCGCTTTCGCAACTGATGCAGGACTCCATCGCCAGCATGAACGAGATGGCGAAGGAGAAGAAGCGCATCCAGGGCGTCCCCACCGGATTCGAGAGCATAGACCGCATCCTAGCAGGCATGCGCGGCGGCGATCTGCTGATACTGGCGGCCAGGCCCGGCGTGGGCAAGACCTCATTCGCGCTGAACGTGGCCGTCAACGCCGCCAAGCAGGGGACCTCCGTGGCGTTCTTCTCCTTGGAGATGCCTGCGGAGCAACTGGTGCAAAGGATCATGTGCACCGAAGCCAGGGTCAGCATGGGCAAAATGCGGCGAGGCGGCCTGACGCAGGCCGATTGGCAGCAGATCGTGAGGGCCTGCTCGACGCTGAGCCACCTCGACTTCTCGATCGACGATTCGCCGGCGCTCTCGGTGATGGAGCTTAGGGCCAAGGCCCGCCGTCAGCTGCATGACGCCGATGAAGGGCTGATCGTGGTCGACTACCTCCAGCTGATGGAATCGCGCGGAGGATACAGGGACAGGCATCTGGAGGTCGCCGAGTTCTCACGTGGCCTGAAGGTGCTTGGCAAGGAGCTGAACGTTCCGATCATCGCTCTTTCGCAGCTGAGTCGAAGCGTCGAGAGCCGCGAGGGCAAGAGACCGCAGCTCTCGGACCTGAGGGAGTCGGGTTCGATCGAGCAAGATGCCGATGTCGTCATGTTCATCGACCGCTCGATGAACGAGGAGGAGGCCGAGAACTCCAAGCGTCCCGACATGGGTATCGCCCGCATCCTCGTGGAGAAGCATCGCAACGGCCCTACCGGCTACGCCGAGCTGGCCTACAACGGCGAATACACCCGCTTCGACGAACTCTACCGAGGTCCCGACGAGTAGACGGACCCCGCTTCACGGCGTGCGGCCTGATGCGCCGCTGCCTCATCGCCTGCGACCCTACCTTCCAGATCCTACGTATGCAGAAGGCGCCGACCGGATCACACGGTCGGCGCCTTCTTAGTCAGTTCCTGCCTGCATCCTCGGCCCGCTGATGTGGCCTGAAGCTACAGCTGCAGCCCGGAATCGATCCCAGCTTCAGCCGTCACCTGAACCTTCGGTCGTTACCATCCATCCTCGTCCTCGGCTACCTGCTGCGCCAGTTCCATCTCCCGAGGCATCATCCAAGCGTGATGATCGGTGTGCAGAAGATGGTGCGATTTCTCCGAGAGCGGGGATCCGAAGAAGTCTTCGTAGCACCTCTGGACCTCGGGGTTTTCGTGGGAGAAGCGCAGGTTGGCGATCTTGTCGAGGCCGTAGAGCACTTCGCCGCGTACTCCGGCGAGCTCCCTGCCCTCGGAGATCGGCTGTCCGCCTCCGCCGGCGCATCCGCCCGGGCATGCCATGATTTCGACGAAGTCGTACTCGACCTCGCCGGCCTTGATGGCCTCTATCAGGTTGGTGGTGTTGCCGAGGCCGCTTGCGACGGCGACCCTCACCTTGGTGCCCGCGATGTCCAGGGTCGCTTCCTTCCATCCACGCAGCCCTCGCACCTCCTCGAAGGCGTCGGGGTCGGGGTTCTCTCCGACCACCAGGTAGTACGCGCTGCGCAGCGCCGCCTCCATGACGCCGCCTGTGGCGCCGAAGATCACGCCGGCCCCAGTGCCGACTCCCAGCGGGCTGTCGAACTCCTCCTCTTCGAGCTGCTCGGGGACCATGTGCTCGGAGCGGATCATCCTGTCGACCTCGCGGGTGGTGAGGACGATGTCGACGTCCTGTCCGTACCCGGCATCGTCCATCGAGGGGATCTCGCATTCGGCCTTCTTGGCCACGCAAGGCATGATCGAGACCGAGACGATCTTGGAGGGATCGATGTCTATGAGCTGCGCATAGTAAGTCTTGGCCAGTGCGCCGAACATCTGCTGCGGAGACTTCGCGCTGGAGAGGTTGTCCACCATCTCGGGGTAGTGGCCCTTGATGAAGCGCACCCAGCCGGGGCAGCAAGAGGTGAACATGGGCCAGCTGTACTCGTCTTTATGGGCGAGGCGCTCAAGGAACTCGCTGCCCTCCTCCATGATCGTGAGGTCGGCGGTGAAGACCGTGTCGAAGATGTAGTCGACTCCCATCCTGCGGAGGGCGGCGACGAGCCTCTTCACCGTGGCCTTCTCGCGTGGCAGCCCGAGTGACTCTCCCCATGCGGCCCTGACCGCCGGGGCGATCTGGACGATCACGATCTTGTCAGGGTCGGCGAGCGCGTTGAAGAACCTGTCGGTGTCGTCGTAGGCGCGAAGTGCCCCCACCGGACAATGGGTTATGCACTGTCCGCACAGCGCGCAGTTCGTCTCCCTGAGGTTCTTTCCGCCGCCGACTCCGATCGTCGTGTGCGAGGCGTGGTTGATGAAATCCCAGATGTGGACCTCCTGCACCTTGTCGCACACCTGGACGCAGCGCAGGCACTTGATGCACTTGTCCTCGAAGCGCACCAGCGGGAACCTCCGTTTCGGCGCTCTGTTGAGAGGGACGTTCTTGTCGTAGGGTTGATCGAACAGGCCCAGCTCGTTGGAGACCCTCTGCAGGGCGCAGTTGCCGCCGCGTACGCAGTTGGTGCACGAGACGTTGTGCTGGGAGAGGATCAGCTCGACATTGGTCTTGCGAGCCTCACGGACCTTGGGGCTGTTGGTGTGGATAACCATCCCGTCGACGACCTCGTTGTTGCAGGCGGCGGCGAGTTGCTCGAACCCCTCGATCTCAACAACGCAGACCCTGCAGGCGCCGATCTCGTTGATTCCCTCCAGATAGCACAGGGTGGGGATGTCTATGCCGGCCGAGCGGGCGGCCTTCAGGATCGAGGTGCGCTCGGGGACCTCGATCTGCTTTCCATCTATCGTGACGGTTACCATCTCTCAATCCTTCCGCCTCGAAACGCGCCGAAACCGTAATGGTCGCAATGGAGGCACCTGTTGGACTCCTGAGCGGCGGCTTCGTCGGTGAGGCCCTCTTCGAACATCTCGAAATCGTGCCTGCGGATCTCCACGCCGCGCTCGTTCATCTCCGAACGGGCGCACGAGATGCGGCCCTTGAACCTCACGGGTGGCAGCTCCACGTCGCGTTCGATCGTGTGATGATAGCCGAGATACGTGTCGATGTTGCGGGCTGCTACCTTCCCGGAAGCGATCGCCATGATCGCGGTAGCGGGACCGGTGACGCAGTCTCCTCCGGAGAACACTCCGTCGAATCCCTCGATCAAACAGCCCTCGTCGGCGACGATCCTGCCTTTGTTGACGGGGATCCCGAAGTCGGCGAAGGCTTGGGAGTCGATGCTCTGACCGATGGCCACGACGACCTTGTCGCACTCTATCGTGAAGGCAGGTTCGGCCGCGTCGCGCATCGAGGCGCGGCCGCCGACGACCGGTCCGATGATCTGCGGCTGAACCACTACGCCGGTGACCTCGTTGCCTTCGATCTCCAGCTTGACGGGGTTGTGCAGCTCCACGATCTCGCACCCCTCGGCGAGCGCGTTGCGGATCTCCTCCTCCTGGGCGGTCATGTCGACTCTTCTGCGGCGGTAGACCACGATCACCCTGCGTGCCCCGAGCCTCACGGCGGAGCGGGCGACGTCCATCGCGACGTTGCCGCCGCCGACGACCACGACCGTATCACCGGAGAAGTCGGGCGAGAAGCCCTCGCCGATGTCTCGGAGCATCTGAACCGCCGACATCACGTTCGGCGCGCTCTCTCCGACGAGGTGGAGCTGACGGTCCTGATGAGCGCCGATTGCGATGAACATCGCGTCGTGGTCGCGCTTGATCTCCTCGACGGAGATGTCGTTGCCTACCGAGACGTTCGTCCTGACCTCGATACCCTGCTTGACGATCCAGTCGACCTCCTCCTGTAGCAGCTCCTTGTCGAAGCGATAGTTGGGGATGCCGTAGAGCATCATCCCGCCAAGTCGCGAGCGCTGCTCGAATATCGTGACGCTATGGCCCATCAGCCTGAGGTAGTAGGCTGCGGTGAGGCCCGCCGGCCCGCCGCCGATGACCGCGACCTTCTTGCCGGTGTCCTCGAAACGGGTGGGCTCGTAGTCGTCGACCATGTGATCGCAGGCGTAGCGCTTCAGAGCGCGGATGTTGATGGGGTCGTCCAACATGCCTCGGCGGCAGTTGGCCTCGCAGGGGTGCTCGCAGATCGAGCCGCATGAGATCGGCAGTGGGTTGTCCTTGCGGATGAGCCTCACGGCGTCGGTGTACCTGCCGGCCTCGACGAGTGCGATGTAGCCGGGGATGTCCACATTGGCGGGGCAGTTCGACATGCATGGGATGAGGTCGTTGGCGGTGAACTCGCAGTAGCCCTTCTCCACATGTGCGTTGAAGTCGGCCTTGAAGCCTCTGATCGCTTCGAGGGCCAGCGCCGCCGACTCCGACCCGATCGCGCAATCTGCCGTGAGCGATATGTCGCGGGCGGTCTTCTCTATCAATTTCAGCGTGTTCTGGGTACCTTGCCCGCTGAGCACCTTCTCGATCAAAATGTGAAGCTGCCGCAACCCGATGCGGCAGGGAGTGCATTTGCCGCACGACTGCGAGTTGCAGATGTTCACGAACGCAGCTGTGAACTCCACAGGACACGGGGAGAGAGTGCTCTTGATGAAGCGCTCCCCCAGCGCCTTCTGGAGTTCGGCGACCGCGCTCTGCTCCTCGTTGAGGGCGGCCATTTGCATTTCGTTCATCCAGTACCTCTTTCTCTTTCCTGTTCTACTTGACGATAAACGTCTTAGGGGAAGTCTGACCTGGCTCAAAGCACGTCGTCACCCCCGACGCTTTCCTACCAGATGTCAAGTACGCCGGCATACCCGCCGCCTCTCCCCACAAAAGGCGTAGCGGAACGCCGAGATGCAATCGAATGTGATCGCTACAAGTGTAATCGAATTGAAACCGATCGCTTTCCAAGTATTCCAGAACACTAGAAAGCTGAATTCGGACAATTCGATCAGAAGCTGGACATATTTTAGTCTGAAGGCGATCGGCGTCTAGGCGGGGATTCGAGTATTGTCAGTGTTTCCCCAGGGGCGCTTTGCGCCCTGCTCCGCCTCCCGACGCAGGGATCTGGCCACCTGAAGCGCTGCTTATAATTGACTGCGGCAAAAACCAGGGTTTTGTCAGGGTCTCCGATAGTCTCCGAAAGATTGGATGGAAGATGGCTGCAACGGTTCTGGTCGGCGCGCAGTGGGGCGATGAGGGCAAGGGCAAAATCACCGATCTGCTGGCTGGGAACTATGACTTCGTGGTGAGGTTTCAGGGCGGAAACAACGCCGGCCATACCATCGTTCACGGCGACATGCATCTGGCTCTACATCTGATCCCTTCCGGAATCCTGTATGACGACGTGATCTCAGTGATAGGCAATGGCTGCGTCGTCGACCCCAAGATCCTCATCGGCGAGATGGACGGTCTCGCCGACGGCGGCATCTCAACCGATAACCTGCGGATCTCTTCGCATGCGCAGATGATCATGCCCTGGCATGTGGCGATCGACGGGGCGGTCGAGAAGAACCTCGGCATCCAGAAGATCGGCACCACGAAACGCGGCATCGGCCCCGCCTATCAGGACAAGGCCGCACGCGGCGGTATGCGTATGGGTGACCTGCGTGACCCCGAATACTTTCGCGAGCGTCTAGAGGCGGCCGTCGCCTCCAAAAACGATCTGCTCGCCAACGTCTACGGCCTTGCGCCCTACGATGTGGACGACATCTACGACATGTACATGGGCTACGCCGATCGGCTCTCCGGCAAGATCGTCGACACGGTAACTCTGCTCAACGAGGGCCTTGAGGCTGGCAAGTCCGTGTTCCTCGAAGGCGCTCAGGGCGCGCTGCTTGATATCGATCACGGCACCTATCCGTTCGTGACCTCATCCACGACCACCGCTGGTGGGGCCTCCACCGGCGCTGGGATCGGGATTAAGTGGATAGGTAGGGTCCTCGGAATCGCGAAGGCCTATCTCACCAGGGTGGGTTCCGGCCCGTTCCCCACCGAACTTGACGACGAGGTGGGAGACGTTCTCTCTCAGATGGGCGCGGAGTTCGGCACCACCACCGGACGTAAGAGGCGCTGCGGCTGGTTCGACGGGGTCATCATACGGTATTCGGCCAGGATCAACGGCCTCACCGACATCTGCCTCACCAAGCTTGACGTTCTCGACACCCTCTCGACGATCAAGGTCTGCGTGGCGTACGAGGTGGACGGTCAACGCCTGGAGAACCTGCCCGACAACTTGCGCGACTTCGATCGCGCCGTGCCGGTCTACGAGGAGCTGCCTGGATGGTGCGAGGACACCACCGGATGCCGCAGCTTCGACGATCTTCCAGCTGCCGCGCAAACGTATGTGAAGCGCATCGAGGAGATCGCCGGCGTCAGGGTATCGATGATCGCCGTCGGTCCAGATCGCGACCAGACGATCATCTGCGGCTGGGAGGACTGACTTCCCCTTCTCACGCACGCATGAGCGCGAAGGGGTCGGGACAAGCGGAATGAATCGATTATCGTTTCTCTAGAGTCTCTGATCTGGCTCTTCAGAATCTGAGTTTGGTTCTATGTGCGCTATAAACAGGCTGAGAAGCTAACAGGTTCGTTTCCAAATTCGAACCTATTCAAGCCATGCCTATCTCCATTGTAAACAAGCCAGAGCAGCAACAACGCAAATACAACGGCGATGGCTACGTTTGATGCCATCATTACGCCTGACACTATCTTTACAAGTGTTGTGGAGAAACAGAGATACCCAAAAGTTAGTCCACAGAAGAAAGCCACTCCATCACAGACAACTCCCGCTCTTACTAGATATTTTGGAAGTCG
>CAZPAN010000007.1:0-26328 GCA_964584585.1 uncultured Coriobacteriaceae bacterium | reverse complement strand
GGGGTGCTATGCAGGTAGCTCCGACCATTTGTCTTGTGGCGGTATTTGCTGTCGGCCTCATCGTCGCATCACTGGGTGCTGATCGGGTTAAAAAGGATAACGACCTTGTAACCTATAGCGAGATAGCCGCTTTCTTAAAGGGCAGTGAGGTAGAAAGGGATGCCGAGCGGCGCCAGCAGGTGACAAGTCCTTCCATCCCGCGAATATTCGGACGATTTCTTCTCGGCTGTGCTGTAGGCGCGGTGTTCGGCCTTCTCGCCGTCTTTATCATCTTGTTCGTGCGCGGGTAGAGAGCATGCGGGAATTCAGGATGCACATCATCATCGATGATGGCATTGAGATATTGGTCAGGAAGCAGCGAAGCCTCTTTCAGGGATAGGCCCAGGCTTCCTGACCAGCCGCCCCCTAACGTATTCTCCCCGGTCACTCCTCGGGGCTGTCGATGCGGCTGTCCTCGATCGGCGCCTGACTGTTGGATGCCAGCTCCATCAGCTTGGCGATGCGTTCGCTGTACGCGGGTTTCTCTATCCCGGCTTCGGAGACATCTACGAACGGAGCGTCGTTCCAAAGCGTCTCTATCCTGTAGAAATCCCTGGTCTGGGGTTGGAACACATGCACCACCAGCTCGCCGTAATCGAGCAGGATCCATGTTCTCTCGTCGTACCCCTCGCGTCCGATGGGTTTGATCCCGCCCTTCTCGAGAAGCCTCTCCTCCACCTCGTCTGCGATCGCCTCGACCTGCCTGTCGTTCGCGCCGGTCGCGATCACGAAATAGTCCGTGACGAGGATGAGGTCGGCAACCTTCTGTATGACTATGTCGGCGCCCTTCTTGGAGTCAGCCGCCGCAGCGGCGATAAGCGCAAGTTCCCTGGAATTCAAATGTCCCCGCTCTCGAACGTACAGATGATTTCCGGCCAATTATACCCACGTCTGCAATCGGGTATGGACCGAACATCGTTTCCGGTCGTCGTCCGCGCCCATCAGCAGCGACCCGGCCCGTCCCGCCTCCGATCCGTGCCGGGTGCCTGCGCCTTCAGTCTCATCGACGCAGGCCAGCGCGTCTTCCTCGCTTTGTGCGCATGGGCTGCGCCACGCGCCGGATCCGGATGAAAGCAATCGATCAGCGTTTCCTTAAGGCGTTATCAATTTCTCGTGGGCGAATACGCGCATGCAGGATTTCGCCCGTCGATGCGGCAGACCGAATCGCGTGCAGCCATTAATGAAAAGAGTGTCCTCGAATCTGTGTCCAATCGATTTACGCGCGAGTATCATCAATAATACACATGCTTCCGACGTTGCTGCGCGTTGCCGGATTCATGCGGATGACATCTACGTTCACCGTTCTCAGGCGCGAAAAAACCGGTTTTTGATGGCGGATACAAGGCATCGGCGGGCATCTCGATGAGAACGGGGAAGCAAAGGAGTGCACGATCATGGCAGGAGTCATCAGCGAAGCGAAGGCCTACGCCGTCAAGAAGGCGCTTGGCTACCTCAACGACAATCCCGAGAAAGGTTTCGAAAAGATAATGAAGCTAGTCGGGATGCTGGACGACACCGACTTCTTCAAAGGTCAAAGAGACATCATTCAGGATGTCTTGGGCAACCCCGAGAGCAACTGGTACCAACTGCTCGCGAGCCTCTGGGATGACGTGCATCCCAACATCCGTACTGCTCTCTTCGAGAAGTTCATAGTCAATGCCACCATCTTCGGATCGCAGAAACAGGAGGAGACCAAGGCCAAGTACGGCGTCAACGTGCCCTGGGCTATCCTCGTAGACCCAACCTCCGCTTGCAACCTCAAGTGCAACGGATGCTGGGCGGCCGAGTACGGCAACCAGATCAGCATGACCCTCGAGAAGATGGACGACATCATCAACCAGGCCAAGGCCATGGGCACCCATATGTTCATCTTCACTGGTGGCGAGCCTCTGATCCGCAAGAAGGACATCATCACGCTGTGCGAGAAGCATGACGACAGCGAATTTCTCGCGTTCACCAACGGGACTCTGATCGATGACGAGTTCGCCAAGGAGATGGTTCGCGTCGGCAATTTCCTCCCCGCGATTTCTATCGAGGGCTACGAGGACACCACCGACGCCCGACGCGGCGAGGGTACCTACGCTAGGGTCATGAAGGCCTTCGAGGTCCTTCGCGAGAACAAGTGCCTTTTCGGTGCCTCGCTTTGCTATACCTCGCAAAACACCAAGATCATCGGGAGCGAGGAGTACTTCGACTTCCTGGTGGAGCAGGGCTGCAAGTTCGCATGGCTTTTCACCTACATGCCAGTAGGCGTGGGTTCCCCGACCGAGCTGATCGCCACTCCCGAGGATCGCAAGTTCATGTACGACCAGATCCGCTACTTCCGCACCTGCAAGCCCATCTTCACGATGGATTTCTGGAACGACGGCGAGTTCGTCGACGGATGCATCGCCGGTGGTCGCTACTATCTGCACGTCAACGCCAACGGCGACGTCGAGCCCTGCGCGTTCATCCATTACTCCGACACCAACATCTACGAGCACACTCTGCTCGAGGCTTATCAGCGTCCCCTGTTCCAGGCTTACAAAGAAAACCAGCCTTTCAACGACAACATGCTGCGTCCCTGCCCTTTACTGGACAACAAGGACGCACTGGCGAAGATGGTTCACGAGACCGGTGCCTACTCCACCGACATGGCGGCTAAGGAGGATGTCGATTCCCTGTGCGCCAAGTGCCACGAGGCTGCCGACAGATGGCAGCCCGTGGCGGACGATCTGTGGGCCAACTCCCACTGGATTACCAGCAAGCGCCGCAAGCAGAACGCCGCCAAGATCTACGCCGAACTTAAGGTGGAAGGGTCGTAGCCTGCCGACTCTGCGCATCCGTTGGTCTTGGGAAATCTTTCAAAGCAATAGGGTTCTCAGTAGCATCCTGCCTCAACAAGTCAAGACCTTTGCATTGTAAGAGTCCTATTAGCGTGAGCCAGATAATACGTTGATGCGAATTCCTTAACTTGCGGCAAGCGAATCGGCACTCATCTATAAACCACCAGATAAAGCATCAGCATCGCTATCGCGTCGACTGATCAGATTATCTTGCGTTTGTCCAATGATCCTGCCTGCATCGAGATCAAGCATTATGGTGTAATTCGAAGATGTAGCGAGGATCCTACAGGAGGGGCCGTTCGATGATCTTGGGCATGTTGGGAATCCTGGTCGTGTTCCCATTGGTCGTGGCCCTTGCCGTCTGGGTCGTGCGCAACGTGAGATTCCGCGCTGTGGTCACCTATGCCGCCTCGATCGTGATCATCGCTGTATCGATCGCCCTCGCGGTCAGGTTCCTGGCGGGCGAGCCTGTCTATCTGGAGTTCGATTCCCAGGCGGTCGACCGGATCGCATTTACGGTCGATCTCGCCGTCTGCATCGTCGTGATCGTTCAGGGCATCCGCTGCAAGCACCCGCTCGCGATCGTCCTCGCGTTCGTCCAGGGCGCGCTCGCCTTCTTCATAGAGTTCGGAGGCATAGCCCATTCCGTTCATGTGGAGCATGGTCTCTACGTGGATTCGCTCAGCGCGATCATGACGCTGATGATCGGGGTCATAGGAGGGCTCATTTGCATCTATGCGGTCGGATACATGCGCGATTTCGAGCATCACCACGAGGGCGACGTCGAACGCCAGCATCTCTTCTTCGGGCTGATGTTCATCTTCCTCTCCTCGATGTACGTTGTGGTCTTCTCCAACAACCTGCTCTGGCTGCTCGCCGGCTGGGAGGCCACCACCCTATGCTCGTTTCTCCTCATCGGATACACATGTACCGAGGAGGCCATCGAGAACTCCTTTCGTCAGATCAAGATGAACCTGCTGGGCGGCATCGCCTTCAGCATCGGGATCATCTGGATGGTCCAGACCCAGAAAATACTCGCCCTCGACGGGCTTGTCGCTGCCGCTTCCAGTGGTGGGACCGCCTCGGCGATCCTGATGGCCCCGATTGCGCTGCTGGCCTTTGCGGGCCTGGTGAAGGCGGCGCAGATGCCGTTCCAGTCGTGGCTGCTCGGTGCGATGGTTGCCCCCACGCCCACATCGGCGCTGCTCCATTCCTCGACGATGGTCAAGGCCGGGGTCTTTCTCCTCGTCAAGCTCTCGCCCTGCCTGGGCATGACGTTCCCGGGCATCATGGTCGCGACGGTGGGGGGGCTGACCTTCCTGTTCACTGCGATGATGGCCGTCTCGCAAACCAACGCGAAGCGGGTGCTGGCTTACTCCACGATCTCCAACCTGGGGCTGATCGCGCTCTGCGCCGGCATCGGAACCCAGGAGGGCGTCTGGGCGGCGATCTTTTTGATGGCCTTTCATGCGATTTTCAAGGCGACGCTGTTCATGTGCGTCGGGACCGTGGAGCATCATGTGGGCTCGCGTGACATCGAGCTGATGGACAACCTGTTCAACCGTATGCCGCAGCTCTCCAGAATCATGGGTGTGGGGATGCTGTGCATGTTCGCCGCCCCGTTCGGGATGCTCGTCGCCAAGTGGACCACGATGGTCTCGGTTGTCAACGCCGGCAACCTCGTGTCCCTTGTGCTGATCGCCTTCGGTTCCGGACCTACCTTCTTCTTCTGGACGAAATGGCTCGGCAAGATCAGCGCGGTGGGACCGGCGTCCGAGCCGGTCGAGGGGGCGGTTCATCGCAGCGAGTGGATCGCTGTCGGCGGATGTCTGACCATCGGCCTCGTCTCCTGCGCGATCCTCCCGGTGATCTCGAACGTCGTGGTCTCTCCGTACGCCGCCGCGATGTTCGGACTCCCGCAGGTTTGGGAGGGCGATGTCTACCTGATCTTCTGTTCGGCGCTGGTCTTCGTGCTGGCGATCGGGTATCTGCTGATGTTCGGCCGCAGCGGCAAGCGCAGGCAGACCGTCTATCTGGCCGGTGTCGGAGTCGATCCCGACCATCGCGTCTATGCGGGCTCGATGGGTGCCACGCGCACCGCCGCCAGCGCCAACTGGACGATTTCGGAATGGTTCTCCGAGAAAGTGCTCGACAGGCCCGGCAGCATCCTCTGTGCGGTGCTCATGTGCGCTGGGATCGTGCTGGCGGCCCTGTCTGGGGGAGGTGCTGTCCCGTGGATCCTGTGATCCTCCGCATGATAGGGGCCGTGCTCTTCGTGGCGGCCGGACCGTTTGCGGGAATGCTGCTCAAGGGGATCGACCGCAAGCTGACCGCTCGCATGCAGGGGCGCGTCGGGCCTCCTGTGCTCCAGCCCCTCTACGACGTGAGAAAGCTGCTTTCCAAGGAGGAGGCTGCGGTCAATGGCTACATCGACTTCTACGTGCTGATGGCGCTCGTCGTCGCGGTGCTCTCCGGAACGGTCTTCTTCGCCGGAGGCAACCTGCTGATCTCGGTGTTTTTGCTCACGCTCTCCTCGCTCTTCCTGATCCTGTCGGGTTACAGCGCCTCGTCGCCGTATTCGGTCGCCGGAGCCCAGAGGGAGAACGCGCAGGTGATGGCGTACGAGCCGTTGATGCTGCTCATGCCGATGGCCGCCTACATCGTATGCGGATCTCCCGATGTCTCGGCGCTGTTGGGGCAGGAGGTCCCGCTTGTCGCCACGATTCCGCTGGTGTTCGTCGCCTTCCTTTTCATCCTCACCATCAAGCTGCGCAAATCGCCCTTCGATCTCTCCACTTCGCATCATGCGCACCAGGAGCTGGTTAAGGGAATCACCACCGACATCAGCGGACGAACGCTGGCGATGTACGAGGTCATGGAGTGGTACGAGACGGTGATCTTCATGGGCATGGTGGGGATGTTCATCGTGAGTTCCGCCTGGTGGTCGTGGATCATGGCCGCAGTGGTGATCGCCGCGGTGTTCGTGTTGGAGATCCTTATCGACAACAACGCCGCCAGGGTCAAGTGGAAGACGATGCTGGCATCGTCATGGGCGATCACCCTGGTTTTGGTCGGCGTGAATCTCGCCGTCGTCCAGTTCGCGTGACGGCGTGCGGATATTTGGGGGGAGAGATGGGGAAGCGCAGCATGATCTCGGGCAGATCGCCGTGGATACTTCATTACAACGGATCGAGCTGCAACGGGTGCGACATCGAGGTTCTGGCCGCGATCGCCCCGCGTTTCGACATCGAGCGCTTCGGGGCGATAAACGTGGGCAGTCCCAGCCATGCCGACATCCTGCTTGTCACCGGGGGTGTCAACGCCAGGGCCGCGCCGGTGCTAAGGCAGCTCTATTCGCAGATGCTCGAGCCGAAGGTCGTCGTGGCCTGCGGCATCTGCGCATGCAGCGGAGGGATATTCCGCGAGTGCTACAACATCATGGGCGGAGCCGACGCGGTGATCCCGGTGGATGTCTACGCGCCTGGATGCGCTATCCGTCCGGAGGCGCTGATCGATGCCATCGTCGAGGGCATCGCGGTTCTGGAGAAAAAGCGCTTGCTGCTGGCATCCGGTCGGTCTGGCGAGCTGGAGCCTGCCGGAGCGGCGGGTGGTTCGGGGGAGGCTGTTTAGATGGCTGATGAGACTCAGGTCGGCAGGGCAGAGACCGGGATCGGGGAAAGCCCCGTGTTCTCCTGCGATCGCATCGCGCCCGAGCAGATAGATGCGGAGGCTCGCCGTCGCTTAGAAGAGGGATGGCATCTCGTCCAGCTGTGCGGTTTCGCCTCGGAGGGCGGGGTGGGTGTTCTTTACACGTTCGTCCGCGATGGAGTGGGCGAGTCGGTCCGCGTGCTGGTGGCGCCGGACGGATCCGTGCCCTCGGTTACGGAGACGTATCCGGCCGCATTTGTGTTCGAGAACGAGCTTGCCGAGCTTTACGGAGTGAACGTGGAGGGCATCTCGATCGACTTCAAGGGCGGGTTGTATGGAGTCGGCCCCGAAACGCCGCTGAAGCCTCAGGTCGAACCACCGTCGGAGGGAGAGGGTGATGCTGGGTCTGTGGGGGCCGCCGAGGCGCTCTCCGTCGGGACCGCCTCGCCGGCCGTCGGAGCTGCAGTCACAGGCGAGCCGGCACCCGCCGGGGCCGCCACGATCGCAGCTGTGCCCGTGCCCGCCCCGCATGGCAGGTCGGTCATCCCGTTTGGTCCTCAGCATCCGGTGCTGCCCGAGCCGATCCATCTCGATCTCGAGATCGAGGACGAGAAGGTCGTTCGCGCGGTGCCCCAGATAGGCTTCATTCACCGTGGCCTCGAGAAGCTCGTCGAGATAAGGGACTACAAGCACTACGTCTACGTCACCGAGCGTATATGCGGCATCTGCAGTTTCGGGCACAGCTGCGGATACTCGCAGGTCGTCGAGGCCATGATGGGCATCGAGATCCCACCGCGCGCCGAGTACCTTCGCGTCATCTGGAAAGAGCTCTCCAGGATCCACAGCCATCTGCTCTGGCTTGGGCTTCTGGCCGACGCGTTCGGCTTCGAGAACCTCTTCTATCAATGCTGGAACCTGCGCGAGAACATCCTCGACATCTTCGAGAGGACGGCGGGCGGCAGGGTGATCCTCTCCGCTTGCAGCGTCGGAGGGGTCAACCGTGATATCTTCAACGTCGATCTCGCCGATATAGTCTCCAAGCTGGAGGACATGGGCGACGAGTACCGCAGGTCGATTCAGGCCTTTATCGGCGACCGCACCGTGGCCAGCAGGCTCGACGGCATCGGCGTTCTCTCCCATGAGGACGCGGTCAGATGCGGCTGCGTGGGACCCTTCGCGAAGGCTTCTGGCGTCCGTATCGACGTGAGGACCCAGGGCATCGGAGCATACGGTGCGCTCGAAGGCTTCGAGCCTGTCCTCTCCGACGGATGCGACGGCCTGGCGAGGGCGAAGGTGAGAATAGAGGAGATCTCGCAATCGATCTCCATCATCCGCGAGCTTGTCGCCAAGATCCCCGCAGGTCCGATCTCGGTGAAGGTGAAGGGCAATCCTCCTGCTGATGTCCTCGCGCAGTCTCGGATAGAGCAGCCGAGGGGAGAGGCTTACTACATGGTGATCGGGAACGGCACGAAGTTCTTAGACAGGTTTAGGGTGAGGACTCCGACCAACCAGAACCTAGCCGGGCTTCTGCAGATCATGAGCGGATGCGATCTAGCCGATGTTCCACTCAACATTCTGACGATAGACCCGTGCATAAGCTGTATAGAGAGATAGCGACAGGTAGGTGCGCAGATGGGTTTCATGAAGCTGGGCGGGATGTCGATGAGAAGACTGTTCTCCAAGCCCCTCACGAAGCGATATCCGGATGAGCCCTACATGGCTGTCGAGACCATCAGAGGGGCCATCTCGATCGACGTGGACTCCTGCATATTCTGCAGCCTGTGCGCCAGGGGCTGTCCCACCGGGGCGCTTGAGGTGAGCAAGCAGGACAAGACTTGGAAGATCAACAGGTTCTCCTGCATACACTGCGCTTCCTGCATCAGGGACTGTCCCAAGAACTGCCTGTCATCGACGGGCCGCTGGACCTATCCCGCCGCCGACAGGCATGTGTGGGAAATATTCTCCGTCAAGGAGGGGGAAGAGTCCGAAGGGGCATAGCCAGACCCCGGCTGATCCGAGAATGCGCCTTACAGTGATATCATGCCAGAGGATGCAGGACCCATGATGGGTTCTCTTGCCATAGAGGAAGGAAAGGACGGCCGGAGGGGGTATCGATGGACGACACCAGCTTCGGCAAAACCGGATGGCGCTCCATGGGAAAACGCACAGGTGAGGATCGCATACTGACGGCCTCCAACGTCATATCCCTGATCCGTCTCGTCATGATCCTCGTGTTCTTCATCGTCTACGTGGGGTACGACTGGGTTGTCGTCGGCTCCCTCGTCTTCGCGGTCGCTGCGGCCACCGACTGGCTCGATGGCCATATCGCCCGCACCACCAGGACCGTCACCAAGCTCGGCAAGGTGCTCGACCCTCTCATCGACAGGCTCTTTCTCATTTTCGGGGTCCTGGCTATCTTCATCACGGGCCGCGTTCCGCTCTGGGTGATGATTCTTATCTTCGCGCGCGACATCATCCTGGGCGTGCTCACGTTGTGGATGAAGCACGCTCATGGCAACTCCCTCACCGTCGCCTACGTCGGCAAGGTTGCCACGGCCTGCCTGATGGTGGGCTTTTGCATGCTCCTGCTCGACTGGCCGATGGTCTCCAGCCTCGGGTGGTTCGAGATCGGCTGGTTGCCGGGGTTCGGCACGGGTCCCATCTCGCTCGGGATCTTCTTCACATACGTGGGCGTGGTGTTCCAGTGGGTGACGGCCGCGCTCTACCTCTACCGGGGCATCAAGTTCGGGACCACCGCCAGCGGCTGCGGTCAGCCTTCTAATCGCGGGAAGGCCGAGTGACATGCCGCGCGGCTCTTTCTCCAGCAAGCGTCATGCGAGAAAAGGGTTGTCCGGGAGCCTGTCGGGAGGCAAGCCTGCCAGAAGATCTGCGGCGAGCAACAAGCGCAAGGGGAACATCGGGGACTTCGGCAGCGGTGTCAAGTGGGACTCCGACAGGGGATCGAGATCGTCACGCAGGGGCGGCGGGAAGGCATTCGGCGTCTCCTCGTCCAAGAGGGACAAGAGGAGCAGCCGGCGCCGTTCGCCCGCAGGACGCGACCGGCGGTCCGCCGGAAGGCGCAATTCGGCGATCGTGGTCGTGGGCATCGCCGTCGCGGCGCTCGGTCTCTTTCTCGTGGTCGACTCCCTCATCACCCAGGACAGGGTTCACAGCAGGGTCTCGGTGGGCGGACTCGACGTGGGGGGGATGACCGTGCAGGAAGCCGCCGCCGCGATAGACGAGGCGTTCTCCGATCAGGTCGCCGACGGATCGGTGACCCTGTACGCCGACGAGGAATCGGCCGAGAGCGGCGTGACCCCCGTTGAGATCCTGTTCGACTACGAGTCCCTCCAATCCTACGAGGAGACTCCGCCCGAGGGTTCGGCCTTTTCGATCGACCCCTCGATAGTCGATGCCGAGATCGACTCCCAGGCCCTGGCTCAGCGGGCCTATGAGATCGGGCGGGGCCGGGACTTCGTGCTCGGCAGGTTGAAGGCTGCGATCTTCGGCACGGACGTCTCCCTTGAGGTGTCGTTCGATGACTCCTTGATGGAGGCGCTCGCCGGCATACTCGACAGCTCTCTCGGCTACACGATGGTCAATCCCGACATCGTTTTCCAGGACGGCGCATTCACCACGACCGCTGGCAACGACGGGTATATGGTGGTGCGCGACGAGCTGACCGATCTACTGTCGGAGGCATTGCTCTCCGAGTCCCATAGCCTCGTGATCCCGATGTCCGAGGTGGAGATGCAGGTGACCGACTCGGATGCGGAGCAGGCGGCCGAGACCGCCAACGAGGCGATCGCCGACTCGTTGGTGATGACCTATGACGATGATACCGGGTCCGAGACGTTGGAGTGGACGCTCGACAGCTCCTTCCTGGGACAGTCGATCTCCACTTTCGTGAGAAGCGGGCTTTTCGGCAACTCTCTGGTGCCGTACGTCTCCTCCGTCAACCTGGAGTCGCTGATCTCCACTCTCGATGGGATGTCCGACCTGGGCACTCCGGCTGAGAACGTGCAGTTCTCCTACGATGGCGAGGAACTCTCGTACACCGATGCCCAGACGGGCATCGGTCCCGACTACCCGGACATAGCCGCACAGATGAACGCGTTCATGTTCTTCGACTCCGAGCTGTGCGTGGAGGCGGGCGAGGTGGAAGCCTCATCCGAGGCCGAGGATGAGGATGAGGACGGGGCCGAGCAGTCGGGTTCCCAGTCAGATGAGTCCGATGGGGAGGAATCGGATCAGAGGATCGTGGAGATGAGCCTCGACATCAGCTATCCCGAGATCACCTACGAGGATGCGGTCGATCTGGGTCTCACTTCCAACATGATCTCCTCCTACACCACAGAGTTCACGTCAAGCGGGAACAAGGCCATCAACATCAAGCTGCTCGCCGACATCCTTACCAACACCCTGCTGGCGCCCGGGGAGACCTTCAGTCTCAACGATATAGCGGGCGAGTGCAACGAGGAGAAGGGCTTCCAGGAGGCCGGCGCCATCGTCAACGGGAGGATCGAATCCGCGATAGGCGGGGGCATCTGCCAGGTGGCCACCACCGTCTACGATGCGGTCTTCTTCGCCGGATACCCCGTAGACGAGCGTTACAACCATTCCACATACGTCTCCTCCTACGAGGATGGGATGGACTCGGCGATCGCATATCCGTACCTCGACCTCAAGTTCACCAACGACACCGACAACTACCTGCTGGTGCTGGTGGATTACACCGACTCGACCGTCACCTGTTCTCTTTGGGGGATCGATCCCGGATACGAGGTCGATTACGAGATGACGAACTGGGAGGAGGGCGAGTCCTACGATGAGGTCAGGGAGATCGACGAAACCCTTGCTCCCGGCGTCGAGGTGATCTCCTCCTACGGCAGCAACGGCCATAGCGTCACGATCGTCAGATGGGTCTACTCGGCTGAGGGCGAGCTGCTGCACGAGGACACCTTCGTCTCCAACTACAGCCCAAGCTCGCAGGTGGTGCTGGTAGGGCCACAAACGTCGTCGACCGAAAGCGATTAATCAGCGTTTTGCTAGGTGGATTCCCGGATTCTCGATGAGCGCCCCCAGCCGACGGTTGGTGCGGCCCGGTGCCTGGCCGATCCATCGAGGGCCGCCCATTCCCGGATTCATATCCAGATAACACGCGTGAGAGCAGCGCTGCTTCAAATATCATAGGCAGTTAGGCCAGGGGAGCGCAGGCGATGGCTCCCTCCCGGGGTGACGGAGACGCCGTTGGGGCCTGGCCGGAATGTACCACGGAGACCATTTCAAGCGAGGTGACGAGGTTGTACTATCAGGAAGAAATCGAGACGATGGATCATATGGCCATCGAGGCCAGACAGCTCGAGGGGTCGAAGCGCACCGCCATCTACTGCTACGAGCACATTCCCTTCTACAAGAACCTCTTCGATGAGGCCGGGTTCGATCCCCGCTCGATCAGCTCGTTCGACGACATCGCCAATGGTCCCTTCACCGTCAAGCAGGATCTGAGAGACAACTACCCCTATGGAATGTTCGGGATGGATCCGAGCGATGCGATGAGGGTCCAGGCCTCTTCGGGAACCACCGGCCAGGCAACCGTTTGCGGCTACACCCAAAACGACATCGACAGCTGGGGGGACTGCTTCGCCAGGTTCATCGTTGCGGTCGGCGGCTCGCCCAAGTCGAAGATCCAGGTCTCCTACGGCTACGGTCTTTTCACCGGCGGGCTGGGAGCGCACGAGGGCGCTCGCCGTCTCGGCGCGATGTGCATTCCCACCTCCTCGGGCAACACCAAGCGTCAGGTGCAGATCATGAAGGACTTCGAGACCGACATCCTGTGCTGCACCCCGTCCTACGCGCTGCTCATCGCCGACACCGCGATCGAACTCGGGCACGACCCGGCCGAGGAGTTCAAGATCTCCGGATGCATTCTCGGCGCCGAGCCCTGGTCGAACAACATGCGCGAGGAGATCGAGCGGAAGCTCGGGGTCACCGCAGTCGACATCTACGGTCTCTCCGAGGTCATGGGTCCCGGAGTCGCCTGCGAGTGCGCGGAGCAGACCGGGCTGCATCTCTCCGAGGACCACTTCTACGCGGAGATCGTCGATCCCGATACCCTGCGACCCGTCCCCGACGGCGAGTGGGGGGAGCTGGTCATCACCAGCCTCGATCGCGAGTGCTCCCCATTGTTCAGGTATCGGACAAGGGACATCACCCGCTTCTTGACGGGCGAGTGCGGCTGCGGGCGCACCCTCAAGCGCATCGACAGGCTCCAGGGCCGGACCGACGACATGATGATCATCCGCGGCGTCAACGTGTTCCCGCGCCAGATCGAGCAGGTCATCACGCAGTTCGACGAGATCGCGCCCTACTACCAGATCGAGCTCACCAGCCAGGGTCCGATGGACCATGTTACGCTCAAGGTCGAGACGGTTCCCAGCTTCGACTTCGACGAGGTCCGCAGTCTCGAGAAGCTTACCGCAGCCGTCAGAGCCGAGCTCAAGTCGAACCTCCAGATCGCCGTGGATGTCAAGGTCGTCGAGCCCAAGTCGATCATCCGCGGCGAGGGCAAGGCCAAGCGTGTCATCGATCTCAGGAAAGATGGTGAGTAGACATGATCAATCAGCTCGCGGTGTTCTTGGAGAACGACAAGGGGCGCCTCGCATCGCTTTGTAGGACGCTCGGCGATGCGGGGATCAACATGACGACGATGATGATCGCCGACACCTCCGAATACGGGATTGCCAGGATCGTTTGCGACACCCCTGAGAAGGCCCGCGACATCCTGGAGGAGAAGGGCTTTCGCGCCTCGGTGGTCGAGGTCGCCGCAGTGCGCATCGCCGATGAACCCGGAGGGCTCGCCCAGCTCATGGCGGGATTCGATAAGAAGGACATCAACGTCGAGTACGCTTACTGCTTCGCCACCGGCGACGGCCGGGCCACGGTGGTCATCAAGGTCAATCCGGCCGAGAACGCCAGGGCCGCAGTTGAGGCTGCGGGATTCTCCTGCATTCCTCCAGAGGAGCTCTACAAGGTCTGACGAATATTCTCTAGGGAAACACTGATTAATATCTTTTGTCCGGATCCGGCGCGTGGCGCAGCCCATGCGCGTGAAGGAGAGGAAGGCGCAGTGGATTGCGCCGACGAGGATGGCCGCCGTCCGTTCGGGAAGGCGGCCATCTACTAGATGGTCCACCTCATCGGTTCGAGTCCCTTATGGGTAATGTTAAGTCCCAACTGGCTACATTATTACGCCACGAAAGCAAGGAAGATAAAATTACATTCTAAGCAATTCTCAGAAGGAAAGAATGCCTCATTGTGTGGGTGGGGAGGTCGATGAGGATGTTTGACGTGGGCGAAGTGGTGCTCGTGCGCTATCGAGGCGTATTAGAGGATGGGACTGAGTTTGTGCGAAGCGGATTCGATGATGAACCTACGAAATTGATCATCGGCTCGCATCAGATGCTCACGGCTTTCGAAAACGCGGTGGCGCAAATGAATGTGGGAGAACATCGGGTTATCCATATTCCTGCAAACCAAGCGTATGGAGCCTATGATGACTCCCTTGTTTTTAGAATTCCGCACGATCTTCTTCCGAAAGATACCCCAATTTCAAAGGAGGGGATCGTCTTTATAACCACTCCTCTCGGAAAGGTGCCTGCCCGCATTTCGTCTATGGCCTCTACAACGGTTGTCGTTGATGGCAACCATGAACTTGCTGGGCATGATCTAGATTTCGAAGTCGAGGTGCTGGGAGCGGTTCGTGAATCCGCCATTGAGCGCGAGCTTCATCCGGTGGAATGCGGTTGTGGTTGCAATAGGCTGAAGGAATCTCTACTTCGCTGACCGGTTACCGTCATTGCATGCTTGGATTCGGCGAAGGGTTACGCGATGAGCAAAACAGGCGAGCATTTTAAAGAAATCCCCGTAAAGTCCATCCGCTCCTTGCATTCATTGCTTGGCATGGATGGTTTGATTTACCACGAAATTGAGACGAATCTATGGGCGGTGAGCTCAGAGCTTGAATGCACGGTGGTATATCTAGGGACGGGACGCCACGGCGACGGCATTGTTTTGCGCCCTCTCTTTATAAAAGATGGAAAAGTATGGAGAAACATTGTCACAAATGAAATCGCACCGGCCGGAATGCCTTTTCATGCGGCACGGTCACGTTGATGCGATTGTGCGGGATGAGTGAACGCTGTTGTGAGATTTGCTCAATCATGAAAATCAATTAATCAGCATGAGCGAAGGACGAAATTGGAGGCCATCATGCAGTCAATGGGATGCAAAGAGTCAATCGTCTCCGGGAACGTCGAGAAGAATCTTTCTGTGTCCGATTCAAAAGATGGTTCCTCGGGATTCGATCCTTGTAACCGCTCATGCCATGAACTCTGTGAAGGTCTTGCAAAGATATCGGAGTCGACTGCATGGCAAGCGGAGGCGGATCAGGTTTACCAACGCATGGTTGACACGGTGGTTAGGATATTGCAGTGCAGTGAAGCCCACATGTATTTGATGACCTCGAATAGCGATGGGTTTGTAAAGTGCGCGGCGCATCTTTCGGAAGAGGGCTCCCTAGCATCTGAGTGGGAGGGTTTACTCCCTGCTACGGTGGGCCGCATACGACTTATGATGCACACGTGCCGTCCTATCGTCATGGACTTCTGCAACCCCCATACTGACGATCAGATCCCATTCGAAGCTCTCACGCTGGACTATCGTAGTGCAGTAAGTATCCCTCTTGTATCCGACGGGGTCTTGATGGGAATGGTATCCGCTGTCTATAAAATAGACACTTCTTGGGATGAGAAAAGCATTGAATATCGGGGTCACGACGCTCGCGTTTTGGGGCCCGCAGTCGGTCGTATTCAAGCGAAGAAAAAAGCAGCCGAGTTCCAGGCCCTTGACGATCGTAGGCGATTAAGCACGGAGATCCATGAAAATATCTCACAGCTAGTCAGTACGATCTCTCTCAATGCAGCTGCCGCCTTGGCCTCCTATGACGAGGAGAATTGGGCTGGACTCCATGATGATTTGCAGCGTTTGGAGGAATCTTCGGGAGTGATGATGCGGGTGTTGCGAAGCGAGATGTTGTCGTTGCGTGTTCCCCTTGAGCGCGAGGACGGGCTGGTAGAAGGCATCGGAGAAGTGCTTTGCCAGATTGAAAGCGTATGGGGGCTGAAGACTGAATACGAAGTAATATCAACGAGGGAAAAAGTCGTCGTGTCTCTGGATGTTTCAATGCAGCTGATGCGAATCTTAGGCGAGTGCTTGCTTAACACTCTTCGTCATGCAAGAGCTGGTTGCGTGAGCGTGACGCTGGTGGAAGATGAAAAATCGCTCTCTATGACGGTGGCTGACGATGGATGTGGGTTTGAGTTGGGTTCGGTGGCACCAGGCCATCTAGGGCTGAAAATTATGGCGGAGCGCGCTGCAGCAGTGGGTGGCAAATTAGCAATTGTCTCTGATCCTCAAGACGGAGGAACGGTGGTGCATGTTTGCATTCCCGCGCGTTTGTCTCGCAGAATGGCATAGAGCGCATTCTGTGCATCGCATGCTACCCAAACAAGGGATGACCGCTTGAGCTTTATGTAAATTGGTAACGAGAGGCAGTATCCGGTGGGGGGTGATGGCCTTGAGCGAACCCGCGCAGGTACTTATCGTCGATGATCAGATCCTCTATCGTGAGGGGCTGCGTGAGCTCATGCGGCATTGGCCCGAATTCGAAGTGGCGGGAGAAGCCTCAAATGGATGTGAGGCAGTAGAGTTTTGTCGTAAACACAAGGTGGATCTTGTGCTCATGGATGTCTCTATGCCTGAAATGGATGGGTTGGAAGCGACACGGCTCATTCGTGCCATCAACTCTAATATTGCTGTGGTAATGCTAACGATTTCCGATGACGAGAATCACCTGTTCGGCTCTCTTTGCGCTGGGGCCTGTGGTTATATCTTGAAAGATATGCCCGCTCGTCAGTTGCGCAATCGCCTTCAAGGCGTTCTTCGCGGTGAAGGTGTCCTTTCCGGTGCGGTTACTGCAAAGGTGATTGAGCGTGCGGTTACCGCCAATCATGCGAAATACGTCGAAAATGCACAAAGTCCCGACGGCGACAATGGACTCACTGAACGTGAAGTCGAAATCGTTCGACTTGTAGCGGAAGGGTATTCCAACGAGGAGATTGGCGAACATCTGTTTCTCAGCGCTGGAACGGTAAAAAAGCAGCTTAGTTCAATTATGCAGAGACTATATCTTGAAAACCGTGTGCAACTTGCTGTTTATTCCATTAAATCGGGTATTGTGCAATAACTTCACTGCATATTTTGATTAGCTTGCCCACTGCTTCGTCTCCCTTTTCTTCCTGAATTCCCGGCAAGCTATGACGTGGCGGGAGGCTCGTAGCCCAGCCGCCCGAAGAAGGCCCGCTGCCTGCGGCCCGTGTAGCACGTCATATGCAATGGCATATGACGCGGCTTTCTCCCGCAGAACACGGGAGCCGATCGGCTCTCGTACGCGAATCGTCCACATGATGCGGTGGAAATCAGATCACTTCATGCAATGGCGGGAATTCAGGCTGTCAAGGCCCAGTCGGGCAGTATTAAATATGGCCGCAAGTGGATTACCTCACCCGATCGACCTTTCTAGAATGCGAAGCAATTGGGTCCTCAAAACAAGGACGCAAACCCTTTGAGGGGAGGAGATCAGATGGGTGAGGAGAGAGCAAGAGGATTGGTTGAAAGCCGAGAGACAACGACCATTCAAAGCATTGCGTGTGGTGGTACTGGAGGTGATTTGACAGCAGTAGATGCACGAGACGGTAAGATCGTTCGCATTCGTCCAGTGCATTATTTGGAAGCCTATACAAAAGAGGAACTCGCTCCTTCGATGTGGGAATTGCGAGTGGGCGATAAGACATTTACCCCAGGCTATAAAAGTGCACCGAACTACTTCGCTCTAGCATACAAGAATCGGGTTTACTCCAAAAACCGCGTGCGCTATCCCCTGAAACGAGTAGATTGGGAGCCGGGTGGCGACCCAAGCAAGATCAATGCCGCCAACCGAGGAAAATCAAAGTTCGTGCGCATTAGCTGGGACGAAGCGCTTGACATCATGGAGAGCGAGATCAGGCGCATTTGTGAAAAATACGGCCCGTATTCCGTACTCACCATCGGAGAAGATGGCCATCGAGAGTCAAAGGATTTGCACTCCGGCGGTGGTATGCACTCCACGTTTATGAGCAAGCTTGGCGGTTACACGCGCGAGGTGCGCACACCTGACTCGGTAGAAGGGTGGTACTGGGGAGCGAAGCATTTCTGGGGCAGTGGCTGCAACAAGGGTCTGGGCATGCCGGCACCTCCGCAGACTGGCTATAACCCTTGGCATGTCCTGCGTGATATCACTGAAAATTCAACGCTCATTTGCTTCGATGCGGGCGACTGGGAACTTACCCAAAACTACGCGAGCCAACTTTGGTCTCGATTGCTGCGATTCTGGGAAGAGACTGGCAAGGAGTTTGTGTGTATCGACCCGTTCTGCAATTACACGGCAGTCTGCCATGACACCATAAAATGGATTCCTATTCTGCCCAATACTGATGCAGCACTCGATTTTGCTGTCATGTACGTATGGATCACCGAAGATCTTTATGACAAAGAGTATGTAGCTACACATTCAGTTGGGTTTGAAAAGGTGGAGGCCTATGTGCTCGGCACCGACGAGGAGGGTATCCCGAAAACTCCTGCCTGGGCTTCCGAGCGAACCGGCATTCCCGAGTGGACTATCAAGGCATATGCGCGGAAGCGCGCCAAGATGACTTCAGCTATGGTGCACTTCAGCTCTGGCGCAGTCAAGGGACCTTACAGTCACGAACCTGGCCGTACGGCGGCCTATTTGCTGGGCATGCAGGGTTTGGGAAAGCCCGGTGTGCAGCAGGCGTTTATGAACGCATCGCTTATCGGCAAAGAGACTATCGCTCGCTCCACGTCGGCTCCGTTTAGCTCCACAAACCAAAGCCGCATGTTCTATCCCAGCGAGCAAAAGATCCCGCGCACCCTCATCGCCGAGGCTCTTATACAGGGCAAGACAGAGTGGTGGGGCAGTCCGGCGATCGTGTACGTAGAAACCTCCGAGCAGTTCGAGAAGAACACCTACCCCACTACGCCGGAGACGTACATCGCGGCACTGGGTACGGTTTCGCCCGAACTGGCTACCGCTCAGGGCAAGTCGATCGAGGAGCTTGAGGCGGTGTTGGAGGAAAAGAAGAAGAACATGCCGAAGTTCTCCAAGATCCACATGCTGTGGTCGGAGAAGCCTTGCAACATGAATTGCTGGGACGGCGGTTTCACCTATCAGGACGCTATTCGTACCGATGAGGTGGAGTTCTATGTAACTAATCATCAGTGGCTCGAAAACGATTCTCTGTTTGCTGATTTGATTCTGCCCGTTACCACTTGCGTTGAAGACGACGACACCGTGGGTGGCTCAATGGTGGTATCGCTGAGGTCTGCTGCCGTTACGCCTCCCGGCTGCGATCGTGTTGGCGAGTCGTATTCAGACTTTGAGATTGCCTGCATGTTGGGCGAACGGTTTGGTGTGCGTGATCAGATCGATATGGGGATGACACAGGAGGAATGGCATCGCTTCGGGTTTGAGCAGTCTCGTTTGGGAGAAGAGATCAGCTACGACGAGCTGAAGGAGAAGGGATACTATTTCCCGCATCAGGATCCCGATGCCGACAAATATCCCTTTGGGATGCGCCAATTCTATGAGGATCCCGAGAAGTTCCCTCTCGACACCCCCACGGGCAAGCTGGAGTTTTGGAGCGAGGCCTTGGCCGAAAACTTCCCCGATGACTTTGAACGTCAGCCGATGGCGAAATGGATCACAGGTGGCCCCAAATCCGAAGGATGGCATCACGACGAGAGCCTGTGGGGCGAACGCTGCAAAGATTACCCATTGCTGCTGGTGGCAAATCCCGCCAAATGGCGAGTGCATGTACAAGGTGACGACATTAAATGGTTCCGTGAGATCGAAACCTGCAAAGTGCGCGGCAAAGATGGTTACATGTACGAGCCCATCTGGATTAATCCGCTTGACGCCAAAGCGCGAGGTATTCAAAACGGCGATATTGTGAAGCTATACAACGAGCGTGGCACGATACTCGTGGGCGCTCGCATTTCCGAACGCATCATTCCCGGTTCAGTGATGGTGCACAAGGGATCACGCGTCGACCCCATCGCCCCGCATCTCGATCGCGGCGGCGCAGCCAATCTGATCAGCCCCTCCAACCAGGTGTCCAAGCACTGCCGCGGCTTTGCCGTGACAGGCTACTTGGTGGAAGCAGCCAAGGTGACTGACGATGAATATTCCGGCTGGAAGCGCGACTATCCGGATGCTTTTGAACGCGACTACGATCCAGCCATCGGCATCAACTACTCCTCTTGGGTCGTTGAGGAATAGACGACTGGCAATTTCATAGAACGTGATACCAGCGGAGCGCTTTTGCTGGCGAATCAAGAGTACGGACAGGATCCGGATTCGAACGGATCTTGAAAGGAGCAAGGCAAATGAAAGCCTTTTTGATTGACATCACGAAATGCGTGGGATGTCACGATTGCCAGATCGGCTGCAAGGACGAGCATTGCGGCCAGGCATGGCTACCCTTCGCTGAAGCGCAGCCCGAGACGGGTCAATTCTGGCTCAAGCTCAATCAGTACGAGCGCGGTCAGCGCCCACATGTGAGAGTCACCTATCTGCCTACGCTTTGCAACCATTGCGAAAATGCGCCCTGTATGAAGGCGGCTCGCGATGGCGCGGTATATCGTCGCGATGACGGCCTGGTGGTCATCGATCCCGTCAAGGCCAAAGGCCAGCGCCAGATCATAGATGCCTGCCCGTATCATGCGGTGTTCTGGAACGAGGAGCTGAATCTGCCGCAGAAATGCACAGGTTGCGCTCATCTGCTCGACGGCGACGAGCCTATTCATGTGCCGCGATGCATGGATAACTGCCATATGGACGTGATCACGTTTGGCGAAGAGAGCGAGCTAGACCTTGAGGGTACCGAGGTGCTGCATCCCGAATACGGTACCAAGCCCCGTGTGTTCTATCGCAGTCTGCCCAAACGGTTCGTGGCTGGCACGGTTTACGATCCGATGGCAAAAGAGGTCGTTATTGGCGCCGACGTTACGGCGACAGGTGATCCAGGAACGTTCACTGCGACGACCGACGATTGGGGCGATTTCTGGCTCAACGATCTTCCTGAGGCCGATTGGACCATCACCATCGAAGCAGACGGGAAAAAGAAGGTGCTAACTGCATCCACCATGGACAAAGACATCGGACTCGGTGACATCGCGCTGGTGTGATTGGAGTACGAAAATGTGCTTTAGACCGGCAGAGATCTCTATGAAAACGTGCCCTAGCTGCGGGGCTTCAAATAAGCCCATTGCCAAGGCGTGCACGGAGTGCGGAGCAGCGCTCGAAGAGCAGAAATTCGATTTCGATGCCGACCAATCCAAACTCGATGCTGCAAACGCAGGGGTGCCCCCCGCTCCGAAGGCTCCTGGAGCGCCGAAGATGCCTTCCGCCCCCTCAGCCCCTAAGCCACCGCAGTAAAGATTTGCCGGCACCATCCTGATCGCGGGCGCTTCTGCTCGGTTTCGCCTTCGTGTCGGGCGAAGAGCGTTTCTACGCCATTCATAAGGAACGGATAGATTTGTACGCTCAAAATAAGGAGGAGATACAGTATGAGTTTGGCGATGCTAGAAGGAAAGAATCTACTCGAGGGAAAAAAGATTATCGTTACCGGTGGTGCGGGCGGCATCGGTTCGGCCACGGTCGCCGAGTATGTACGCCAAGGCGCAATTGTCACTTCGATCGATATTAAGCCAGAAGAGGGGGAGGCGTTTGCTGCCGAGGCGAACGCGAAGGGTCCTGGAAAAGTGACATACGTAAACTGCGACCTCACCGATGAGGCCGCTGCCCAAGCTGCCATGACCAAGGCGAAAGAGGATATGGGTGGGCTCGATGTGGTCATCCACACCGCAGCCAAAATGCAGGCGATGCGCCCTGCGATCGAGTACACCGCCTCCGACATCGATTTCATCTTCGATAACGATATGAAAGAGACGATCATCGTCGACCAGATCGCCTGCCGCCTCATGCAAGATCACGGCAAGGGCGTTATCGTCAACTTTGGCTCTGAGACCTGTCTGCAAGGTGCGCCCAACGACGGCCTGTATTCAGCGGCCAAGGCGGGCGTAGCTACTTGGACGCGCGTCATCGCGCAAGAGTGGGGACATGCGTACGGCATTCGCTGCAACACAGTGCTGCCCTGCATGAAGACGCCCATGTACAAAGCCTACGTGTCAAACATGGACCCCGATGAGTACGAGACGTTCATGGAATCGCGGCGCGCGAAGCATCCCATCAAAGGTGACATGGGCGATCCCGAAGACGATATCGCCGGTCTCATGGTGTTTCTCGCCTGCGATATGTCGCAATACATCACCGGGCAGCTGTTCGCTGTCAACGGCGGCAACTCGATGGTGCGCGGCTAGCGCAGGGGCAGTGGGAGATCTCGATCGCTGAAACGATTCGGGTGGTTTGCCGGATTCTCACCGGGCCGTCGAAGGGCCGATCCGGCCCTTCGACGGCAGGATCTGACGCACGCCCTTTCAGGATTCTGCAGACGCATGACGAGCTTAAGGAGAGGGAGGCGGTATCTCCTCATAAGCGCCTACCTACTTGATTCTTGATACAATGGCGCGTGGAAGGTTTCTTGCGGAGTGGGTGCCGCTCTCTATGGCTATAGATATGAGGGAAATATGACTACTCACGACTCTGCACCTCTGAATGGGGTGTCTGTCAACCCGTTTGCGGCGGCGGCACGACCGAAAAAGATGTTCACTCTCGTGGGCATATACGTGTGTTTAGTTGGCTGCATCTTCCAGTCCGCCACGGCATCTACGTTGCTTCCTGTGGCGGCAGCCGAGATAGGGGGACTCGATTATTACTCGCTCGCCAACACGCTAAGTGGAGCCGTTAGTGTTGTTGCCATGCCATTGTGGGGTTTACTAGTTGCGAAAAATCCCGCAGCAAAACGCCCTTTGATTCTACTTTCGATGGCAAGTGGCTTGGTGTGTCTTATCGGTCGTGCAATGGCGCCTGACATGATGACCTTGATAGTGGTATCGCTGTTTTGGGGTCTGCCAAGCGCGGGTCTTTACGTAGTGGGCTACTCGGTTATCCGCGATATGTTCGACGAGCGTCAAGCAGGCATGTATCTCGGCATTTGTGCCACCATGCAGTCGCTTGGCATGCTTGTGGGTCCGGTGCTGGGTGGTGCGATCATGGACTTCGCTAGTTGGCGTCTGCTGTGCGTAGTCATTGCCGTCGTTATCATGGTGGGCATGGTGCTGAACTATCTTGGAGTGAAGGTGAGCAAGGACGAGGCCGCCGCGTTCGCAACGGCGGGTGGCAGCTTTGATGCACTGGGTTCGGTGGCTGTTGCCGTGTTTTTGGGCTGCCTGCTTTGCGGGCTTTCCATGGGCACGAGCTTTCTGCCATTTGGCGGCATGGCCAGCAATGCGGTGTTCATACTTGCGGTTGTCGGCCTGGTGATATTGGCGCTTGACATCCGTAAGAAGAAAGACGCGGCCGTGGTCCCCGCTCGGGCGCTGAAAGATCGCAACACGCTGCTGCTCTCGACGGCGTGCTTCGCCACCAATTTCTCGAACATGGCGGTGTTCTTCTTCATTCCTATGTATGTGATCAACGCCATGGGGCTCTCTGCCACCGAGGCGGGTCTCACTACCACGTTGCTGTCGGTTGCCGGCTTATTCATGGGTCCAATTTTCGGACGCATGATCGGCAAGTCGGGTACGGCGCGCGGCGTTCTGACGTTCGGTAGTGCCCTGCGCGCGGCGGTGGCTTTGATCCTATTGGCGCTCATGGCACCCGATACGAGTGTCTTCATTGTGTATGCAGTCATGTTTGTGGGTGGCTTCTACAACGTCACCAGCGGCGTGGTGTTCTCGGCTGGACCGCAGATTCAGATCCCGGAGGAAACGCGCGTCCAGGGCAATTCCGTCATTCAGTTGAGCCAAAATTTCGGTAGCGCGATTGGCACTGCGGTGTACTCGATTATTTTGTCGTCGATGGGCGTGGTGTCGGGCATGCCGTTTGCGCTGTGCATCGCCGCCGCGACGGCGATCGTTGCACTTGTCGCCGGATTGTTCCTCAAAAAATTACATGATTGATTTCGTCCTTAGTAGAGGCGTCTGGCAAGGATAGGGCGCATTGAAACGGGGTGCCTCACGGACATACGAAAGGAGGCAGCCATGCTTGACAAGATCCTGAATAAATACGCAATCAATCAGCTAGGGTACGTCGTGGACGATCTGGAGAAGGCGGCGCTGGCTTATTCAAAGCTATTCGGCTCGGGTCCGTTCATCCACTTTCGTGCACCCGATCCCGCGCGCACGCTGTTTCATGGTGAAGAAGTGCGCAACTCCATGGAAGTTGCCTACGGCATGTATGGTGATCTTCAAATCGAGCTGATCAAACCGCTGACTGCGGACCCAACGCCCTATACGGTGCCGGGCCGATTGGGATTCAACCACTTCAGTGTATGGGTGGATGATTTCGATGGCGCGATACAAGATTTTTCCAATGCGGGATTCGATGTGGCAATGCTTATGGAGTCGAACCAGGGATTAAATGTTGCCTACATTGACTGTCTTGACGTATGGGGGCACTATGTGGAGATCCACACGCCACAACCATTTCTGATTGACATGTGCAGGAAGCTGGCGAATGGATGGGATGGGGCGGATCCGTATCGGCCTATGCCGGGGTTTTAGGAGCTAGGGGGGAGCTTATCTCGTTGCTGCGAGAAGCTTCACAGCTCGCCGCGTGCATCCAAAGTCCCTCGAAGCCCTCAAGGATAAGAACCGAGCACTCACTCAGAGAAGCGGCGGATAGTCGGAAGCAGCGAATAGCCGGAAGCCCAATCCTGCGCCGTGCTATTGAAGCAGAGCAGCTAAGATGGACGTAGTGGCTATCTTTTCTTCTCGGACTGCTATGAACAGGTACGTGCATGTTGATGGAACCGCCGTGTACCGAACGGTACGCACGGTGGTGTGAGAGGATGGCCGCCTTCCGTTTGGGAAGGCGGCCATCCTACTTGATAGAACAGGAACGACAATCGCAGACATGATGAGACTCAGAGCCGAAACACATGAAACGTCGGTGCTGCCCGTGAGGCGCGGGGTTGATCGCAGCAGCCTCGCCGAGGGCCTTGCCGCGCTGGGGAGGAAGCGCATAGCGTCCGTCGCGTTCGTGGTATCCGTCGCGTTATGCATCTACTTCTCTCCCGCCGCGTTCGGAGATGTGCTGGAGACCGATGTCGTCGGAACCACGGAGATCTCGTCTGCCGAGGGCACCAACCTCGCCGCCGATGCCCCGGACGTCGATTGCTCGACGGGAATACTCGCGACCTCCGACGGCAAGGTTTTATGGCAACGTGATCCCGGTGCGCAGGTGGCGATGGCTTCCATCACCAAGGTCATGACGGCGCTGGTCGCGCTCGAGATCGGCGACCTTTCGGACGAGATAACCGTCTCCGAGAATGCTGCCGACGTAGAAGGTTCCACCGCCGAGCTCGTGGCGGGGGATGTGCTGACGCTGGAGGATCTCCTCTACTGCATGATGCTTCCATCCGGAAACGATGCGGCCACCGCCTTGGCTGAGTACTACGGGGATGGCGACGAACAGACCTTCGTCCAGCTCATGAACGAGAAGGCCGCCGAGCTCGGGATGGCCTCGACGGCCTATTCGAGCGCGAGCGGCATCGAGGACGAGGGCAATTACACCACGGCTGCAGATTGTCTCGCCTTGGCACGGGCGGCGATGGCGAACGATACCTTCCGCGAGGTGGTGTCCGCATCCTCGTATACCTACCACTCCACGGTCAGCGGAAGCGATGTGGTGATCTCCACCTCCAACGAGCTTTTGGGCGAGGTGGAGGGCGTCAACGGGATCAAGACCGGCTACACCGACGCCGCCGGCTACTGCTTGATCGGATCTGCGGAGCGTTCGGGGGTGGAGCTGTACGCGATAGCCCTAGGGAGCTCGAGCTACGACAGCCGCTACACCGACGTGGAGACCCTGCTGGAATGGGGCTTCTCCCACTACCATGAGGTGACGCTGATAGAGGCTGGGACCTACGTGGGGAAGGCCGTGGCGACCGAATGGATCGACCTGATGTTCGACGTGCGGACCAATGCCGATACGGTTGCTGTGGTGTTCGATTACGACCCCGACCTCGAACTCGAGGTGATGCTGAACGATATGAGCGGCACGATCTCCGTAGGATCGGAGGTCGGTACTATCATATGGACTGATTCGTCCGGCAATCAGGTTGCGGAGGCGCAGCTCGTTGCCGCCGAGACCGTCGAGGGGCCGGGGGTGATCGAGCGCATCCAGATTCTCTGGAGGATGTTCGCCAGTCTGTTCACAGGCGAGCAGCTTGGGGCAGAGCCGTCGGTGGAGGTGGAGGATGTCTTCCCACTCATCACCGAGGGACTCCAGCAGGCGGACGATCAGGCAGACGATCAGACGGACGACCAAGCAGACGATTAGGCCGGGCTTTCGACAGACGGTTCAGGGATGCTTGCGATCCTCTGGCGTCAGTGAGAAGCTCCACGGGAGGGCCTCTACCCCTTTTTCTCCCCGATGTTCGCGATCGACCTGATCCAGATCGCCCCCATCACCGGCATCACGCGGGCGTTACCGCGTGCGAAGGGCCTCATCGCC
>CAZPAN010000006.1:22303-27825 GCA_964584585.1 uncultured Coriobacteriaceae bacterium | reverse complement strand
TTGCCCGCGATGATGTCCTCAGCGGAGATATCGCGCACCATTCGGGAGATCCTGCAGTAACCAGGTGTTGCGAGAACGCACTCCGTTAGCAGGTCGACGAGCTGGGCTTCCGTGTAGGGTGCCCACTCGCCGCGCTCGTGCATCCCCACCAGGGGGGTGCCACCGACGAGAGAGCATGGGTAGAGCTTCACCTCGTCGGGACGCATGGATGGGTCGTCGAACATCGCGCGATAGGAGACGAGGTCCGAGTCGATATCGGACCCGGGGAGGTTCGGCATGAAGTGGACGTGGCTCTTGAAGCCCATCAGACGGACAAGTGCCATCGCGCGCCTTGACGCATCCGATGTCGCCTCCCTGCCGGAGAGCGTCAGCACGCAGTCGCTGGTGGACTGGATGCCGAGCTGGACCTTGGTGCACCCCAGCTCGCGCATCGAGACGAGAGACACTGCGCTCACGCGGTCGGGCCTGGTCTCGAGCGAGAGGCCGACCATCCTGTGCTCGCAGCTCGAGTTGACCTCCTGGAGGCCGGCGAGCTCTCCTGGGGATGCTCCTCTTCCCATGCGGGCGGCAAGCGCATCGGACCATGGGGTGCCATCGCCGTAGAGAATTCCGACCGCGTCGTTATAGGAGACAGATCCGGAATCGACGTCGATCTGGGCCTCTGCCGCGCGGGCGTAGAGCGCTTCTCCCGTCACGCCGAACGAGCCGTACAGCCCCTCGATCTCCCGGCAGCGGTCGCGGGCACGCTCCTCCACGCCGTCGATCAGCGCGCGGTAGAGCTCGGAGACGAACCAAGTTCGATAGCTGGCGGGATAGTCGTCCCAGGTGCCGCCTAGGACTATCATCTCGACCTTGTCGGTGATGTGCCCCATCTCTCCGAGCACGTAGAGACGACGCGAGGCTTGCAGATAGGGGTCGAAGCAGCACGCGAGCGCTCTTTGGCAGGCCGGCTCGGATGCGAGGTAGCTCTTGGGCATGCTGAGATCCGATGGGCAGAAGGCGCATCGCCCGGAACACGGCCAGGGCATCGTGATGACGGTGATCGTCGCGACCCCCGAGGCGCTCCGCCTGGGCTTCATTCGCAGCGTCGACCTCACGGCGAGGTCGGTCGCAGAACCAGCCTCCACATCGACAGCGCCCTCCTCCAACTCGCGTAGATAGGCGGGAAGGAGGTCGCGCTTGGCGATTCTGCCCTCCCCCATCGCGATGCCGGCGTTGGACCGGCGTATCAGCGAGTCCAAGGTCGCCTCGTCGGGAGGGTTTCCGCAGGATGCGGCGGCGATGATGTTGGAGAGCAGGCCGTGCAGCCTGAACTCGCGTTCGGTGCCGGCATCGCGGGGCGCGGTGGATGCAGACGATCCGGTCTGCGCGGCGTCGCCGGCAGAACCGGACGGCACTTCTCGTGGCAAACCCTCTCCGTCGCCCGCTCCAGGCATTCTCCCCAGCTCCTCCGCTCCGATGACACCGCCCCACGCAGACAAACCGCGTTCCAGCCCCAACGACAAGCGTGATTCTATGATCGGATACAATCCGGACATGCACATCGGACCGGAAATCGCGAGAAGCCTGAACGCCATCAATCTCGAGTTCTATTCGAGGTTCGGCGAGTCGTTCTCGGCCACCAGGAACAATATCTGGCCCGGATGGGAGCGCTGTGTCTCGTCGATGCGCTCGCTGGGCGATGGCCTGTCGCTCCTCGATATAGGCTGCGGCAATCTACGCTTCGAGCGCTTCCTTGAAAGAAAGCATCCGGGACTCGTGGGCAGGACCGTCGCAGTCGACATCCCCGGCACGCGCGATGCCCGACAGCACGCGGGCGGCACTCCCGGCGACGGCGGCCGCATCGGATCCGAGATTGCGGAGGCCGCCGCAGGGCCGCCCGCCCGATCACAGGTTGTCGATGACTTCGTCCCCCGTGACATCGTGGAGAGGCTGATCCTCAAGATGGAAGGGACTCCGAAGGTAACGCTCGGCGACCTCGGGGCCTTCGATGCCCTCGCATGCTTCGGCTTCATGCACCACGTACCGGGCAGTGTCCTTCGCGCCGTCACGCTTGACGAGATGTGCACAGCGCTCGTACCGGAAGGCATCGCGATGATCTCTTTCTGGTGCTTCATGGACGAGTCCGGACTACGTACGGCGGCGGAGACATCGAATGCCCTGGCAAAAAAGGAGCTTGGAGTCGGCGAGCTGGAGAGAGGCGACGCGATCCTGGGATGGCAAGGACGTCCGGGCGCCTGGCGGTACTGTCATTCCTTCTCAGACGAGGAGATCGACGCCCTCGCCGACGGCATCTCCTCAAAGCTGAGGGTCGTAGACGACTTCAGATCCGATGGCAGGAACGGGAAGCTGAACCGCTACCTGGTGCTCCAAAGGACATGAGCCCCCGCTGACGCGATCGCCTAAGGAAAAAGATCCACTATCAAAAGATCCGCTATCACCACCATCTAGGGACCTGATGGTCAAGACGCCGTCATCGATTCGCCATTCACAGGTGCCGATCTGGGTCCAACCATCGCTTGCCAACGTAACCGCGTATCCGCTCGCATCAGATCCTTCCCCGGCGTCAGGATCCCTGCAGCTCCTAAGCCGCGCTAAAGCCTCCAGACGGCGGACTCTCCCTGCAGCTCAACCATCCGGGCGAAGATCCCGCCGGCGGCCATCAGCTCGTCGGGGGATCCGGTCTCCGCTACCTTTCCGCCCGCGAGTACCACTATCCTGTCGGCGTTGGCCACGGTGCGCATCCGGTGGGCTATGACGAGGACGGTCTTGTCTGCGAGCAATCTCGTCAGAGCCAGCTGCACCTGGCTCTCATTCTCCACATCGAGCGATGCGGTCGCCTCGTCGAGCAGCACCACGGGGGCGTCCTTCAGCAACGCCCGGGCGATCGAGATACGCTGCCTCTCCCCGCCTGAGAGCCTGGCGCCGTTCTCCCCGATCATCGTCAGATAGCCATCGGGCATCCGGCTTACGAAGCCATCGCAGTTGGCAGCGCGCGCTGCGGCCAGCACCTCCTCGTCGGTGGCGCCGCGCCTGCCCAGGCGGATGTTCTCCATCACCGTGTCGTCGAACAGCAGCACCTCCTGGAACACCACCGAGAAGTCGGTCAACAGGGTCTCGGGATCCACGGTTGATATGTCAACGCCCCCGAGGGTCACCCTGCCGCGCTGGGGATCCCAGAACCGAGCCGCCAGCTTGGCGCAGGTCGACTTGCCTCCGCCGCTTGGGCCGACAAGAGCGGTCACCTCACCCTCGCGCGCTGCGAAGCTCACGCCGTCGAGCACCACCGGGCCTTCGTCATCGTAGCGGAAGCCCACACCCTCGAACTCGATATCGTGACCGTCGGGATGGAAGTCGGGCGTCCCTTCCGCGACGGACTCGCCGTAGAAGCGGCCCATGCGCTTGGAGGCCACCTGCGAGGCGAACAGCTCGAAGGCCATCATCAGCACCTGGTCGAACGGGGCGTAGAGGCGCGACACCACTAGCAGGAAGCAGAACATCGTCATGAAGTCGACATCGCCTGACATCACCAGAATGGAACCCACGAGTATGCATGTGGCGATGCCCAACCTCAGGATCACCTGCGCTCCGCAGACGAAGATCCCGCCGATCAGCTCGGACTTGATCGTCCTGCGCTCCAACAGGTCGATGGTGTCGTCCAGGTCGTGCAGATAGCTCTCCTCCTGGTTGATGGCGCGGATCTCGCGGATGCAGTCGAGCATCTCCTGGATGGAGTCGTTCATCTCCACCCGTATCGATCGGTTGCTCTCCTGCATCGGCAGCGTCACCCTCCTGGATGCGAACAGCAACGCAAAGGCCACCGGGATGCTCCACAGGCTTGCCAGAGCGAGCCTCCAGTCAAATGCCAGCAGCCCTACGGACACAAGGCCCGTCGATATCAGCGAGCCGTATAGATAGGGCAGAACATGCGAGAACACGTGCTCCATCGTGGTGGCGTCGGTCATTATCGTCTCTGTGAGGTCGGCGACGTCGCGCTTTCCGAAAAACGAGAGCGGGAGCTTGCGCAGACGCTCCGCCAACGCGATGCGCAGCTTGCCGCTCTCGCGGTAGACCACGCCGTATGTGTAGGTGTACTGGAACCAGTGGGCCACGAACGTCACGATGAAGAACGCAACGAGAGCCACGGCATAGAAAACGGGGTCGGGCAACGGGGTGCCGTCCACGTAATGGGCCACAAGCTCCCCTGCCAGCATGAACAGTATCCCCATGCCGCTCATCACGGCGAGGTTGGCCACGATCGTCCAGACGGCGCCGATCTTGACGTTACGCACGCCCTCCTCGGAAAGCGAGTACTTCTTCCTGAGCATGCCGCATCACCTCCCGATCTTCCACGAAGCGGCCGTCTGGTAATCTGCCCACATGCCGGAGTAAACTCCGCCTGCTTCCACTAGCTCGCCATGGGTGCCCTGCTCGGCTACCTTGCCCTGATCGAGCACCACTATGTGCTCGGCGTTGACGACGGTCGAGAGCCTGTGGGCGATCATCAACACGGTCCTGCCGCTAGCGAGGTTGGAGAGAGCCTTCTGGATGAGCACCTCGTTTTCGGGATCGGCGAAGGCCGTGGCCTCGTCGAGCACCACTATCGGGGCGTCCTTGAGAATCGCGCGAGCGAGCGCTATGCGCTGCTGCTCGCCGCTGGAGAGGTAGGTGCCCTCCGAGCCGATCATCGTGTCCGCCCCATCGGAGAACTTGGCGATGATGTCGTCGCATTGCGCGGCCGCCAGCGCAGCCATCGCCTCCTCGCGAGAGGCATCCGGACGCGCAGCGCGCACGTTGTCGAGTATCGAGCGGCGGAAGAGCCTGCTGTTCTGGAAGACGAAGGCCACGCGGTCCATCAGCTCGTGAGGATCCACGTCTCGCACATCCACCCCGCCCACCGTCACACGCCCGGAGGAGACATCCCAGAACCTAGGGACCAGGCTCGCCGCCGTGGACTTGCCCCCGCCGCTCGGTCCCACGAGCGCCACGGTCGACCCGGCGGGGACCTCGAAGCTGACGCCGTCGAGGGCCGGGGTCGCCGAACCCGGGTAGGAGAAGCCCACCTGCTCGAAGACGATCGTGTTGCCCTTGGGGGATATCGGGTTGGCGGGAGACTCCATGGTCGGGGCCGCCATCACGCTGTCGATGCGGGAGACGGCGTCTGCGGTTATGTGCATATCCTCGACGATGAACATCAGACGCGTCATCGCCGTGGGTATGACGGCGGAAAAGATCGCATAGAACACGAAGTTGACCAGCATCGATCCCATGTCGTCCACGCTCAATGCCATCAAGAGCGCCGCGGGCACGAGGAAGATCACGACGCCGTTGACGATCGTCAGCTGCAGCACCTGAGGCAGACGGCAGACCTTTACCGCGTAGCTCTCCGCCATCTCCGAGTACTTCTCGATCGCGTCATGGAACGCCCTGAACGAGTAGACGGTCTGCTGGAAGACCTTCACCACGGGGATGCCCCGCACATACTCGGTGCCGGCCTTGGACATGTTGACGAGCGCTTGCTG
>CAZPAN010000006.1:0-22293 GCA_964584585.1 uncultured Coriobacteriaceae bacterium | reverse complement strand
TAGAGGGTCATGAAGTTCTTCCCTCCCCTGCCCACCATCAGGAAGATGCAGCAAAACGAGAGCAGAGCTGCAAGCAAACACGCCAGGCCCATCCTCCAGTCGAAGACGAAGAGGATCACGATCATGCCCACGAACATGGCCACGGACCCGACGCTGTCGGGGATCTTGTGAGCCAGCAGCCCTTCGGTCGAGGCCGCGCAGCCGTCGATCACGCGCCGCAGCGCACCCGAGGCGTTGGAGTCGAAGTAGCCCAGAGCGGAGTGCGCCAGATGATGCGAGCACCGCTTGCGGATGTTGCTGGCCGTGCGAAACGCCGCGATATGCGTGCACATGAGTGCTGCGAAGTAAACGCCGATGCTGGCCAGCGAGAACCAGAACGCGGCCCACCCGTAGACCGCAAGCCCCGTCACGGCCTGCCAATCGGGAGCGACGGCCATCATGTCGCGTGCGACCATCCATATGCATATGTATGGCCCAAACCCCAGAATCATCGAGATCGCAGATAGTGCGCAACCCAGGTAGGTGAACTTACGCCTGCCCCCGGCGAACTCCAGAAGACGGCCCATGCCCCCTTTTTGCCTATCCTTCTGCTTCTTATCACCGAAAGTCATCCATCACCTCCGATCATCCGAGTCCGACAGCCAGCTGGCAACGCGCTGCCAGACCTTTCAGATATGTTACCCTTGATTAACTTATCATCTGCTTCTTAGAAGCTCCTTTGCAGCACGGCTCCTGACACGATTCCGAAAACGCCGCGCACGATTTCGAAAGGATCCAAGGTGCTCTCCGACATACCTCGTCACATGCATACTTTCTTCATGCCGCAGGTAGAGCAGATCGGGATCGACGAGATGCCCGTCGCAGACGGGTTCATCGGAACGCTCGACAAGCCCTGGGGATCCGGGATCTTGAAAGTCATCCCCCTTGGAACAGGGCTTCTGTTCACAGCCCACGACCTGACGGCCTACGAACGCATCGGCCTTACGGAATTCACAGACGAATGCGCCTGCATCTGCTCGATGTCGAGCGCCTGCGTACGAGCGGTGCCAGGAGATCTGATAGAGACCCCTCTGCCCGAGGACAACGTCTTGGGCTTCTCATTGGAAAAACACGAGATGACGTTCGACTTGGAGCCATGGGATCCCTACAGATCGGCCACATTGATCGTCCTGCCCGGGGTGATGGCCGACATCGGCGACTCCTACCCCGGCGGCTTCGAGCAGCTCCGCCGCGATGTGGAGTCCATTGATTGGGACGAGGAGGGAATCGGAATGTGCGGACTGCTCCACTCGATGGCCTCCATGAACTGGAAATCGCCCGGATGGAAGCTGATGCTCCGGAGCAGATCGCTGGAGATGCTCTCGCTGATCTTAGATGCCGCCTCGGGGCATCGCGAGGCCATGCGCCGCGCCAACACGGGATCGCAAAGAGAGCTGGTGGCTCAGGCACAACGCATCATCAGATCGAACCTGGACTCTCGTCTGACGATAGATGGGATAGCATCGAAGCTCTACGTGAGCCGAAGCATGCTATGCGGGGCTTTCAAGACCGAAACCGGCAAGAGCGTGGGGGAGTTCGCCAGAGAGCTTCGGCTAGAACGCGCCAAGGAGATGCTTGCCGACGGATCGCTCAACGTGCAGGAGATCGCAAGAGCGCTCGGATATCCCAGGCAGAGCAGCTTCGGCACGATGTTCAAGACCGCGACAGGCATGACCCCGAGCGCATGGCGCACGATGAGGGCCGGATAGCACCCGCCCCCATCGGCGCTTCCCTTGCCTCAGCCGACTTGTCCCTCGTGCGCAGGCATAGTCGTTCGAGCCGCCGGCGAAAGATCGGATTCGCCGCTCCGCCCGCGTTTTCCACGTCCGCCGTGCTTCCCGAAGCGGCCCTTCCAGCTCAGGAGCAGAGCCGAGTTCGCGATGACCACCACGGATCCCGCGTTGTGCACAAGCGCGCCGACGACGGGACCGAGAACCCCCATGATAGCCAGGACTATCGCGATGAAGTTGAGGAGAAGCGAGAAGGTCATGTTGCACTTGATCGTGATCATCATCCTGTGCGAGAGGCGGAGCAGGTGGGGCAGCTCGGAGATGTCGTCGTCGACGAGCACGATATCGGCCGCATCGACCGCGATGTCGCTGCCGACGCCGCCCATCGCCACGCCCACATGCGCCGCCTTGAGCGCCGGCGCGTCGTTGATGCCATCGCCTATCATGCAGACCTTGGCACCGGCCTCCTCGGACTCGCGGATATAGGCCATCTTGTCCTCCGGTAGGCATCTCGACCTCGCGTCGGCGATGCCGATGGAGGTGGCGATGCTCTCGGCCGCGCGCTCGTTGTCGCCTGTGAGCAGGACCGGCTCGGCGCCTGCGGAACGGATCCCACGCACCGTGGCGGCGGCATCGGGGCGCAGCTTGTCGGAAAGCGAGACCAGACCGACGACACTTTCCTCACAGGCGATCAGCACTACGGTCGAACCCGTCTCCATCCACGATCGCGACAGGACCGATGCCTCCTCGGGAATCTCGAGATCGAAGGATTTCAGAAGCTCGGCATTGCCCGCGAGCACCCTGCGGCCCCCGCAGGTGGCGACGATTCCCTTGCCGGGGATCATCTCGAACGCCTCGGCCGCCTCGGGGACAGCACCCGCGCTCTCGACGATCGCCTTGCCGAGCGGATGCTCGGAGCGCGACTCGGCCCGAGCGGCCAGACCAAGCACCTCGTCGGCCGACATCGACGGGTCGAGACTCTCCACATGATCGACCTCCGGCTTGCCGTGCGTGAGAGTGCCGGTCTTGTCGAAAGCCACGCGCTCCACGGAGGCCATGCGCTCGAGCGCGTCTCCCTCCCTTACCAGAAAACCGTGCTTGGTGGAGTTGCCGATAGCGGCCATGATCGCCGTGGGGGTGGCAAGCACCAGCGCGCAGGGGCAGAAGACGACCAGGATCGTGACGGCCCTTATGATCTCTCCGGAGACGAACCAGGTTATAGCAGCCGAGGTCAGCGCCGCGACGACGATCCAGGTGGCCCACCTGTCCGCAACCCCCACGATCCGAGCCTTGCCGGCGTCGGCCGACTGAACTAGGCGGATCATCCTCTGGATGGAGCTGTCCTCCCCCACCTTGGTCGCCCTCATGTCGAACGCGCCATACTGGTTGATGGTACCCGACATCAGCTCGTCGCCTTCGCCCTTGTGCACCGGCATGGACTCGCCCGTCATCGCCGCCTGCCCCACGAGCGTCGACCCCGAGACGAGGATGCCGTCGACCGGTATGGTCTCGCCGGGGTTGACCCTGATAACGTCGCCCACGCGGACTTCCTCGGCCGGCACGATGCGCTCCCCCGCCTCGGAATCGATGATGCGCGCGGTTCGTGGCGTGAGGTGGACCAGCTTCTCGATCCCCGCCCGCGCTCGTGCGACTGTGAGATCCTCGAGAAGCGCCCCGAGCTGCATGATGAACGCGACCTCGCCGGCCGCGAAGATCTCCCCGATGATGACGGAGGCGACGAGCGCGATCGAGACAAGCACGTCGGCCTTGATGTCGAAGGCCGTGACGAGTCCGATCACAGCCCCTGCGACGATCGGCAGCCCGCAGAGCACGATAGCGATCCAAGCAGGATCGATCGAAAACGGATGCCATCCGAAGATGCTCGCCAGAAGCGAGATTCCCGATATGACGAGGAAGGCGATGTCGCGCTTGACGCCTCCCCACTCGAGGATCCTCTCGACTGTCTCCATAGCAGCTCCCCCTAGCCATGGTTCTCGGTTCCCTGTTTTCTGAAATAACCCGTACGGGTATACCCAGAACTTACCTATGGGGGTATAGGTTGTCAATGGGACAATCGATCATATGAGCAGATGTTGAATGCAAGAGGCGAAGAGGCGAAACGAGACGCCGGGGGGCCTTGATCTGAGCACCCGCGCCAGACGCGCTCAGCCGGCCGGCACCTGGCATAGCACGGCGGGCCGCATTGCCGCAGGTCAGCGCGCGCAGGCTCATGCCGCAGGTCAGCGCGTTCCGCGCCTTCGCACGCATGGACTGCGCCACGGATCAGTTCATGTTGGCGAAACGCTCCACCGCCTTGGTGAAGTTGGCGACGGTCTGATCGGCATCGCCGTGCTCTAGGCCGTCGCGGACACAGTGCTTGATGTGTCCTTCAAGCACTATCTGGCCGCATTTGTGGAGAGCGGATTTGGCGGCGTTGATCTGAGAGAGTATGTCCTCGCAGGGGACGTCCTCGTCGATCATGCGGTTGATGGCCTGAACCTGCCCGCCGATCTTGCTCAGCCTCCGATGCAGGTTCTCAGAATCCATGCACTGCCTCATGCTCTCCTCCTCATGTAGAAAATGGAACAGGCGCCATTCTTTCAGATATCTCCCATTGATATCATTCGTACCGTATAAGAGAAACCGTTGCAAGACTCGACCGACACGGCAGGTGCGGTCAGATACAGCTAAGGAGGACAACATGCTTCGAGCGATCGAGGTCAAGCCCGACATCTACTGGGTGGGCGGTGTGGACTGGAACGAGCGCAACTTCCACGGTTACACAACCGATCGAGGCTCCACCTACAACGCCTACCTGATCATCGACGACAAGATCACCCTCATCGACACTTGCAAGTCCAAGTTCGCTGCCGATCTGATCGACAGAATCTCCGACATCGTGGACCCATCCAAGATCGACTACGTGATCTCCAACCATGTGGAGATGGACCATTCCGGCGCGATCCCCGCCATCCTCGAGGCGGCGCCGAACGCCACGATCGTCACCAGCGACCCCCACGGCCTCAAGGGCCTGAAGGCCCATTACGGCGAGAATCTCGACTACATCGCGATGAAGAACGGCGACGTGCTCGATATCGGCAAGCGCACGCTGGCCTTCGCGCACACGATGATGGTCCACTGGCCGGACAACATGGTCACCTACGACGCGCACGACAAGATCCTCTTCTCCAACGACGCGTTCGGACAGCACTTCGCCTCCTCCAAGCGCTTCGACGACGAGGTCGACCTGGCCGAAGTGCTCGCCCAGGCGAAGAAGTACTACGCCAACATCGTGATGCCGTTCTCCAGGCACGTCGTCAAGGCGCTCGAGACGCTCAAGGATCTGGAGATCGAGATGATCTGCCCAAGTCACGGCGTGATCTGGCGCAACCATGTCCCGACCATCATGGAACGCTACGTCAGATGGAGCTCGCTCGAACCCGAAGACTACGCGATCGTCGTGTACGACTCGATGTGGCATACCACCGAGACGATGGCGATCGAGATCGTCGAGGCGTTTATGGAGGCTGGGATCTCCGCGAGGTTGCTCGACCTCAAGCACAACCACATCTCCGACATCATGACCGAGGTGCTCTCGGCCAAGTACATCGCCGTCGGCTCCCCCACCATCAACAACAACATGATGCCCGCAGTCGCGGGTTTCCTCTGCTACCTGAGGGGGCTTTCCCCCAGAAACCGCATCGGCATCCCGTTCGGTTCATACGGATGGGGGCCAAACGGCCCCAAGCAGGTCGCAGAGGGGCTTGAGGAATGCGGATTCTCGCTCGACTTCGGCACGATCACACGTCAGTGGGTCGAGGACGAGGCCGGTCTCTCCGAGGTGAGGAGTGCGATCCTGGAAGGACTTGGGATCAAAACACCATAGTCCCAGTGGGATCGTCCGGAACCTCGCCTACCTCTATCGACTTGATCAGCGTGATCTCGAAGTTCAGCGCCTGTCCGGCCAGAGGATGGTTGCCATCCATCGTCACCATGCCGTCTTCCACGCCCACTACGAGCATGGAGGTCAGCTTGCCCTCGGGATCCTGCATCACGACGCGCTGACCTATGGGCAGGTTGCTGGAATTGGGGATGTCGTCTACGGGATACCGGAAGATGTTGCGCTCGGAATGCTCTCCGTAAGCCTTCTCCACAGGTATGTGCACCTTCTTGGTATCCCCGATCTCCATGTCGAACACCGCCTCGTCGAATCCGTCGATCACGACTCCGGCGCCGCAGACGAATTGAATAGGCTCGCCCTGCTCCTTCGACGAGTCGAACACCGTGCCGTCCTCGAGAGTCCCGACGTATTCGCAGGTAACGAGCCTTCCCCTATTGTCCATTCTGGCCTTCTCCCTATCCGCCGAGGCGGGATCCTAGTCCTCGCAGAACTTCCCGAACGAGAAGATGTCCTCGAGGAAGCCGCCCCGGCACCTCTTCTTGCTGCGACTGCCGTGCTTGTGGCTGTCGCGATCGTCATGGTAACGGCTGTTGTCATATTCGCCACGATCATCATAGCGATCGCCGCGTCGACTGCGGCGATCTGTGTCGCGATCGTCATCTCGCTCGCGGGGGCTGTCGTCATCGTGGCTTTTTCACCGCTGCGACATGAAACGTTCGATGATCTTTTCGAGCTCTCCTCGGCCCCCAGCTCTCACTGTCGGCCGTGCTTGTTACGGTACTCGCTTGGCGTCATACCCTTTTCCTGACGGAACACCCGGTTGAAGTAGCTGTGATCCGTAAATCCGACTTCCTGGCAGATCTCGCCGATAGACTTGTCTGTCTTGGCGAGCAGATCGATGGCGAGGTTGATTCTGAGGGTGTTGATGTAGGTTCGGAAATGGCAGTTGAACTGCTTCGAGAAAAGCCTGCTCAGATAAGATGGGTGAACGTAGACGTTCCTGGCCACATCGTCTAGAGACAGGGTGCTGTCGGTGAAGCGCTGATTGATGAACTCCTGCACAGAGCAGATGATGTCATTGGGCGCATCATGATCCTTGGCTGGCTTCTCAGGGGGCTTCATCGTGATCTTCTTGTTCTTGAAGGTGAAGAGATCGTCGTTTACCAAGGTGTTCACGAACTCCGCCAGCTTGATGACGTAATCGATCGTCTCCCTGGGAAGCGAATTCAGATACGCCTTGAGATCCTGCATCTTCGCAACTTCGGTACTTTTGCCCGTGAGCGCGTATTTCATCGGATCGTTTGGATCTGATGTCAGGATCGGGCCGATCTGGAGGGCCCCTGCGAATCTATGGGAGTCGAATGCCGAGACGATGATGTTAGTAAGCCCAAAGGGGCAGTTGTACACGACATAGGTCGTCTGGTTCGCAGCGTCTTTGCATCTCGCGAAGAAATGGTCTATCTCGTATTGTTGTCCGGTATGCACTTCGAGGCGTTTGCAAAAGCAGCTATCGAGGTGATCGTAAGGTATCTCCATGACGATGTTGCCTTGTGGATCTACGATGACGCATTCCATATCAGCAACATCGTTCATAAGAGTAGCTGCTGCAAACAGTCGTTCGAAAGCGGCATTTGGAATAGAGGCCATATTTTCCACCGCTCTTCACAGTTACGCGTATGCGAATATTGATTTCAAGATACTCCCAGAAAAGCCAGTATCCACCATAGCCTAACTGTGCCCGAAAAACTATTCGAACATCCTCGATTTACCAAGAATTAAGAAGCCGGTGATTCAAGCTTTTAAAAGATAGGTAGTGCGATTGGATACGGACTCGTATCGCGCACGACGCTGATCCAGGCGCTAGATGATCAGAGCACCGACGAATGCCATCGTTCCCGGCCCGTGATAGTAATCGACTCCCGCTGCGATGCAAACCTCCGAGACGACCGCTCCGCAGGCCTCCAAGGATACTCGGAGCTTTTTCGGGAAAACACACGGATCGGGGTATGCGCACGTCTCGCAGGCACGACATCCTCCGGTGCCGAGCATCATCCCCTCGATCCCACGCTCCTCCATAAGATCGGCAAGCATGTCGAGACGGTCGTTTTGCAGCTGCTCTACCGCCATCATGCCCTTGTAGTCGAACTTGTTGTCCAGGACCCCCATGCTCTGAAGAACGATGCAGGCCGTTTTCGTCGCGAACAGCTCACGGTAATAATCGAGCTCGCCGCAGGCTGGAGGGCACGCCCAGCATTTTCCATACATCCTGCAAGTGTTGGATTTGCAGGTTGCTCGGATCTCCTCGCGCAGCCGAATCGCAGAAGGGTCGGTCACGCCCCAGTAATCGAACCCGCACTGCTCTATGGCCTGCTGCAGCTCATCCGGGATAGCAATCTCACCAGATCCCATGGGATCACCTCGCTGTCAGTCATCTATTCCGATAACGATCTCAGAAAGCCCATCGAGCACGAGCCGTGTGCGAACGGCCTCACGCGCATTCGCACACGACTCGATCTGCCCCAAGCCGATGAATCCGGTGTACGTCAGCTCAATGTCCGTCAGCTCTGTCCGAAGGCACCGTTTCGGTAAGCCGTCAGATAGTCCTTGCAGTAGTTGTCTCTCCCCAGAAGCGCGTTGGTGGCATACATAGCCGCCAACATGTCGGCAGACATCGGATCGATGATCGCGCTGTCCATGCCCTCGGCCATAGCCAGCGACAGGAACTGCATGTTGATGGCCTTGCGATAGGGCATTCCGTAGCTGATGTTCGACAGACCGGAGGTGATGTGGACATCAGGGAACTCGGCCTTGACCATGCGCATGGTCTGGATGAAGTTGACCATGGAGTTCTGATTGGTGCCCAGCGTCGTCACCAGCGGGTCGATCAGGATGTTGTCGTGTGCGACCCCAGCCTCGGTGGCCTTCTCGATGATGGTCTTCGCTATGCGGAATTTGGTGTCGGGGTCCTCGGGGATCCCGTTGTCATCGCAGGTCAGGGCCACAACCTTCCAATCGGTACCGGCGATGGCCGGCAAGATGGTGTCGCACTTCTCTCCCTCAAGCGAGATGGAGTTGAGGCAGCCGACCTTGTTCGCCAGAGGCATCATTGCGACGACGATGTGAGGGTCAGGGCTGTCGATGCAAAGCGGAACGTCCACGGTGTCCTGCACGAGGTTGATGAGCCACTCCATCGTCTCATACTCGATCTCAGGCTCGACGCCTGCGCAGACATCGATGTAGGTCGCACCGCCTTCGGCCTGGCCCTTCGCCAGATAGCGGATATAGTCCTCGTCGCGACTCTTGATCGCCTCGAGCGTCTTCGGGATGAAGCCGTTGATCTTCTCGCCGATGATTATCATATTGCCGGTCCTTTCTAAGTCGTTGTCTTGCATCGTCGCTTCGAACGCCCACGAGTACGCCGTCAGTCAGTCAATGACATCCCGCGATTGCGCGTGTCGACGAAGAAGTTCTCCTTCTTCTCGCCTCTTTCCCATTCGGGCATCTCCGTTGCGATCGCCTCTATATGGGTCTCGATGTAGATGTCGTTCTCGTCTCCGCCCGACTTCGTGTAGACATCCTGGCAGTTGACGGTGGTCTCCAGCTCCCCGATGCCGTTCTCCTGAGCGATCTCGACGGCTTTCATCGCGGCATAGTCCTTGCCGTACTCGGTCGCCTCCTCGAGGGTCGGGAAGAACTTCCTCTCCCAGGCGGAGTGCAGGATGAATCCGTCGTTGTTGTCGGCCGGGGCTATCAGGATCTTGACCGACTCGATGACGCGGCTCACGGCCGAGCCGATGGCGTTCGCCACCTCCGCGTTATCGGGGATGAACAACTCGCAGTCGATCCTTTCCGCCACGCGCGGGAGCCACAGCTTGATTGGGGCACCTACGCCGACCAGGGGAATCAGCGGCTTCATCGAACTCATCACGTAGCCGCTTCTATCCTTATGGAGCTGCTTCTCGAAGAAGAAGGCGGCGCCGGGATCCTCCTTGAGATCGAATCCACCGTTCTCGTAGTTGATCAGGCTCTGGATGCATGTGTAGCACAGCTCGTCCACGACACGCTCTATGGCTTCCTCCACGAACTCCTCGAAGCTCTTGTTGAAACGCTTGGCCAAGATGGTCACGGCGAGCCTAGACGCCTCCTGATCCCAAAGATCAAGCTCGCCGCTCGCGTGGAGCAGGTCGGTGGGAGTTACCGATATCCTCTGCAGCACGCCAGCGTTGACGAGCCTGGTGAACTTGAGCAGGTTCGGAATGGCGTCCAGCCGATGGGCTATCTCGAAGATGTTATGGGGTCCGTCGTGCAGGCTGCCGATGATCTTGCGTTCCGAATCGCTGTAGACGGAGGTCGCCTCAAGGTTGTTGATCTCGAAGCAGTCGACGACCTGATCCACGTTCAGCAGATACCCATAGGGAATATCCACCCTCTCGAGCTCGTGGAAGAGATATGGATATTTCTCGACCGCCACGCATATCGGCAGGACTCTCTGGGGACCGACCGCAAGGCACCTCTCCATATCCATCTGGATGTAGGAGTCGCCGCCCAGACCGAAGGTGCTGATGGCGGCGGCTTCGACATTGGTCAGGAAGTTACCCACGCGAGCGCCTTCCTCGTCGATGCGAGGAACCCCGTTCCGGGTCACCGCGACATCGCTGGTGGTCCCTCCCATGTCGAGGACGAAGCCGTCCTTGACGCCCGACAGGAAGGTGGCACCGATGATGCTGGCGGCGGGGCCGGAGAGAAGGGTGTCGATGGGCTTGTCCTTTGCCTTGGCCTCGCCGATCAGGGTCCCGTCGCCTCTGACGACCATGATCGGAGCATCGACGCCTTTATGATCCAGGGATTCTCTGACCGACTTGAGCAGATCATCGATGATGGGCATCAACTTCGCGTTGAGAACCGAGGTCGTCGTGCGCTCGCGGATCCCGAGGGAACGCGTGAGGTTGTGTGCGCACACCACTGGCAAGCCGAGCTGCTCCTGGATGAGCTGCTTGGCGGCGATCTCGTGCTCGGGGTTTCGGATGCTCAGATAGCCCGAGACCGCAATCGCATCCACTTTCCCGCGCATCTCCTCTAGCGCCGCGTAGGTGGCCTGCGGGTCGAACGGCTTCTTCTCCAGTCCCTTGACATTGTGCCCTCCCGGCACGACCCGCACGACCGTAGCGGGTATGTCCCAGCTATCGTCGAGCTCGAAGCCGATCATCAGGCATCCGACTTCGCAGCCGCCTCCTTCCACGATCGCATTCGTGGCCAACGTCGTCGAAAGGGAGACGATCTCTATCTTGCCGAGGTCATCGCTGAGCACATCCTCGATGCATTTCGTGATGCCTTCGCTGAGGTTCTCGTGGGTGGTGCGGCTCTTGGATTTCCTGACGACCTGGCGGGAAACACGGTCGAAGACCACGCCGTCCGTGTAGGTTCCTCCTGTATCGATTCCAAGCACCAGTGACATTTTGACTTCCCTTCGCCTTTCTCTGCACGAAGGAGGCACACCGTGGCCACCCGGCGCGCCCCCTTCGTGATTCGATAAGGTTGCCCGTTAAAGTCCCACCTGTCGTGCTAAGAGGCTAACTGGGCTATCCGTTCTCCCGACTGCGATATCAGTTCTCTCCCGGGACGTGCCCAACCGCGTTCTCGACGATGTCGCGGATCTTGGCCGCAGCGTCCTTGGGCAGGGGAACAGGCTCGTAGTTCTCGATGATGTCGCGGACCTTCTCGTTGGCCACCTGGGTAAGGGTCTTGCTACCGGCCTTCTCCCAGATCTCCTTGGCACCCCTGTCGACCAGACGGGTCTGATAGTCAACACGCGGGTTCTTCGGCTCGAAGACGTCCTCATCGAACGGCTCGGGAATCTCGGCGGGCTCGAAGCGTCCACCGGGGCCGACCTTCTCGATCTCAGAGAGGCAAAGCGTCTCGTCGGTGGTCTGGATGCCGGCGGTGATTCGACGGGCCATCCCCAGGACCTCATCGGCGATGACGACAAGATCGAGGTTGGAGGTCGTGCCGTACTCGGAATAGCCGATGTCATGGTTGAGGTTGGCGCCAGACATATTGGTCATAGCGACCGACAGCGCCGCCTCGACGCCGGCCTGCTCGTCGATTATGCAAGCATCGGTGCAGCCTGCGGTTCCGAACATCGGGATATGCAGGTAATGGGCGACGTCGGCCAGACCGGCAAGCAGGATGCTGAGCTCGGGAGAGCCGTATGAGAAGATCGTCGTTCCCATGTCGAGGATCGTGTAGACGCCTCCCATGATGAACGGCGCACCCTCGTTGGTGCATTGGCTGAGCACAAGCCCGCTGAGGCTTTCCGCCAGACCCTGGACCATGACGCCAGCCAGAGTCGCCGGGGCGGTTCCGCCGGCCATGATGCAGGGTGTGTAGATGGTGGGTAGACCCTTGCGAGCGCCGATGACCATCTTCTGAGCCGCCTCGATGCAGTGCACGCCAGGGGAGATCGGCTCGGCATACAGGCAGATGAACGGGTTGTTGCGAAGCTCTTCCTCGCCGCCGGCGATGATCTCGGCCATCTCGATGCAGTCGTTTTGGCCATACTGGTCGACGCAAACGGTGATGATCGGCTTCTCGGTGTTGAGCACCTGCTGCTCGAACTCATGACGGTCCGAGATCAGCAGAGGCACATCCTGCACGATACCCAGCGACATCGCATAGTCGATGTTGGGGAGGGCATCGAGGACCTTCGTCGCCCAGCCTACACTCTCGCGAGTAGCGCGATGGCGCTCGCCGGTGTAGGGATTGCGCGTGAACGGGGTGCACGGGCCGCTGCCGAAGTAGGAGTTGCCACCCTCCAGGAACAGCTCACGATCTCCGGTCCTGCTGTTGCACAGCACCACATGCTTCTGGCACGACTGAAGGGCCGCCTCGGTGATGTGCGCCGGGATATGGACGGTAATGCCGTCGACGGTGCATCCGGCCTTCTTCAGGATCTCAACAGACTCGGGGTCATGAAACTCGGTGCCGCTTCTCCACATCGCCTCGGTGGCGGCGAAGACAAGCTCTTGGCACTGCGCTTCGGAGAAGACATTCATCTTCACCCCGGTGTTGGCGAACAGATTGGTTCTCATCTCATGACCTCCTTACTGAGCCGCACGGTCGGCGATCTTGTCCAGCCTGCCTGCGACTTCGTCCGAAAGCGACTTCGGGTCGTAGGAGGCGAGAAGCTGCTTGGTCTTGTTGACGGTGCGCTCGCCCAAGGTCAGGCCACCGTCCGCCGTCCAGTCGTCGATGCGCTTGCGGTTCATCAGCGTCGGCCAGAACTGCTCTGTCCTGAAGTAATAGCGGGTGTGCTTGGTGGCGAGGTAATTGCCGCCCGGCATCACCTCGTCGATGACGCCGCGTGCGAGGCGATCCTCGTCCATCTCGACGCCGCGAATGATCCTCTTGGTCATCCCGACGACCTCGTCCACCATAACCATGAGCACAGGATTGACCGAGCATCCGCTGTTGGTGATGCCGACGCCGTGGATCAGATTGGTGCCGGAAAGGCCCGCATGAAGCACGGATAGCGTCGACTCGAGACCGAGCTGAGCGTCGGTGGTCTTGGAGTCGGTAGCTCCCGCGAACCCGAAGGAGGGAACCCGCAGGTAGCGCAGAATCGAGGAGTATCCGGCACCCAGAAGGCTGATCTCGGGGGAGCCGTAGGGATACAGCCCGTTGACGGTGTCGTTGTTGGTGAAGAACCCGCCGGTGATAAACGAAGCGCCCTCACAGACGAGCTGCGAGTACACGAGGGCGGTCAGCGAGTTGGCAAGAGCCACGATCATCACGCCGGCGCTCTCGGCAGGCGCGGTGAATCCGGAGATCAGGTTGTTGGAGAAGATGACCGGCATCGAGTGACCGGCGGCGAATCCGACGATATCCATCGCCTCGGCCGAGATCATCAGCGGCTCGTCGTTGGTGACGAGTAGGGCGACGAACGGGTCGATGCGGAGCTTCTCCTCCGATCCGATGACCGCCAGCTCCATCTCGCGGATGTTGATGGCCTGCTCGACGCTCTTCACGTTCTGGACGATAGGCTTGGTCGTGTTCTTCACCAGGGTCTGGAACTGACGGATCTCGACGGAATCCTCGGGGACATCGGTGGGATATCCGCCAGCCATCGCGAAGTCGACGTTGGGCAGAAGCTCGCAGAGCTTCGCAACCTCCTCGACATCGGCGATCGTGAACGGACGCTCTTCGCCCTTCTCCTGATCCATGTACAGCTTGCTCGCATAGCCTGGGCCATAGTGGATCTTGTTGGACTCCATCAGGATGGCGCGCTCGCCGTTGCGATTGCACAGGGTCACCCTAGAGGGGGCGGTGCGCAGCGCCCACTCCGTCTTGTATGTGGGGATACGGACACGACTTCCCTCAACATAGCATCCTGCCTGCATGAAGGCTCTGCGGGCCTCCTTGCTCTGGACCTCTACGCCGGTTCTCTCCAAAAGCTCCACCGCACGCTCGACGATGACCTCGCACTGATCGTCGGTCAGAATCTCCCAATGCAGGTGCTGCTGGACTTGAAAACCCGCAGTTGTGTACAAACTCTTGGTCCTATACACGATAACCTCCTCTCGGCTTGGTTGGGCTTCCTACACAGCTCCGACGAGTTGCTTGCACAGATCGGTCGCGGCCACTGCGTCGGGGGAGTACCCGTCTGCGGTGATCTCGTCTGCGAAGTCCTGCGAGATCGGGGCGCCGCCGACGATGACGTGCACCTTGTCCCTCAGGCCCTCCTCCTTGAGAAGCTCGATGGTGTCCTTCATATGGAGCATGGTGGTGGTCAGCAGAGCGGACATGCCGATGATGTCGGGGTTGTACTTCTTGACGTCCTCGATGATCTGCTCCGGCGCGGTGTCCACTCCGGCGTCGATGACTTCGAAGCCGGCGCCTTCGAGCATCATGATGACGAGGTTCTTGCCGATGTCATGCAGGTCGCCCTTGACCGTGCACATGTAGACCTTACCGATCGTCTGGATATCCTCCGAGGAGATGAGCGGTTTGATGATCGCCACGCCCGCACCCATGGCCTCGGCCGCCGCCATGACGTCCGGGACGAACATGATGTTGGCTTTGAACTGAACGCCAACCTCGGTCATGCCGCCCATGAGACCCTGGTTGATAACATCCAGCGGGGCAACGCCTTCATCCACCAGAGCCTGACTGAGCTTCTTCGTTTTTGACAAGTTGCCTTCCACGACTGCCTGAGCAAGCTCTTCGATAGTTGCCATAGCATTACCTCCTGTACCTTGTTTTTCCGTGTTTTCCCATACCTACTTGCCTACCTGCTACGCCAAACCATCCGTAGCTTGGTTTAGCCTGATTTAATGCTCGGAAGCCACGCTCCCTCCGGCTCCCAGCTCCTTCTTGCGAGCCCTTTTCGCGAGATACTCATCGAGCGCGCAGACGCTGTCGTCTTCTCCGTTGTAGTCTTTCTTGAGCATTCTCAGCAAAGCCACGCACATTAAGACCATTACGATCATGTAAGGAAGTGCCGCTACAACCGAGGCTGTTTGCAAGGCTCTCAGCGTCGCTTCTCCACTGGCTAAGATCAAGACGATTGTTACGACACCTTGCGCGATACCCCAGCCAGCACGTGAGAGTTTGGACGGGTTAAGCTCGCCACCCATGGTGATCATTGGCAAAACGAAGGTCGCAGAGTCTGCCGCACCAACGAAGCAGATCAAAATCAAGATTAGCGCCAGAGGTGCCATCACCTCATAGATCGGCAGCTCATCTAGCATTGCGAAGAGCGCGTAGGTGTAGTTTTCCTGAGTTGCCTCAACAATGGTTCCCAAACCACCGTTGGCTGCGATGCTGGCATCGTTTACGAAGAAGCCGGCGCTTGCAAAGATGCAGATCCAGATGAAGGAGAAGCCTGCAGGTACGAGGGTTCCGCCCAAGAACATCTGGCGCACGGTGCGACCCCTAGAGACGCGGGCGAAGAACTGTCCGCAGAAGGTCGCCCAAGAAATCCACCATGCCCAGTAGAAGACAGTCCAGCTAGTGAGCCATACCGGATCTTCGTACCAGAAGGACTGGTAGACAAATTTGGAGATGTACTCACCAAAGACCATGCTTGTGTTGTCTAGGATGAAAACGGTGCCTGCAAAGACAAGCAGGAATACCATGAAAAATACTGACAGCCAAGCTTTGAAGTTAACTACCGTAGACATCAACTTATGAAGACCAGTGACGGTAGCCAAAGTAAAGACTGCGGTGATGATGCCGATGATCAGCGCGGTCATCATTGGAGACTCTGGGATTCCATACACATAGCCCAAACCACCGGCAATCTGCAAAGCACCAAGACCAAGGCTTGTGGCGATTCCGAAGACGGTAGCGAAAGTGGCGATGATGTCAACGAGTTTGCCCATCCAGCCATTGATGCGATCGCCGATGAGCGGATAAAGCGTAGAGCTAATGGTGAAGGGCAGGCCCTTGCTATAGGCCGCATATCCAAGGCACATACCTACTAGGCCAAATGTTGCCCAGCAATGTACGCCCTCGTGCATAAATGCAATCCTGATACCTGCGATCATTGCGTCATAGGTATAAGGCTCCCCGATCGGGGAGGCGTCGTAGTCGGCACCACTGTAGTAGTGCATCACGGGCTCAGCCACGCACCAGAATACGAGTCCGATACCGATCCCGCCACCGAACAGCAGTGCAAACCACTGTAGGTTGCTAAATTCCGGCTTGTCCTCGGGTTTGCCCATCTTCAGCTTGCCGTATTTGGAAAGTGCGATCGCAAATCCAAACACCAAGAAGAAGAACATCAGCCAGAGATATGACCAGCCAAGTTCCACGCACAAAAATTCGTTTACTGCATTAATGGTGGTTGACAGATTGTCGGGGAAAATAATGCCCCACAGTGAGAATGCGACGATGATGGCAATTGAAACTATAAGTACCGTCTTGGACTTCTTCTTGGGTTGTTTCTCAGAACCCTTGTTGGCTTCCTGAGTCTGATCAGACTCTGTAGCAGTACTGATCTCGGCCATTTCCACCTCCCTTGACAGATCGGAACGTCCCCCCTTGGTCATCTGGGACTCTGGACGTTCCTTTCCTTCACGACAGCAGCGCTTCCTCCTTCCCCTAATAGGCTGGACCTTGAGCGATCAAGACGCCGTTGTGCTCATCGTCAGTTCGAGTGTGTGAAACTGACCGTTTGCGGCACCCTTCTGATTTCCTTCTTCAGATCTATGGATTTAGTCTAGAAAGTTGAGTGCATTCAGGATAGGAGAATGGAATAGAGAGATAGGAATCTGTTTACCCGTGTCATATGGATTTGGATTTTTTTGACATCATGGAGCTGAAAAGTCCTAATAAAGTCCCAATCGTCCCGCCGCCACGTGTGAAGTCGCGGCCACGGCAGCCACGACGTCGCCGCAATGCGAGATCAGGGCATCGCTCCGCCAAGACCAACGGGTATGATCTAGGACATGGCTGCGCTATCGCCTCGATCCTCCCGTCGTAGGGGAATCGTGGCGTCATCGTGCGCCACCACCGCTGAATCACTGCTCGCAGCGATAGTGCGTTGACCCGTATATCCTCTGTAATTCCGAGAAGGAGGATGCCTCGACCGATGGCCATCAACTTTCACAAGGCCGCGTTCAAAGCGGCATATGGAACCTCATCCCAGCTTCCGAAGTCTCTTCGTCCCGAAGTGGCCTTCGGAGGCCGTTCCAACGTCGGCAAGTCGTCGCTTCTGAACAAGCTGATGTATCGCAAGAGCCTGGCGAAGGTCTCGTCGCAGCCTGGAAAGACCTCCACGATCAACTTCTACGACGTGGACGGCTGCGATTTCGTGGATCTGCCAGGATACGGATACGCCAAGGTGTCGAAGTCGGAGAAGGATCGATGGTCGAAGCTCATCGAGGGCTACTTCGCGCAGGACAGGCGCTTCGCTCTCGTCGTCTCATTGGTGGACATCCGACACGAGGCAAGCAAGCTCGACGAGCGGATGATCGGATTTCTGATCGAGTCGGGACTCCCGTTCGCCGTGGCGCTCACCAAGGCCGACAAGCTCTCCAAGCAGCGGGCATCGAAGCAGGCCGCCGCCATCAAAAAACAGCTCGATCTCCCGGAAGGCGTGCGGATGATCATCACCTCGACGGAAAACGGCATCGGCATTGACGAGCTGCGCTCGCTGATATCGGCCTCGACCGCCAGGTGAAACGCTGATCGGTCGCCGGCTTTTGCCTCCGCGCCGCTGTGACGAATGGGCGTGGAGACGAAGAGGGCGCGGCGGCAGCCGATCTTTGTCAGGTCAGCTCCACCAGGAGCCTATCTGCCTGCGTGCAACCTCCAGATGGGGTCGTCCCAGCGCTACCCGGCCTCCACCCAGCGTATGCGACGATCCCTCCTAAACCAGGAGATCTGCCTTTTGGCGTAGCGCCTCGACGATCTCTTGATCGTCTCCTCGGCCTCCCGCAGAGAGCATCTTCCCTCCAGATAGCCGACGATCTCCTTGTAGCCTATCGCCTGGGACGATGTCAGGGCGTCGTCTAGACCCCGATCCATTAAAGCGACGACCTCCTCCACGAGACCGCCTGCGAGCATCGCCTCAACACGGCGGTCTATCCTCTCGTAGAGGGTCGCTCGATCCATATGAAGGCCGAAGCGCAGAGAGAGCAGCATCTCGGGGGAGTTCCTCATGCCCGAGACCTGCTCGTGGTAGGCCGTGCCCTCCTCGTGCATCTCCAAGGCCCTGATCACACGGCGCACGTTGTTGGGATGTATCAGCTCGGCGCTCCGGGGATCGCGCTGCACGAGCAGCTCGTGCAGACGCTCCTTGCCCATCTGCTCGGCCATGCGCTCGTAGCGTCGCCTGACCGGGTTGTCCTCCTGCTCCCCCGCTGGAAACCTCAGATCATCGAGAGCGGCCATCACGTAGAGGCCGGTCCCACCGCAGAGCACCGGCACTTTCCCTCTAGAGATTATGTCGGCGATCGCGGCTCTGGAATCTCGCTGGAACAGAGCGGCCGAGTAGGGCTGCCCAGGGTCGACGATATCGATGCAATGATAGGCTACCCCCCTCATCTCGGGGGGCATCTTCGCAGTCCCGATGTCCATGCCCCGGTAGACCTGCATCGAGTCGGCGGATACCACCTCGCCGGAGATCCTTCTCGCCAGCTCGTCTGCGATATCCGACTTGCCAGAACCCGTGGGGCCGACGATCGCCACCGTCGTGCCGTCCGCCATCCCCTCCACCATCTGGAGGATGCACTCCAGCGCCGAAGGCTCACTCATGCCAGACCACCTCACCCGAGAGGTACCAGGTTCTGGCTAGGTCGATCCTCGCGGCGGCCATCTTCCCGACCAGATCGGAGATCGCGATATCCTCGGGGCGCCTGAAATGCACGGTCTGGTTTCTTGGGCTTCTACCGGAAAGGATCTCGGCGTCTCTCTTCGACTCCCCCTCCACGAGCACGCGCACCACCTGGCCGAGCTCGGCCTGGTTGACATCGCGGGCGGATTTCTGCACGAGCTCGACCAATGAGTCGAACCTGCGCTGAACATCGAGCCTCGGGACGTCGTCGGCCATCTCGGCGGCGGGGGTGCCGCTTCTCTTGGAGTAGATGAAGGTGAAGACCTGGGAGTAGCCGACCTCCTCCACCAGATCGTATGTGGCCTGGAAGTCCTCCTCGGTCTCGCCCGGAAAGCCGACGATCACGTCGGTCGAAAGAGCGATCCCATCGACCGTCTCGCGAAGCGCGCGCACGCGGTCCATGTAGGAGGCGGCGGTGTACTTCCTGTTCATCGCGGAGAGAATGCGGTCAGAACCCGACTGAACCGGGAGATGGAGCTGCGGCATCACGCATTCGAGCTCGCCCATCGCCGCGATCGTGTCGTCGCCAAGGTCCTTCGGGTGGCTGGTGACGAACCTGAGCCTTTCGATGCCGGTTTCGGCGACGGCCCGCAGCGCATCGGAGAATCGAGGTGAGCCGTAGATGTCGCGTCCGTAGGAGTTGACGTTTTGACCCAGCAATGTGATCTCGCGGACGCCCTGTTCCACGAAGGTCTTCGCCTCGGCCGCCACGTCCTCGATCGTCCTGCTCCTCTCGCGACCCCTGACATAGGGCACGATGCAGTAGGTGCAGAAGTTATCGCAGCCCTTCATTATCGGCAGCCACGCGTGATAGGAGGTCTCGCGCCTGCGCGGCACGTCGGAACCTGGCGGCAGCCCGTCGTCCTCCAGCTCGGCGAGCCTGCGGCCGGTCCCGAGAGCGTCGGCTACGAGGCCGGGAAGCTCCTCGATATTGTGGGTTCCGAAGACGACATCGACGTTGGGAAGGAGATCGAACAGTGCGTCCCCCGAGTTCTGGGCCATGCAGCCCCCCACCGCCACGATTCGCCGGCCGATCATCGAGCCCTCGCGGGGCGGAAGGCTCGACATCGAGGCGATCTGCCCCTGAACGCGGGTCTCCGCACCCTCGCGCACGCAGCAGGTGAGGAAGACGACGATGTCGGCCTCGATCTCGCCGGCGGCCTCGTACGCGCCGCCGCGCTCGAGGAGTCCGGCGATGATCTCGGAGTCGCTCCGGTTCATCTGGCATCCGAACACCTTGATGTAAAAAGACAGTCCGGAAAGATCAGGATTGCGCATCGTAGGCGATACTCCCAACTGAAGTCTATGTGGAGAAGCCCCTGGCACGACCGGCCTCAAGGAAGGACTCGATCCTAGATCTCGGGGGCTGGCACGACGCGAGTCCCCCAGGGTGGACCGTATCTCCGTGAAAGTCGGTACCACCCGTCACGAGCAGGCCCAGGCTGTCCGCCAACCTCTCTAGCCGCTCGGCGTCCTCGCGGCTATGTTCACTGTGGTAGCACTCCACGCCGTCAAGTCCGTATCCGGCAAGCACCGGAATCGCGTCTTCGACATGGTAGTGTGCGGGGTGGGCGATCACCGCGATGCCTCCCGACGAATGGATCGCCTCGATCGCCTCCTGCGAAGGCATGTCCGATTTCTCCACGTAGAAGGGCCGACCCTCGTCGAGGTACATGTCGAACGCACCGTCGAAGCTGGGCGCGGCGCCTATCTGGACAAGCCTTCTGGCGATGTTGCTCCTGTTGAAGGTGGCCCCGGTACTCTCGAACCACTCGGCGCTGATGTCGAATCCGGATTCCCTCAGCATCCCGACCATCTTGCGCGTCCTGTCCTCCCTGGCCTTTACAGCGGAGTCGAGCAGGCCAATCAGCCCCTCGCTCTCATGGTCGAGGAAGTAGCCGAGCATGTGGAGGTCGCGCCCCTCGTAGCTGGTGGAGATCTCAACCCCCGGGATCACGCAGATCCTGCCCCGGGCAAGACCGATGGCCTCGCCGATCGCGTCCATGCTGTCGTCGTCCGTGATCGCGAGATGCGTGATGCCCGTGCGCTCCGCGAGGTCGAGGAGCTCCGGGACGCTCAGCACGCCGTCCGAATGGAGGGTGTGGCAGTGCAGCTCTATCACGACATCGGAGAGCGGGATCATGGCTCTTGACCCTGCACCCCCGTGCCTCTCATGTAGCGCGGTTCCACCGAGAGCCTGATGGCGGTGCGGTACTCCCCGTTGATCTCGATATCAGCGAAGGAGGGAACGCACACTATCTCGATTCCGATCGGTGAGAGGAAGCCCCTGGAGATCGCGATGGCCTTGACCGCCTGGTTGACGGCGCCCGCCCCCACGCATTGGATCTCCACCGGGACTCCGTCCTTGATCATGCCTGCGATGGCTCCCGCCACCGAAGATGGAGATGACTTAGAAGAAACTTTGAGAAATTCCATATCCGAGCTTTCGATGTGTCGTCTCATCTGCATTTGATTGCTGCTTTTATTCAGAGAACTCGACAATATTATCCTCTTGCGGGCGTTCTGTCATCAATCGGATGCGCCCGAGCGGGGCGCATCGGAGGCCCTGAACGGACGCGCCCACGCAGGCCGTCCATCAGAAGCGATATTGCAGCCGTCCCATTCGGGGGCTTGCCCCGCATTCGCCGCCCCTCATTCCTTCTCTATCGGGAAGGTCACCTTTATCGAGTCCTTCCCCACCTTGATCCTCGGCTCGTCCGAGAGCGAGATGAAGTACTGGGAGGAGATCGACTCGAAAGCGTCCTCCAGCTTGCGCGAGAAGGAGGCGATGTCCTCCTTGGATATCTTGAGCACGCGCGAGTCCTTGAAGATGTCGGCCTTCGCCTTCTCGGCGGTACGCTTAGCGGTGACGACGTTGTAGTAGGGCCTCAACGGGGAGATCTGCCCGTGAAGGATCCTGTAGGCAGTGCGCTCCGAGATGGCAAGACCCATGTCGCGGCACCTCTCCATCAGATCGGATGCCGAGCCGCAGGAGGCGAGCCTGTGGCAGATCGGCAGCGTGGAGGGCGAATCGTTGAAGAGGAGCTCGCTCGCGTCGGTCTGCCTGTCGCCGAAATCCACCAGCGTGGCCGCGATCTCGGCGGGAGACCCGAGGTAGACGTCGATGTCGTGCCTGTTGTCTATCGCGAACTCCACGACGTTGCGGTTTATGTTGTGCGGACCCCGGGCCACGAAGGGGTTCCCCTCGTCGTCGCGCTCCACCTGCGGCTGCGAGGACTGGTCTGTGGTCTCCGGTAGGCGGTCGATATCAACCGCGATGCGGATGG
>CAZPAN010000005.1:0-28687 GCA_964584585.1 uncultured Coriobacteriaceae bacterium | reverse complement strand
TTGGTGGTCGCCAATCTGCCGCGATCACGGAGGACGGCTCCCTGTGGATGTGGGGGAACAACGAGTTTGGAGAGCTCGGCGACGGCACGACTACGAGCAGATACACGCCTGTAAAGGTGATGAACAATGTTGTCCAGGTCTCCCTTGGAAACTGGTACTCTGCCGTTATCTCAGAAGACGGCTCCCTGTGGATGTGGGGATACAACGGCAGTGGTGAGCTCGGTGACGGCACGACTACAAACAGATACTCGCCCATAAAAGTCATGGACAGTGTCATCCAGGTCTCTCTTGGAAACTCGCACTCTGCCGCGATCACGGAGGACGGCTCCCTGTGGACGTGGGGGTACAACGAGTATGGTCAACTCGGCGACGGTACCACAACCGAAAGATACACTCCCCGCCCCACACCCGTTAAGGTAATGAACGATGTCGTCCAGGTCTCTCTTGGAGTCTATCATTCAGCTGCGATCAAAAAAGACGGCTCATTGTGGATGTGGGGAGACAACGAGTATGGCGGGCTCGGCAACGGCACCACAACCAGCAGCAGCGTTCCCGTACAAATCACCATCACAGATACCGTAGACCGCCTCTATGGATCCGATCGTTTCGACACGATGCTCTCAATCATAGAGGACACGTTTGACGAGACCGCCGATACGGGAAAGCCGGTGATTCTCGCCAACGGCTATGGCTATCCTGATGCGCTGGCTGCATCTGGTCTAGCAGGAGCAATTGATGGCTTTGTTGTGCTCGTCAATGGAAATGCAAGCGGTATAACACAGGCTGCAAAAGAGGCAATTGATCTAATTCAACCAGAAACTATCTATATAGCAGGAGGAACAAATACTATCTCTGCCTCAATTGAAGAAGAGGCCGAGACGCTGGCCGGCGACGTGGTCAGACTCGATGGAAGCAACAGAGAGCTCACCGCCATAGACATGTTCACAGGCACCGACAGGGACAGCTGGTCTGGTGATGTATGCATCATCGCTTATGGGTATAACTATCCAGATGCACTAGCTGTCTCCCCCTATGCGTACGCAGAAGCTGCACCCATATTCCTGACCAACGGCGATCATACGCTATCTGCCGATACCCTAAACGCGATAGAGGAGGGAGGCTTCACCAAGGTTGTGATCACAGGGGGACGATCCTCTGTAAGCAATCAGGTAGAAGAGCAGCTTGCATCTATCGGAATTACTGATGTTGATAGGGTAAGCGGGGACGACAGGTTTGAGACCTCGGTTAAGATAGCCGACTACTCGGTCGATCCCGACAACTATACAGATCCTACCAATGCCCTGTCCTACAACACGGTGGCCATAGCATCAGGCGACAGCTACCCCGACGCGCTGGCCGGAGGACAGTGGTGTGCAAGAGAAGGCGCGGTGATGCTATTGGTAAGCGATAGTTCAAGCGGGCGCTACATCTTCGAAGACGGGATACTCGACGCCGTCGAAAGCGTAAAGATACTGGGCGGCCCCAACACCGTGTCCGCGTCGATCTATCGATTGGTGGCAGCCGCGCTTGATCGATAAGGACCTTTTCCCGTGCCTACGGGGTCACTCCGAAGGATTACCGGGACATAGGCGCGGCCTTGCTTGCCGGAGAGGGTGGCGTTGCGTGAGCCGGTAAAGCAAAGAGCGGATTCAGACTGCCGCGTCTGAAGCACCGGGCGATAGCGTTCGGAGCTAGCGCGGAGACTTCGGGAGGCACGATGGGCAAAGACTCGCAAATAGGAGAGGGCCGCAGGATGTATGCGGATGACGGCTGCGATCGTGGTGCGGGGTTCGGATTCGAAACCGGGGCGGGCGCGGACGCAGATCGGCTGGATGTGGGATGCGACTGCGGTGACGCAGCCGATGCCGCTGCGGCCGGCCTGATAGGCTTCATCTCCAAATGCCCCACGATGTTTCATGCCGCAGATCAGATGCTCTCGCGGCTGGAGCGCGACGGGTTCGAGCGGCTGCGCGAAGGCGATACGTGGGAGATCCGTCTGGGAGGCCGTTACGTCGTGACACGCAACGGATCGAGCATCCTTGCCTTCAAGGTGGGGGAGAGGTGCGCCGACCCCGAATCGGGCGGTCTGCGATTCCAGATAGCTGCGGCACATACCGACTCGCCGGCTTTCAAGCTCAAGTCCAACTCCGAGGCTGAGGGTCCCGAAGGTTACCTGCGGTTAGATACCGAAGCCTATGGCGGCATGATCGATCGTACCTGGTTCGACCGACCGCTCTCAATCGCCGGACGGGTGATGTTGCGTGTCGGCACCGACCCCATGCGCATCGTGTCGAGGCTGGTCGACATCGAGCGTCCGGTGGCGCTCATCCCCAGCCTCGCGGTCCATCTAGATCACGAAACCAACTCCAAGTTCTCCCCGAACAGGAACGTGGACCTGCGGCCGATCGTGTCGGCGGGCGAGCTTGGTGCAGGTTCGCTGGATGAAGCGATCGCCGAGATGCTGGGCGTGCAAAACGATGCGATCGTGTCGCGCGACCTTTTCGTATACAACTGTCAGCCGGGTGTCGTGTGGGGGATCGCAGGGGAGTTTCTCTCCGCGCCGAGGATCGACGATCTCGCATGCGCATATGCCTCAGCCGAGGCTTTCGCGACGGCGGACAACCCCACATGCGTGACTGTGCTCGCGTGCTTCGACAACGAGGAGGTCGGGTCGAGAACCAAGCAGGGGGCCATGTCGACGTTCATGCGCGATGTGCTGGGGCGGGTTGCCTTTGCGCTTAGCGGACGCGAATCGGCCGCCCACGATCACGATCTTTCTGCAGTCCTCTCCCGATCAATTTTGGTGAGCTGCGACAACGCGCACGCGGTTCATCCCAACCATCCCGAGAAACACGATGAGCTCAATCGGGCGCGCCTGAACGGTGGGATCGTGGTGAAGGAGGCGGCCAGCCAGCGTTATTGCACCGATGCCTTCAGCCGCGCCGTGTTCTGCACGATCTGCGACAGAGCGGGTCTTCCGCACCAGGTCTTCGCCAACCGAAGCGACATGCCCGGCGGATCCACGCTCGGAAATCTCCTGAACATCCAGGCGAGCGTTCACGCCGTGGACGTGGGGATCCCCCAGCTTGCGATGCATTCGGCCTTCGAGACGATGGGGACGAGAGACGTGTCGCTGGCGATAGGCACCCTGAAGGCGTTTTTCGAGGCCGACATCCGTATCGATGGTGCCGACTCGGTCGAGATCCTTTAGGCGGCTGACTCGCCAGATTGGCTCGCTGCGTTTCGTGCACAGCGCCCTCGTCGACGGAGAAGATAGGGCTGCGGTATTTTGCTACACTCTGCGCGTGGGTGAGAGCGGCCGATGCGGCCGAGGTCGAATAATTCAAGCGCCTCTTTGCTGTGCTCTGCGCATGGTTGCGGGGGATTGGGGATTTCAGGGGGTGCAGATGAAGATCTCGTATCTCAGGGAGTTCGTCGATCTAACGGAGACTCTCAGCTTCGTTCTCACCGCACGCCGCTTCTATCTTGCTCCGTCGACTCTTTCTAGGCATATCGCGGCTTTGGAGAAGGCGATCGATGCCAACCTGTTCGAGCGCGATAGACATTCCGTCGAGCTGACCTCGGTCGGGGAGGCGTTCGCAGCCGACGCAAGGGCGATCGTCGAGCTGTACGACAAGGCGATAGAGCGTATTCATACGTTGAAGGTCCAGGAACAGGTTCTCATCAGAATCGGATATCTTCCGGATATAGTCGGCACGCTTCCCGGAATGGTGCATACATGGTTCTCGCGGATGCATCCGGAGGCGACGTTGAAGTTCCATTCGATGGAGTACGACCGTCTGTTCTTCGGGCTGGGAAACGGGGAACTAGATGCGGCGCTGATAGTGGATGTGGATCCGGATCTTGAGAGGAACTACGAGACCGCGAGGCTGGTCGAGTCATGCTATATGTTGGCCTCTCCGAAAGATGGCCAGCTTGCCGGAGAAGGTCCCTGCTCGGCTTCCGATCTCGAGGGTGCGAAGATCGTGCTGCCAGACCCCCAGAGCTTTCCGGCGCTTCATAGGCGCGTGTTGCGAGCGTTGGATTCGATCGGTGTCGAATACGAGGTTGTGGCTTTGTATGCCGATGTGCCGACATTGTTCTTCACGCTCGACGTCCTCGATGCATGCGCTCTTGTGCTCTCACATCACAGCGACTTCTATTCGGGCGACTATTCGTTTCGCGAGATCGCGGGCCTTCAGATGACGCAGCACATATGCGCAGCGTGGAGCAGGCAAGCGCAGCCTCGTCTGGGCGGCATGCTATCTGACGTGTTCGGGTCGATGTCCGATTCGATATAGGCCAAGACGGCCAATGGGGCGTTCTCGCAAAGCCCGCTCGGTGCATCGGCGGCATCCCCGCGCCCTCATCTTGTTGCATATCCAGAAACCCACGTTCGCTTAATGCAATCTAAACGTGTTCGGGCGCAAATATCCTTCTTCCTACGGGATTTCCAGGCAAACGCCGATCAGTTCGTTTAGTCAGTCTCCGGCCCGTGTCGTGTTCCTGCTCGCCTAGGGAAGCGCCGATCGATCAGCGTTTCCCTAGGCTCATCGGCGCAGCGATCTGCGTTCTCCTCGCTTTCGCGGACATGAGCTGTGACACGCGCCGGATCCGGGCGAAAGCGACAGATCGCGTCTCCCTGGAAGCGTCCGGCGTCATCCAGGAGACGTCGGGCTTCCCGGCAGAGGATCGCCCGGAGCCTAGTCGGAGGCATCGGGCCACCCATTCGAGAGCGTTTGGCGCCTGGTCGGAGGTGCCAGACGTCTCGGGAGAGGAGAGGCCGATGAGCGTCAAGAGGGGAGTCGGCGCCGACGACACCGTCATCAAGGGGCTGGGGTTCTGCAGCTTCGGGAACGGGTCGAATGCGTCGCTCGTGGATATTAGGGATGGCAAGATTCTCAGAACCAGGCCCATGGACGTGACGATGTGGTACACGCCCGAGGAGCTCAATATCTGGACCTTGAAGATTGGCGACAAGGAGTTTCGCGCCCCCACGCGTGCGTATATCTCGCCGCTGTCGATCTCGTACAAGAATCGCGCCTACTCGTCGAACAGGATCCCCTACCCGCTCAAAAGAGTCGACTGGGATCCCGATGGAGAACGCAACCCCTCCAACAGGGGCAAGTCCAAATTCGAGCGGATCAGCTGGGACGAGGCTCTGGACATTGTGGTGTCGGAGCTTAGAAGGCAGTACGAGATCTACGGTGCAGGCTCTATCCTCGCCCAGCAGGACGGGCATGGGGAGACCAAGACGGTCCACGGTGCGCATGGATGCATGACCAGGCTGCTCGAGTTGATGGGGGGCTGCACGATCCAGGCCCGCCAGCCAGATTCCTGGGAGGGATGGTACTGGGGCGCCAAGCATGTCTGGGGCGGCGAGCCGATAGGCCAGGGAGAGCAGCAGAACCTTTTCTTTGACATCTCAAACAACTGCGAGATGTTGCTGCACTGGGGTTGCGATCAGGAGGCCACTCCCTGGGGCTGGGGCGGTATGATCGCCAGCCGCATGTCCAATTGGTTCTCTGAGATAGGGATCGAATGCGTCTACATCTGCCCCGACCTCAACTACGCTGCGGCGGTTCATGCGGACAAGTGGATCCCGGTATATCCGAACACCGATCTTGCGCTTCAGCTCGCCATCGCCTACGTGTGGATCACCGAAGGGCTTTACGACAAGGAGTACGTGGAGACCCACACGGTCGGCTTCGATTGGCTGGAGTACGAGGTGATGGGAGGTGACGAGGGCGTGCCGCGCACACCGGAGTGGGCCTCCAAGATCTGCGGGGTGCCTTCTTGTCAGATCAAGGCGCTCGCCCGGAGGTGGCACGAGGCGGCCACCTCGATCGCGCATTGCAATGGTGGCAGTTATATCCGGTCGTGCTTCGCTCACGAGCCTGCCAGGATGGAGGTCGTCCTCCTCGCTATGCAGGGACTTGGGAAGCCTGGGCGCAACCAGTTCAAGTACATCGAGTGGGGCCTCTACGGCACGCCTCAGCCGGTTCCAGAGTCGCCGGTCAAGCCGATGCTCTCGCATGCTTACCAGGGCGGAAACGGGGGCCTGTCTGACCGTTGCATTCCTAAGACCCTCATTCCCAAGGCGATATTGTCCGATGAGACGCTGCACTGGAACGGCCACACGTTGGCCGCCATGCCGGTCGAGGACCAGCTCATTCCGATGCATTGGCCATTGGAGGGAGAGCCTCGCATCCACATGGTGTGGACGGACTCGCCCAGCTGGACCACCTGCTGGAACGGCGGGAACGCATACCTCGACGCGCTCAGATCCGAGTCGATCGACTTCGTCCTGGCGCAGCATCCCTGGCTGGAGAACGAGTGCCTGTTCGCGGATATCGTGTTGCCGTCGAACACCAAGTTCGAGGAGGAGGACATCGCCGCCGACACGTGGTCGGGCACTCCGGCCTCGATGATGCACGAGCGTCGCGCCATCGAGCCGCGCGGGGAGTCGCTGTCGGACTGGGAGATCGTCTGCGCGATCGCCGAGAGGGCCGGGTTCCTCAAGGAGTACACGTTCGGACGCGGGGTATCGGACTGGATCGAGTTTGGATACCTCAAGTCAGGCTTGGCTGACATGATCGGCTACGACGAGTGGATCGAGAAGGAGTACGTGTCGGTTCCCTATGAGGTGGATTGGGACAAGCCCTCCGGATTCCGCCCGTTTTGCGACGATCCGGAGAACAACCCTCTCAAGACCCCTACGGGCAAGATTGAGATCTACTCCACCAACCTCTCCGCGCATTTCCCTGACGACAAAGAGCGCCGCCCCTATCCGCATTGGATAGAGGAGAGCGAGGAGCATCACGAAAGCTACTCGAGCGCCAGGGCCATCGAATACCCGTTCAAGCTCGTGTCGAACCATCCCAGATGGCGCGTGCATTCTCAGATGGACGACAACCCTTGGCTTAGGGAGATTTCCAAAATCGAGGGTCCAGACGGCTATGGCTACGAGCCGGTGTGGATCAACACGTGGGATGCCGAGCGACTGGGCATCTCCGATGGGGATGTCGTGAGGATCTTCAACGAGCGTGGATGGGTGCTGGGTGCGGCTGTGGTCACGGAGAGGATCGTCCATGGATCCATCTCGCAAGACCATGGAGCGCGGCTCGATCCGATAGTGCGCGGCGTGGGGGATCGCGCCGGGGCCAACAACACGATAGCTCCGTCCGCCACCACGTCCACGCAGGCCGTCGGGGAGGTTACGAGCGGGTTTCTGGTGAACGTGGAGAAAGCGGACCTCGATGAGCTGTCGCGCCTGTACCCCGAGGCGTTCTCTAGGACGTTCGACCATGAGGGTCCGAAGCTGTCCAACTGGGTGATAGGAGAGTAGAACCGCCTGCCCGTCGCACCGAAGGCGGGCCTGCGGTGTTTCGAGGAGGTATTCGATGAAGCTGTTCGTTATCGACAAGCAGAAATGCGTGGGCTGTCGCGGCTGTCAGGTGGCATGCAAGGACGAGCACGTCGGCAACGACTGGTCGCCCTACAGCGCACCGCAGCCGATGACCGGGCATTTCTGGATGAGGGTGGATCAGGTCGAGCATGGCCAGGTCCCGAAAGTGCGCGTCGAGTACACGCCTGTCATGTGTCAGCACTGTGAGGATTGCGCCCTGGTGTCCGCCGCCCCGCAGGCAGTTCACAAGAGGGATGACGGGCTGGTGCTGATCGACCCGGTTGCCGCGCAAGGGATGGACGATCTTCCCGGGCTGTGCCCGTTCGGAACGGTCTACTGGAACTCCGAGCTGAAGGTCGCGCAGAAATGCACTGGATGCGCGCATCTGCTGGACGCGGGAGAGGTGCCCCATTGCGTGGACGTGTGCGCTACGGGGGCCTTGCGTCTAGGGGACGAGGAGGACTTTGCGGAGGAGCTTGCCCAGGCCAAGACGCTCGGGTTGGCGACCGAGCTTCACGGAGCCGGGCCGACGGGCAGGACCAGGGTCGTCTATCTCAACGAGCCGGGCTTTTTCATTGGCGGGTACGTGTGGGATCCGGAATCAGATGAGGTGCTGATAGGCGCACGGGTTTCCCTGCTAGACGGGGCCGGAAATTTCACCGAGACGACGACGGACTCTTTCGGGGACTTCTGGTTCGAGAGGCTGGATGGCGGCACGTACTCGATCTGCGTGGAAGCCTCGGGATACGAGTCGCGCACGGTGGGTTCGATCGAGATCTCCGAGAGCCGAAACGTCGGAGATGTGGCGCTTCGCAGAAAGCAGTAGATCGGCGTCTCTTTGAGCTTGAGAGTTGGTGACAAGGATGAATAATGTGTCCGATTCCCGCAAGGGATTGCATTACGGGTATGTGATAGTGGCTGCGTGCAGCGTCATCCTGTTCGTGTGCGTGCCGTTTGGCCTCAACGCGATGGGTGTGCTGTTCACTTCGATATCGCAGGGAACCGGAATCGCGATCGGAAGCGTCAGCCTGATCATCACCGGTGTGTCCTCAGGCATGGTCGTGGGACTTCCGGTTTTAGGGCGCTTCTTCGACAGGATCGACGTCAGGATCTTCACCACGGGTGCCGTGGCGATCCAGGCTGCGGGGCAGCTACTGCTTTCGGTCTCGTCGACGCTGCCGATGTTGGTGGCAGGCGGGTTCCTTGAGGGGTTTGCTCTGTCGGTGCTCCTACACCTTATGACGTCCACTCTGATCAATCGCTGGTTCGCGAAAAGGGCTGGCACCTTCATCGGAGTTGCGATGGCCTTCACCGGGATCGGTGGAATCTTTTGGAGCATGGTCATCGGGGTCGTTGTCAATTCGCTTGGATGGCAGATGGCTTTCAGGATCGAGGCCGTGGCCCTGCTCGTGCTCTCGTTGCCGTTCACCCTTTTCGTGCTGAGGGGTCACCCCTCGGACAAGGGGCTTCTGCCCTATGGATATGAGGGCGAGAGGTCCGATTCCGTTGAGGTCGAGGCGTCTGGGGTGCCTGCCGGTAAGGCTTTCAGCAGCCTGGCGTTCGCGATACTGCTCGTCGTGGCGTTCATCGCCAACTACGGGATGTACGGGCACACGATGCTGGCATCCTATGTAAGCTCGCTGCCGATCTCCGCCGCTGCCCCTCTGCTTGCTGCAACGCTTTCGGCGGTCGCTCTGGTTGGGCAGACTATCGGAAAGATCTCGATGGGCGCGATTGCCGATAGGAGTCCCTTGATCTGCGCGGCGATCGGGTATGTGCTGGGGCTTGTGGCGATAGCTGGATTCTTACTGCTATCCGACTCGACTCTCGGGATTTCGGTATCGGCGTTTCTGTTCGGGTTCTTCACCGTGCTTACCAACGTGCTGATGCCGGTGATGACCAAAGCGATGTTCGGAACACGCGATTTCGTGAAGATCTGGTCGATCGTCGCGATGACGGGGCAGATTGCCGGCATTCTACAGGGGCCGACCTTGGGAACGCTGATCGATTCCACTGGGTCGTACGATCCGATGTACCTCATTCTCGCTGCGACCTTCGTGGCGGGGCTGATCATGACCTGGATGGGCCTTGCGTCTGCAAAGCGGCTTCGGGACAGGCTCGGCGTGTCCCTGTAGGAAGCTGAAGATCTAAGGAGATGCTGATCGATTCATCCCGCCCGTCTCCGGCGCGTGCTGGGTGCCTGCACGCTCAGGCACGTGCCGGGGTCGGCAAAAGCAATCAATCATCGTTTCCCTCGGCACCGACCATCACTCGAAGTACCCTCGGTACAGCTTCATCTTGCTTTTCGGGTCTTCTGGGAAGAGATGGCGGTAGAGGTCGATGAAATAGTCGTCCGTCATGGATGCGATGTAGTCCACCACGATCTCGTCCGGAGGGTTGTCGGCGTATCCGGGGTTGCGGTTCTCGATGAACCAGGCTCGAACGTGGTCGGTGAAGATCGGCGACTCCTCGCGCCCGGCGTTCAGGTCGGCCAGCATCGCGTCGTAGATCTCCCGCATCATCGGCTCGATCACGTTCGGGAGCGTGCCGGACGATTTGTCGTAGCTGTAGATCGATTCGAAGTTGCCCGCCTTCAGCCTCCGAATCTCGTCGGACACCTCCGCGTCCATGACGATGCGATCGCGGCCCAGGCTGTTCTTCACGATGTTTATGCTCGCGTTGCGGATGATCTCGCTGTTATTGGAGCCGAGGAAGCTGTCGAGGTAGTAGTCGCTTTCGCTGATCTGTCCGGTGCTGAGCGCGTCCTGGCGGTCCTTGCCGAGATAGGCGAGGATGTCGCAGATCCGCACCACGCAGCCCTCGAGAGTGCTTGGGCGAAGGTGACGGCACAGTCCGTCCTCCAGGTAGCATCTCCCCATCAGCTCGTCGAGCGCGTCGAAATCGGGGCAGGGTGCTGTGGCGTACTCGGCGAAGTTGTTCTCGCCGCAGTGGCAGAGCATCCCGTTGTAGGTCTGCAGCGAGAGGTTGCATGAGGCCACCGACCGCAGCGCCCGCACGCTGTGGACGTTGTGGTTGAACAGCCGTCCGGTGCGCTCGTGGTAGATATCACTCAGGAAATGCTCGCCCGCATGCCCGAACGGCGTGTGGCCGGCGTCGTGTCCCAGTCCGATCGCCTCGATCAGCGGGACGTTGAGTCCGAGCGCCGCCCCGATCTTCATCGCGGTCTGAGCGACCAGCTGGATGTGGAAACCGCGACGGGTGATGTCGTCATTGCGATATAGGGAGAACACCTGCGTCTTGTCGAACGTGCGCGTGAAGAACGGGTTGTTGATGACGCGGTCGACGTCGGAGACGAACGGCGTGCGGATGTAGCGGATCGAGGCCGTCTGGGCATCGGCTGCGGCATCGGGCGAAAGCGGGTTTGGACCATGCTCGAAGACAGCGTCGGCATCGCGCGTGGCGTAAGGGGAGAGCATCTGCTGGGAGCGTTCGAAGCTCTGTGCGAGGTGGTTGAGCTGGTCGGGATCGAGGGTGAAGAGGTCGCCGGCAGCGGGTCCGATTCCAAATGCGAGTCCGGCGGCTCCCATCTCCTTTTCGTTCGCGGTTGTCATGAGTCCTCCGATCGTGTTGCGTAATTCGCACGGGGAATCAGTTGTGGTTTCTCCGGTACCTCTTCGCGTAGGCGATCATATCGCGATCACTTTCCAACCAGCGTCCAGACCGCAGCTATTCGTTCATGTCCCTGAAAACCAGCCCCGAGGGCAGCTTCGGGTAGAAGAACGTCGATTTCTGGGGCATCGTCTCCCCGCCAAGCGAGACGCTCTCAAGCTGGTCGAGACGCGTGGGCCTCATTATGAAGACGGCGTCGGACTTGCCGGAGATCAGCCCGTCCACTAGCTTGCCGGCATGCTGGGAATAGGAGATGCGTGAGAGGGTCTCGGGACGGTCGGAGTCGATGTTGAATATCGGCGAGATCACCAGCTCCTGTAGTACCGAGACGTCGAGCTCCTTCCATGCGAGCGTGTGATGGGAGGGGATGGCCTCGTTCAGATCCAGGTCGGGTTTGAGGGAGACGACGGCGAAGTCTATCGTCATCTGCGGGATCGACTGATTGTCCGAGGGATCCTCCGCTCTGATCGCGACTCCGAACGCTGGATCCTCGATCTCCAAGATCCTGCTTTGACAAGCCTCACACATATATATGATGGACTTCTCATCGTCGGCCGTCGCTCTCCCGAAAACCTCTATCGTGAAGCGGCCGTCCATGCTTTCGAACATCGCGGACGGATCGAACCCGGACCCTTCCGGCATCTTGACTGCCCTGTTGTAGGCGAGTATCCGAAGCTGAGGATCGTCCATGTTGGCGAGAGCAATCATCAGCGAGTCGGTGGGCAGCCGACGATGGATGCCCCCATCGGCTTCAGAGGCCTCGGCAGGGCCGGAGGGGCATGTGGCCTCGGGAGGGTCTGCGGCTTCTGAGAGAGAGTCAGCCCCGACGATGCCTTTACGGCACCTATCCCTCCAGGCTAGGGCTACCGTGTACCTGTGATGGCCGTCGGCGATGAAGACCTGCTTGCCCTCCAGCGACTGCACGATCAGATCGATCGACTGGGAGTCGGTTATCATCCAGAGCGTGCTTCTCACCCCGGCTCCGTCTTCCGCGATCGAGACCGGCTCGCTCTCGCGTACCGCCTGCACCACCCGATCGTATCTGTCGGTCTTGTCGGAGTAGAGGCCCAGCACCTGGCTGTAGTTTACGTTCGTGGCCGAGAGCAGCGAGTACCTGTCGCCAAGAGCCTTGGGGAGGGTGAGCTCGTGCGGGATGACGACCTTCTCCTCGAACGGGTAGAGGCTCATCTCGGCGATGAAGCAGATCCTGGCGTACTCGGGACCACCCTCTTCGGTGGTGAAACGCTGTTCCAGCATGTAGATCGCAGGCTCCGCATCCTGCTCCAGTGTCCCGTCGGAGATCCAGCGCCTCCAGGTCTCCATCGATCTTCCGTACCTGCTGTCGGGGGAGTCGGGGTCGTCCGATCCGTCGGGGAGCTCCAGTTCCACTACGTTACGACGGCTGAGGGCAGCCAGCGCATTCCTCTCGGCGCGATCGAGCACGTCGTATGGAGGCGCGCATAGGCTGGAGATGTCGAGCGGAAGGGGGCCGTCGCCGGTTCGGATGCCGACTGAGGTCGAACCGTCGTCGCCCTCCCCGGATTCAGCTGAGGCCGAACCGCCAGCTGGCCGGGCGCCAACTGTCTCCGAAAGTCTCGTCGCCTTCTCCGTGTATCTCCATCCTCTGAACGGTCTGATCTCTGCCATTCGATGTTCCCCATTTCTAATGCCGCCCGGCGGGAATCGCGCCGGGCGGATGTCGTCTCTCTATCTGATCTCGAAGGTCGTTCGGACTCTACTTGCCGTCCTTCTCCTTCTTCTCCTTCTCCTGCTTCTTCTTGTCCGACTTGAACATGTGCTGAATCTTCTTCAGATCGGAGAAGGGTGCGAACCTGAACTTGCGGACGAGTCCTCCGGATTCGGCGTAGGTTCGCCTTGCTCCGAACTGCATGACGCCGAATCTGCTGCCCCTGTACCCCATTCCCGCAGAGCCAAGCGCCGCCGTGGAACCCTTGCGGTTGTAGACCTGCATCACCGTGTCGTTGAGGCAGCCGCCGCTCGCCTTCACGTTCTGCTGCGCGTATCTGATCATCGACTTGTTGGTGCTGAACAGGTAGAACGCCGGCGGGGTGGAGAATCTGCCGATCTCGGCGAAGGCAGGCTCCGTCAGATCGAACGCCACGACCGGCAGGATGGGGCCGATGATCCTCTTTCTGAATATCGAGTGCTGGATGGAGTTCGCCATGATGACGGTCGGCGCGATCTTGAGCGTCTTCGGGTCGCGCTCGCCTCCGTAGACCACCTCTGTTCTGGACCCGAGCTTGTCGAGCAGAGCGCAGGCCTCGTCGTATTCGGCCTTCGAGAACATCCTCGGGTAGTCGGGATGCTCGATCGGGTTCTCCCCGTAGGTGTTCCTGACGAACTCGAACGTGCGGTTGACGAACGAGTTGATGACGCTCTCATGCACTATGGCCCAGCTGGGGCTGAGGCGCATCTGCCCTGCGTGGAGCAGTTTTCCCCACATGATTCTCTGCGCGGCCTGCTCGATCTTGGCGGTCTTGTCAACGAAGCAGGGGCAGTTGCCGTCCAGCATGAGCGTGGGGGAGGTCAGGTTCAGCGCCGCTCCCTGCATGATGGCGACTGCGCTCTCCCTCCTGCCGGTGTAGAAGATCTTGTCGAACCCCGCGCTGGCCAGGATTCGATCCAGCTCCTCGTCGCCGAAGATGAATCTCACGCACTCGTGCTTGAACAGCTCGTCGATCGCCACGGCCAGCACCTCGTTGCAGCGTTTGGTGCGGATGGAGTTCTTGACGACGATCGTGCATCCGGCGGCGAGTGCGTCGATCATGGGGACTATGGCGCCCGTGACCGGACTCTGCCACGAATTGATGATGCAGGAGCATCCCAACGGGTGCCAGCTGGTGCTGTATCTGGTGGGGAACACCTTGGTGATGGGGCTCATCTTCCTCGGATCGGTCCATTTTCCGAAGTCGTTTCTGACCGTTTTGAACTCCTCGTACACGGGCGCGAGTTCGGTGAGGTAGGCCTCATAGCGGGAGATGCCGAGGTCTCTGTGGAGAGCCTCGATCAGCGGTTCCTCGTACTTCTGGATGAGCATGTTGAACCTGCTGAGCGCACGTCCCCTCCATGAGGACGGGCGGGTGGTGTGGGAATCAAAGTATTTGCGATGGCTTGCGAGGATCTCGCTGATGGCGTTGGGGCCGCCGTCGAAGTTGTTGCGTTTGAAGGTGAAGGATGACCCTTGGCGGAAGCTCGGCGCCTCCTGATGGCTGAGTATCTGCTCCGGCGGCTCGGGATCGGCTGCGTCCTGCCCTAAGGATTCGGGTGCGGTCGTTTCTGCTCGCTGCGTTTCGGGAGAGCTTTCGGTCTGCTGCCTGGGGGAGCTTGCGGCTTGCGCCGTCCGATCCGGCTTGGAGGCGGACTCGACTGTCCCCACCGGTTGACCGATCACTATGTCGCCCGACTCCGTCCTCTCTACGGAATGGGACCTCTTGACGCTCCCATCTCGTTCTGGCTGCTCCTGGCCGACCTGCTTCTTGCGGACGTTTGCCATCTGTTCTCAAATCCCTTCGCGCGCTGTCTCGGATCTTCGATCGCCCTCATCTCAGGCATCGGTCTCCCATGCTCTGCGTCTGCGCTGCATCGTGGGCGGTTCTCGCCGATCGGTATGCCCGCCGTGTCTCTCCTATGCACGGCAACGGCACATCTGGGGAAACGCTGATTAATTCATTCCACGCGCCGGATCCGGGCGAAAGCAATTAACCAGCGTTCCCTAAGATATCATTTCACAGGCCGAATAGCATCAGAGCGCGATCCTGCAAGACCCCTTCTTCCCGTGCTGGATCGTTGGATCGTTTGGAGGTCGTGGATGTCAAACGTCTTCGCAGATGCCGGTCGAAACTCGACTGAGGCTTCATCGGGGGATCACCCGACAACCTTCGGACTCCCGAAGCTGATACTGGCGAGCGGCTCTCCTAGGAGGACCCGAATGCTCGTGGACAGAGAGGTCGAGTTCATGAGGCTGATCCCCAGCGTCGACGAGTCCTCGGTGTGCTGTCATGACCCCCGCGAGCGCGCGGTCGCGGTCGCGTCGTTGAAGTCCCATGCCGTCCTCGATCTCCTCGGCGGCTCTACGCCGGCGCCGATCCTTGCCTGCGACACGATAGTGGTCCTCGATGGGAAGATGTTCGGCAAACCGGCCGATCCGGCCGAGGCCCGTGCGATGCTGAGGGAACTCTCCGGCAGGACCCATCAGGTTGTGAGCGGTGACAGCTTTGTTTTTAACGGTGCGGCGCCCGCCGAGATCTACGGTTTCGGCGTCGGGGCCGTCTCCACCGCCAGCGACATGTCCGCCTCCGGCGTTCCCGTTTCTGACGGCGAGTCCGCCCCCTCTTCTGTTGTCATCGAGTTTTCCCGAGTCACTGACGTCACCTTCCGCGACCTCTCCGATGAGGAGATCGACTGCTACATCGCGACCGGCGAACCCTTCGACATGGCCGGCGGCTACGGCATCCAGGGCGAAGGTGGCCGGTTCGTCGCCAGGGTCGAGGGCGATTACGACAACATCGTGGGAATGCCCGCAGATGACGTGCTCGCGACCATCGCCTCGTTCGAGCCGGCCTCGCTGGCCAAGGAGGACATCCGCAAGGTCATGTCGGCCATCCGCAAGACGATCTCAGCTCCGGAGCGCGAGCAGGCGTCGAGGCTGGCATGCGAGGCCCTCGTGGCCTCTGCGGATTTCGACTCGGCCGAGGTGATCGCGGCCTACACGTCGTTCGGCAGCGAGCTTTCGCTGCGCGCGTTGATCGAGGCGATGCCCGCCGACAAGACGCTGGCGGTGCCTTGCACGATGGCAGATCGCAGGATGGAGTTCGTCGCGGTCGAGCCGATCGAGGTGCTGGAGTGCACTTCGTCCCTTCCGTTCATCTGCGCCCCCGCGTGCGTCATCGAGCTGCCGGACGGGGTTCGCGTGGTGGAGGCCCATGAGATCGACCTGATGCTCGTGCCGGGCCTGGCCTTCGACGACCTTGGGTACCGACTGGGGTACGGTGGGGGGTACTACGACACGTACATGTCGTGTCCAGGTTTCGATGCCCGTGTCATCGGGACTTTCTTCGATCAGCAGCGCTTCTTCGGACATCTGCCCGCAGAACCTCACGACAGGGCGCTTCCGATGATAGCGACGCAGTCCGGTGTCGGTGGTGACTCGTGGTGGACTCGATCGGCATAGCGAAGCGCGTTTTTGGCGCGGAGTACTTTGATGACGATGTCGAGACAGATTCTTCCAAGTGCATCAGCACGCGCAACAGGCGTCTGACGTGCAGGGCGTGCGTGGAGATCTGCCCCGTCTCGGCGATCTCGGTGTCGAGAGGACGCCTGGAGGTTGACCACTCGAACTGCACCCACTGCGGAGCTTGCATCACCGTCTGTCCTACCCAGGCGTTCTCGTCCAGGTGGCTTCCCTGGGTCGATCTGCTCTCCAAATGCACCTCCTCGCTCGTGGAGACGTCGGGTCGGCCTGTGATCGCCTGTGTCGAGGGCCTTTCCGCCGCCGATCCCGAGGGGGTCCGCGACATCGCCAAGGTGGTCGAGATGCCCTGCCTGGAGCGCGTCGACGAGGGGCTTCTGCTCTCCCTCTGCGCAACGGGGGCCGCCGAGATCCATCTCGTCCATGGCGACTGCGTCTCCTGCGAGACGGGCTGCCTCGGCGCGGCGTGGACCCTCGTGGCCGAGATGTCCCGGGAGATGCTGGGGTGCGTGGGATATTCCGTCGCGATCGTCGACTCGGATAAGCTTCCGGAGCACGCGTTCGACATCTCCAGTCGCCGGGCATCTGGCGCGGACATGAGCAGGCGCGACCTGTTCAGCAGCCTCCGCGACGATGCCCGGCAAACCGCCGGACAGGTGGTGGACGAAGTGATGGGGAGCCCCGAGGTGATGCAGGTCGTCTCTATGCTCGGCCTGGACTTGGGAGGGGGATCCGTCTTGGGGGAGGTTTCCAGGGGAAAGATTTGCGAGTGGGCCCTCGGCGCTTTGGCTTTTCGGAAAGGTGTCGTGAGCGATGTGGCGAACGGATCCCGCGCCGCCGCAGAGGAGTCTACCGCCTCCCGCACCAACTCCGCTGGCTCCACCGCGTCTGTCGACTCCGCCGCACCCAAAGCCCGCGCTTCCCGAAGCATTGCCCGCGAGGTCATCTCGAGCCTGTGCGATGTTTGGATGCCCACGCGGGTCTTCGGCACCCCGCGCATCGATCCCGATCTCTGCTCCCGCTGCTTCCTCTGCACCGTATACTGCACCTCCCATGCTCTGTCCAAACTGGTGACGGACCATCGTGTCGTGGGATTCGCGATCAAGCCGTGGCTCTGCACGCAGTGCGGCGCATGCGTCGACATGTGCAAGCCCGATGCCATCGAGGTGGAGCCGGCCGTCGATCTGGCGGCGCTTCTCGAGGAGAGGGAGACGCGATCCGTCTGCTAAAAAGGTCTGCAGGGGTTCAAATCGCCGGCAAGCGGACGGAACAGGCCTTGATAGGAGAGCCTGAAGTCAACTGGAATATAATTCTGCTTTCATTATGGTCTTCCATCTATCATGATATTTCCGCGCGTTGCGGCGAGGCCGTTTTAAGGCTGCTTGCGACGCAGATCCAACGCATGTTCCGAAAAGGAGGCTGCGAATGAAGGAAGATATGCGTCGCGCGTTCACGAGGGATTTCGCCGAGCGTAACTCGATAGACTCACGGTATTACGACATGTACGAGGTGAAGCGAGGTCTGCGTAATGCCGACGGCACCGGTGTGGTGGCCGGGGTCACCAAGATAAGCCGCGTCCATGGATACGTCATCTGCGAGGGCGACAAGACCCCGGTCGAGGGCAAGCTCACCTTCAGAGGATACGACATCCGCGACCTGGTCGAGGATGCAACGAGCAACGACAGGTTCGGGTTCGAGGACATCTGCTACCTGCTCATTTTGGGCAAGCGCCCCACGGAGGAGGACATGGCGGTGTTTCGTGAAGTGATCGACGGCGCGCGCGAGCTGCCCGACGATTTCACCTCCGAGGTCATCATGCGCAAGCCCCCGGATAACCTGATGAACGCCCTGATGCGCGAGGTGACTCTGCTGTACGCGCATGATAAGCACGACCCCGAGTCTCGCGAGCCGCTGCACGAGGTGGACGTGGCCGTCTCGCTGCTCTCGCGTCTGCCGAGGCTCGCAGTTCTCTCCTACTACGCGAAGAGAGCCTTCCTATACAACGAGTCGATGATCATGCACCGGTTCATTCCCGGTCAGTCGGCGGCCGAGACTTTCCTGTCGATGCTGCGCCCCAACCGCGAGTTCACCCATGAAGAGGCGGTGATGCTCGACATCATGATGATGCTGCACGCCGAGCACGGCGGCGGCAACAACTCCACGTTCGCCTGCCGCGTGCTGACCTCCTCTGGCACCGACCCCTATGCCACCTACGCGGGAGCGATCGGGTCGCTCAAGGGAATTCGGCACGGCGGTGCCAACATCAAGGTCACAGAGATGCTCGCCGACATCAAGGAGCATGTGAGCGACATCAAGGACGAGGGCAAGCTCGCCGACTATCTCCGCAAGATAGTGCGCAAGGAAGCCTTCGACCGTACTGGTCTGATCTACGGGATGGGCCACGCGGTCTACACGCTCTCCGATCCGAGGTCTGAGATCTGCAAGGAGTACGCCGGCAAGCTTGCCGAGGGGACGGAGTACGAGGAGGAATTCGAGTTCCTCGAGAGCATCGTGAAGATGTCCCCGGCCATCATCAACGAGGCCAAGGGCGTGGAGAGGGTCATGTGCGCGAACATCGACATGTTCAGCGGGCTGGTCTACAAGATGCTCGGCATCCCCACCGATCTGTTCACCCCGCTGTTCGCCTGCTCGCGCATGGCCGGCTGGGCCGCGCACCGCTTCGAGGAGCTGGTTTCGGGCGGCAGGATCATCCGTCCGGCGTACCGCTCCATCTCCGAGTTCGGCGAGTACGGAGTGTCGTTGGAGGACGAGGTCTAGGGAGCGCCGATTCATCGTTTCGCCCGCCTCCGCCTTCAGCGTGTGTCGCGCTCCTGCACGCTCAAGCTCATCAGTGCAGGTCGCTTCGCTCGTCTTCGGTCCCCTCCGCGCCCATGAGCGCTGGGCCTGTAGGCTTCTTTCAGGCTCCGTTCAACTTGGATCTGCTATGTGAATTGATGTGGGTTATGTGACGAAACTTCCGCTCTCCGATTCAAATGACGATAATACGCGCATGGTAGGTTTGAGGAATCGCTGATTAATTCATTCCGCTCGCCTTTCTGTCCAGGGCGGGCTGGGGATCTTTTCGAATTGAGGCGGGATGGGGTTTTTCGCACTGCTAGGGTCGGTGTTCTTCGGAGCTCTGATCGTCGGCGTCATCATTATTCTCGCCATCATCACGTTTATAGTCTCCGGCTTCCAAAGGCTCTGCGGAAGGGGCGGGAAGAATGGAGTCTACGGTCAGGGCGGCTCCAACGGAGCGTACGGCACCGGCAGCTACTCCACCGGACCCTCCTATCGCAGGTACGCAGCCTATCGTGAAGCCGCTGCCAGAGGCGCGCGTTCGTCGTGGGCAGCCTCTGGGAGGCAAACGGTAGGGCATGATTCTCCCGGCGGCAGGGATGTGGTCGAGGTGCAGATCCTCGAGGTGCATGATGTCTCCGACGAGAAGAGCTGAGGGTTGACCTCCAAAAGCGATGCCGCCTTGTGCTGGCTCCCCATCGTTTCCGGCGGCGATCCGCCTTCCCTGTCCTTTCCGGCCACCCTGGCCTGCGCATTCCGTCGCATTCCGGCGCATTCCGTCTGACCTTTCCGCGTCCGTGCGGGCCAAACATCGGCCCCGATAGATTAATATTCCCCTCATGGACTCAACGCTTATCAGGAACTTTTCCATCATCGCCCATATAGACCACGGCAAATCGACCATCGCCGACCGCATCCTGCAGGCCACCGGCACCATCGCCGAACGCGATATGGTCGACCAGGTGCTCGACTCTATGGACATCGAGCGCGAGCGCGGCATCACCATCAAGTCGCAGCCGGTACGCATCCTCTACGAGGCCGACGACGGTCTCACCTACCATCTCAACCTCATCGACACGCCGGGACATGTCGACTTCGCTTACGAGGTCAGCCGTTCGCTCGCGGCGTGCGAGGGCGCCGTGCTGGTGGTCGACGCCGCGCAGGGCGTGCAGGCGCAGACCGTCGCCAACGCCTCGCTCGCGATGAACGCGAATCTGGAGATCATCCCGCTCATCAACAAGATCGACCTTCCTGCAGCCGATCCCGACAAGTGCCGCGAGGAGATCGAGGAGGGTCTCGCCGTCCCCGCTGACGAGGCGGTGCTGGCGTCGGGAAAGACGGGGGAGGGCGTCCACGAGCTTCTGGAGGCCATCGTCCACCGCGTCCCCGCTCCCTCGGGCAACCCCGATGCGCCGCTCAAGGCGCTTGTCTTCGACTCGTACTTCGACGCGTACCGGGGAGTGGTCGCGCTGATCCGCGTGGTCGACGGGTCGGTCTCCAAGGGAGATCCGATTCGTTTCATGGCTGCGGGCACCACCGTCGATGTGGAGGAAGTGGGCATCAGAACCCCGGAGAACACCCCGGTCGAGACGCTCGGGGAGGGGGAGGTCGGATACCTCGTCACCGGGCTGAAGGATCCGTCGCTCGTCAAGGTCGGCGACACGATCACTCTTGGGCGAGACGGTGCCGCTGAACCTCTGGCCGGGTACCGCGAGGTCAAGCCGATGGTGTTCGCCGGGATCTTCCCGATCGAGGGCGATCAGTACTCCCTTTTGCGCGACGCGCTCGACAAGCTCTCGCTCAACGACGCGGCGCTGGTATACGAGCCGGAGAACTCGCACGCGCTCGGATTCGGATTTCGTGTCGGATTCCTGGGGCTTCTGCACATGGAAGTCATCAAGGAGCGGCTCGAGCGTGAGTTCGGCCTAGATCTCATCGCCACCGCGCCGAGCGTCGAGTACAAGGTGTATATGAAGTCGGGGGAATCCATCGACATGCACTCCCCGAAGGACTACCCCGATCCGGCCGCGATCGACCATATCGAGGAGCCGTTCATCAAGGCATCGATCCTCGTGCCGCCCGATTTCGTCGGTGCGGTCATGGATGTGTCGGTGGAGCATCGTGGGAACTTCGAGAACATGCAGTACCTCTCGATGAACACGGTCGAGATGAAGTGGACGATGCCGCTGTCCGAGCTGATCCTCGATTTCTTCGACAAGCTGAAGAGCCGCACCAAGGGCTACGCGACGCTCGACTACGACCTCTGCGGATACAGGCCCTCCGATCTGGTGAAGCTCGAGATCCTGATCTCAGGCAAGGCGGTGGACGCGCTCAGCTTCATCATCCACAAGGACAAGGCGTACAATCGCGGTGCCTCGCTTGCCCGCAAGCTGAAGGACGTGATTCCCAGGCAGCTGTTCGAGGTACCTATCCAGGCGGCCATCGGCGGCAGGGTGATCGCGAGGACCAACGTGAAGGCGAAGCGCAAGGACGTGCTCGCCAAGTGCTATGGCGGTGACGTCTCGCGCAAGCGCAAATTGCTCGAGAAGCAGAAGGCCGGAAAGAAGCGGATGAAGGCCATCGGCAACGTCGAGGTTCCGCAGGAAGCGTTCATGGCGATCCTCGAGGTGGACGGGTGACCGATCCCCGCAGGGGAGGCCGCAGTGGCGCCGATGCGGGATCGAGCGGCGACCCGATGGCGGTCGGTCCCGTTTCAGCCGACGATCAACCTGGACCCGGATCCATCCGAGCGATCTATGCTGCCAACCCGCTCCCCCTTGCCCCGATGGCGGGGTGGACCGATTCCGTATTCCGGGGCATCTGCAAGTCGTTCGGCGCCGGGCTGACCTGCACCGAGATGATCTCGGCGACAGGACTCGCATACGGAGACCCCAAGACCCACGAATATCTAGAGCTTGACCCCGCTGAGGATGTCGCCGTCGTTCAGCTTTTCGGAAACGATCCGTCTGAGATGGCCGAGCAGGCGGTCCGCGTGGCAGAGCGTCTGGGGCGCCGTCTTGCTGCGATCGACATCAACATGGGCTGTCCGGCTCGCAAGGTGGTTCGCAAGGGGGAGGGCGCGGCGCTGATGGACGACCTTGCGCTCGCTTCTCGCATCATCTCCGCGACGGCAGCTTCGGCCGGCAGGCTCGGCGTGCCGGTGACCGTGAAGTTCAGGCGCGGCTTTCGCGCTGGGGTCGACAACGCCGTCGAGTTCGCGAGGATGGCCGAGGCGTCGGGGGCGGCTGCGATCTGCGTGCATGGCAGGTTCGCGAGCGATCTGTACCGGGGTCGGGCGGACTGGGGAGTTGTCGCAAGGGTCGTAGACGCGGTGGAGATACCGGTGGCTGCGAGCGGCGATTTGATGGATCCCGTCTCTATCGCGCGATGCCTCGCGCTTACCGGGGCGGATGCGGCGATGGTCGCGCGCGGCGCTCAGGGCAACCCCTGGATCTTCCCGCGTACGGCGACCTATCTGGAGGCGCTCCATGAGAGCGGTGCCTGGAACGCGTACATAGACGAAGAGGGGGAGCGCTGGCGTCGGGATGTGGATGCGGGCACCGACCCGGCGGTCTCCACCAGCGAGACTCCCACGCTATGGTCGGAGGTGGACGTGCCTTCCGAGCCAGACGTCTTCGAGCGCATCCGGGTCGCCCGCCTCCATACGCGCCTGCTCACCGGGCGTGACAGGCACCATGTCGTCAAGATGCGATCCTATCTGTCAGAGTACCTTCGTGGGATGCCGGGCGCGTCCGCCGCGCGAAGGTCGGCGATGGAGTGCAGGAGCCATGAGGATTTCGACTCGCTCTTCGACGAGCTGGAAGCCAGGGAAGCGATGAATAATCGCCTTCGTCAGGACCCGGCCCCCTCCGCGCCCATGCGCGCGAAGGCGAAGAGGGTGCAGTGATCTGCGCCGATCGGGACGAGCGCCTGGGCGTACGGAGCGGTGCGGGGACGTGCGGAGCGAGTCCAGCAGCTTCTCCCAGGCCGGCGAGCACCATCTCCGCAGATGAAAGAGGATCGGCAGGCCGAGGATGAAAGACCCGTTCCGAGCACTCTACCTCCATATCCCGTTTTGCGTAAGGCGCTGCGCCTACTGCAGCTTCACTACGAACGCCGGACCTGCCTCCGACGCCGACATGGACGCCTATCTCCACCGTCTGCTCGCTTCGATCGGCCAGGCCTCGGGCACAGGGATGCTCGAAAACGTCGAGACCGTCTACATCGGAGGCGGGACCCCGAGCTTTTTCGGGGAAAGGAGGCTGCTGCAGGTCGTCGAGAAGACCCTGGCCGCAACCGGTGATTCTGTGCGGGAATTCACGGTGGAGGCCAACCCCGACTCGCTCGACCTCAAGACTTGCAGAGCGCTGGCGGCCGCCGGCGTGAACAGGATCTCCCTTGGAGTGCAGAGCCTCGACGACGCCACGCTTCGGACGTTGGGGAGGATCCACGACGCCGCAGGCGCCAGGCATGCGCTTGAGGTGGCGCTCGGGACTATCGGCAACGTGAGCGCCGACGTGATATGCGGGGTCATGGGACAGGGGAGGAATGCGATCAAGTCTACTCTCGCCGAACTTGTCGAGATGGGCCTACCCCACCTGAGCGTTTACCCGCTGACCGTAGAGGAGGGGACCGCGCTCGATCTGCTGGTGAATAACGGCGAGATGCCCGACGTCGACGATGACGAGCAGGCCGCGCAGATGTCGCTCGCACGCGAGCTGCTGCTTGACTCCGGGCTGGCCCATTACGAGGTGGCGAGCTATGCGAGACCCGGGATGGAGAGCAGGCACAACCTCGCGTACTGGAGCGGCCTGCCCTATCTGGGCCTGGGTCTGGGCGCTTCGAGCATGCTTATGGCGCACGACGCCGACGAGCTGCTGGAAAGTGATGCGCTCGGCCCGTGGCTCGAAAACCACGATGACTTCACGTCCACGTCGGGCATGGGCGACCTTGGCTTCCAGGGCGGGGGAGAGCATGTCGAGATGCAGGCTCGGCTCAGGTTCACGATCGGGGAGGCGGGAGCGGCGGATGTCGAGACGCTCTCTGGGCACGACGCCCTATGCGAGGACGCGATGCTCGCGATGCGGACCGCCAAGGGCATCGGCCCGGGGCTGTACCGCAGGTGCATGGAGGAAGCGCCCGAGATAGGGGAGGCACTGGAGCGTGCGATTGAGCTGGGGTTGGCGAAGCGCGAGGCGGATGGGTCGGTCGTCCCTACCCTGCGGGGATGGCTGGTGGGAAACGAGCTCTACTCGCTGATCTGGAACTGCGCTCGCTAGCCAGCCGATCCCGACCTTCCGATCCCTACGATCCCCGTCGCGCATCTTCAGCATCCGCTCGTAAAACGATGGGATGCACTTTTAGCACTCGCAATGCCAAGCTGCTAAACTGACCATCGAATGCTCGGCTGGTCGCCGGCAGGGTTCTCCATAGGCACGCGGGATGAGAACGGGGACGGGGTGGTGCAGATGCTCAGCGACCGCAGAAGGCAGGTGCTGAACGCTCTGATAGAGGAGTACATCTCCACAGCCACCCCCGTGAGTTCGCGCGCGATTGTGGGAAAGCACAAGATCGGCGTGAGTTCGGCGACGGTGCGCAACGAGCTGAACGTGCTCGAGGAGGACGGTTACGTCGTCTCCCCGCATGTTTCGTCGGGACGCATCCCGACGGATTCCGGGTATCGGATGTTCGTGGACGAGCTTCTCGAGAACGTGCGCAAACGCGAAGAGGCGTCTCGTTCGCTATCGGCCAAGGAGGGTCAGGATGCCGGCGGCTCGAAAGCCGCGTCCGACCCGAAGGGCGCAGGTGGCGTCGATCATGCAGCCGATCCCGCCTCCTCCATAGACGAGGAGATGGAGCGCGAGCTGCGTGACAGCGCCAGCGAGCTTGACTCTCTTCTTCGCGAGACATCCCGCGCCCTCAACCGGTTCACCGCCTGCCTCGCGGTAGTCATGGCGCCCAAGGTCACTAACGTCGCCCTCAGGCGCATCGCGTTGGTGCCGCTCGACCAGCGCCACGTGATACTCGTGATCGCCGTCAAGGACGGCCGGGTTCTCAACCGCACTGTCGAACTCGACCACGCGCACTCGCCCGAGGAGATCTCCGCGCTCGAAGCGCTGCTCAACCGCAGGCACGACATCGCCGACGGCTTCGACCCGGTCAAGATAGGCGAGGCTTGGAGGCGGATCGGGCTTTCTGGCTCGGCGGTCCAGGCCACGCTAGAACGTCTCTCCGACAACGTCGAGGCTTGCCTTCTGGAGGAGGAGCGCGACTGCGTGCACATCAACGGCATGGAAGACCTGTTCTCCCAGCCGGAGATGCAGAGCATGTCGCTCACGCTCGGGTTCGCCCGTCTTCTCGACGACGATCTGCTGATATTCCGTCTGCTCGGCGACCTTCTGGCTAGCAGGGGCGTGACGGTGCGTATCGGCCACGAGAATCCGGACGAATCGTTTTCCGGGGTTTCGGTGGTGTCCTCCAGCTACGGAGACGACGGAAGCGAGGGGATCGTCGCCATCGTCGGACCCACCAGGATGGATTATTGGAAGATGATCAACGCCGTGAGAAGGGTCTCGATCTTCCTCGACGGCGCGGTGGGCGACAAGGATTGAGACCGGGCCGCGTCCGACATGCGGCCTAGACAGATGAACTCAGGAGCGATTACGTGGCAGCAGACTATTACGAGACGCTGGGCGTCTCCCGCGATGCGACTGCGGACGAGATCAAGAAGGCGTTCTACAAGAAGGCACGCAAGATCCATCCGGACGTCAGCGACGATCCGGATGCGGAGGTCAAGTTCAAAAACCTTAACGAAGCGTACGCCGTGCTCTCCGACGAGCAGAAGAGAGCCCAGTACGACCGCTTCGGCACCGTCGACGGCGCCGGCTTCTATGGCGCGGGCAACGTGGATTTCTCCGACATATTCAGCGGCTTCGGCGGGATGTCGGATATCTTCGACTCCTTCTTCGGCGGAGGGGCGTCTTCTGGAAGAGGCCGCGTCAGCACCGCTGGACGCAACATGTCCGTGACCTTGAGGCTCACCTTGGAGGAGGTCTCCCAGGGCGTCAGCAAGGAGATCGCCTACGATCGCCTCGCCCCCTGCGAGATCTGCGACGGCACCGGCCTCGGCTCCGGCGGCCGTCTCCAGACCTGTTCTCGCTGCGGCGGGCGCGGCACGGTGATCAGCACGCAGCGCACGATCCTCGGGGCGATGCAGACCCAGACCACCTGCCCCGATTGCGGCGGCGAAGGCGCCACGATAGACAAGCCCTGTCTTGGTTGCGATGGCGAGGGACGCGCCCCGCGCAAGGAGACCGTCACGATCGATGTTCCCAAGGGCATCAGGGAAGGTCAGCAGATCAGGGTCGCGGGCTACGGCGAGGCCGGCTTTAGAGGCGACGAGTCCGGCGACCTGCTCGTGAAGATCACCGTGTTCGAGCACGACGTGTTCCAGCGCGAGAACGACAATCTCCACACCCGCCTCAACATCTCGATGCTACAGGCTGCGCTTGGCGTTGAGCTCGAGCTTCAGGGGATCCTGCCCGACGAGGAGGTCGAGGTGGAGATCCAAGCGGGCACCCAGAACGAGGATGTCGTCAGGGTCAAGGGCAAGGGCATGCCGAGGTTCCGAAGCGACGCGCGCGGCGACCTCTACGTGCACGTATGGGTAGACATTCCCAAGAAGCTCAACAGGGAGCAGCGCCATGCGCTCGAGCACGCCGCCAAGGTCTTTGGCGAAGAGGTCGAGGAGAAGCCACGCGGCGCGTTCCAGAAGCTCAAGGACGCCTTGTCGTAGGAGGCCGCATGTCGCTTCCGCTCTTCTTCTGCGATCCAGGGACGGATCTCGCCGGACTCGCTGCCGGCGGAGTCCGGACGACTATAGTGCTTATGGAAGAGGATGCGCGGCATATGGTCACTATGAACGTGAAGGCCGGGGATCATGTGAGGCTCTCCGACGGTCACGACAAGGCGGTCGAGGCCGAGGTGGTCTCCCCTCCCCTGAAAAGATCGTCTGCGTGTGAGGTTCGCATAGCTGGGCGCGTCGGGCTGCCGTATCGTCCCGACCTTACACTCGTGCAGGGCGTCTTGGAAAGCGAGAGGATGGACCTGCTCGTTAGGCAGGCCGTGGAGCTGGGGGTCCGCAGGATCATCCCGGCGGTTACCGAGCGCTGCATCGTCTCGTTCGATGCGGAGGAGCGCGAGTCGAGGGCTTGCAGGTGGAGGTCGGTCGCGATATCGGCTGCCAAGCAGTCGGGTCAGCCGGTGGTGCCGGCGATAGAGACGCCGGTGGACCTTCCCAAAGCGATCGAGGAGGCCGCCTCGGCAGATGTGGTGATAGTGCCGTGGGAGGAGTGCAGGGCCGGCTCGGTGGCCGATGCGCTTCGTGGCGCCGATCGCGATACGAAGGCGTTTCTGTTCGTGGGACCCGAAGGAGGGTTCGCCTCCCATGAGGTCAACTCGATGCTCGACGCGGGTCGCCGTTCGTTCGCCGTGTCTCTGGGCGATCTGATACTGCGTGCCGAGACCGCCGGCATCATAGCGAGTGCCCTTGCTATCTACGAGCTCGGCGGCCTCGGAAACGGCGGGACCGGAGGTCCCAGGTGGGGGACGGTGGATGCGTAGGGACGCCGGCTGCGGATCGACGCTCGATTCCGGGGACGACATGTCGGGCGGCGCGGCTGAGGCGGGTGGACGCGATGCGGTGCTCGGATCTGCGCCCGAGTCCGATGCTCCGATTCCCGCATCCTTCCCCGGTGCGACCGCCGAAGGCATCCCCGATGCGGCTCCGGCGTCCAGATACGATCCCTCGGGCCTCACGCGACAACCGCGCTTTTGCGTGGTCAATCTCGGGTGCAAGGTCAACCGCGTCGAATCCGACACTATCTCGGCTGCGCTCATCGCGTGCGGCGGCGTTCCTTCTGATCAGGACGAGGCCGATGTCGTGGTGGTCAACACCTGCACGGTGACGTCCGAGGCCGATTCCAAGACACGGAAGGCGATACGCAACGCGGCCCGTCGCACGCGCGGAACCGTGATAGCCACCGGCTGCGCCGCCGCGATGGGCGCTGATGCTCTCGCGCAGCTCGCTCCCAACGTTATGGTCCTCCCGGCGCACCTGGAGGCCGAGAGGGCGGCGGTGGGGATCTTGGCGGAGGCCGGCAGAGCCGGGATGACGGATGGGTTGCAGTACGGGTCGCAGTGTGGCGTGCATGACGCCCCAGGCGGCAGCCCCGCTCTCGACGTCCGCAGCCTTCTTTCCAGCACCTCTCCCGATGCCGTCGGACTCAGGTCGTCAGAGGGCTTCAAGACCCGGATGGACATCAAGATCCAGTACGGCTGCGACAACTCATGCACCTTCTGCATAGTCTGCAAGGCGAGGGGGCCGGCCAGGTCTCTCCCGGTCGACCGTGCCCTCTCTCAGATCGCGGCCGCCGCCGGCGCTGGGGTGCGCGAGATCATCATCACCGGCATAAACGTCGGGAGCTACCGCAGCGGTTCGGTTGCACTCGCCGGCTTGCTCCAGATGGCGCTCGAGCAGACCGATATAGGCCGCATCAGGATTTCCTCTATCGAGCCGCAGAGCATCGACTCGAAGCTCGTCGACGTGCTCGTGCGAAATCCCGGCAGGCTCTGCGCGCACT
>CAZPAN010000004.1:0-29948 GCA_964584585.1 uncultured Coriobacteriaceae bacterium | reverse complement strand
CTAAATGGTAGACTGATCCAAATGGAGCTCAAGTTACAGACACGTGTGATCGTCCTGATCTTCTGGGACATCTTCTCCACGTACATCGCATATATCCTCGGAACGATTCTCACCGGTCAGGCGGGAGACATCTTCATCTCGACCGACGTTCTCTTCGACATCGGGCTTCTCGCGCTGGTCAACACCCTTTTGTTCGGAGTCTTCAGGCTGTACAACGACCTGTGGGAGTACGCGTCCTCCCAGGAGCTGCTGAAGATCACCGCCGTCACCGCGCTTGCGACATTCATCGGCGCGACGCTCCTCTTCCTGGTCGAGATAAGGTTCCCCATAAGGGTCTATTTCGTCGCCTGGCTCGTCCTCCTCATATTCGTTGGAGGGGGCAGATATGCCTTCAGGCTCTTCAACGGCAGGCGATGGGGGGGTTCGGGATTCATCTCCGGCTCGTCACGCAAGCGCACGCTCGTGGTGGGCGCGGGTGAGACTGCCTCACTCACGATCAAGCGCCTCGCCGAGGGCGACTACTACATGAGCGGCAAGCCCGTGGTGGCCGTCGACGACGACCCGGCCAAGCGAGGGATGCGCATCCACGGCGTCAAGGTTGCGGGCGACCGCAACGACATCCCTGACTTCGTGAAGCGCTACGGCATCGAGCAGATAGTCATCGCGATTCCCTCCGCCAGCAAGCCCGACCTCAAGGACATCTATGACATATGCATGTCCACCGGCTGTCACATGCTCACGCTGCCGAACGTCCGCGACATCCCCATCGACCAGCTCGACGATGTCAAGCTGCGCGACGTGAGCGTCGAGGACCTGCTGAGCCGAGACGAGGTGGTGCTCGACACCAGGCACGTGAGCGGGTACATCGCCGGCAAGACGATTCTGGTGACTGGCGGAGGAGGTTCGATCGGGAGCGAGCTCGTCAGGCAGCTCTGCATCGTCGCGCCCAAGCGCATCGTGGTCCTGGACATCTACGAGAACACCGCGTACGAGCTGCAGAAGGAGATACAGTCGAAGTACGACGACGTGGAGCTGATCGTGGAGATCGGCTCGGTGCGCGACTACCCGAGGCTGGCCTCGGTCTTCCAGAAGTACATGCCGCAGGTGGTGTTTCACGCGGCGGCGCACAAGCACGTGCCGTTGATGGAGCGCTGTCCGCAGGAGGCGGTTCGCAACAACGTGTTCGGCACGCTCAACGTGGCCAACGCCGCCAGGCTTTATGGCGTGGAGAGGTTCATCTTCATCTCCACCGACAAAGCGGTCAACCCTACCAGCGTGATGGGTGTCACCAAAAAGATCGGGGAGATGGTCATCCAGTCGATGTCGAAAAACTCCAATACCGTGTTCGCGGCGGTGAGGTTCGGAAACGTGCTGGGCTCGCACGGCAGCGTGATCCCTCTCTTCCGCAGGCAGATCTCGGAGGGTGGGCCGCTTACAGTGACCGATCCGGAGATAACCCGCTACTTCATGACGATACCGGAGGCTTCGAGGCTCGTGGTCCAGGCGGGAGGTCTGGCCTGCGGAGGGGAGATCTTCATCCTGGACATGGGGGAGCCGGTGAAGATCCTCGACCTGGCCACCAAGCTCATCCGGCTCTCCGGGCTGACTCCGGGCAAGGACATCGAGATAGTGTTCACTGGGCTGCGTCCGGGCGAGAAGCTCTACGAGGAGCTGTGGACCGACAAGGAGCAGACAGCTGCCACCTCCGAGAAGGGCATCATGATGTCCACCGACGAGCCTGTCTCGGCCGAGCGGGTGCATGAGATGATCACCAGGCTCGCCGACGTGATCGACTCCAGCTCCAGGGACGTTAAGCTCGCGCTCTCCGAGCTGATCCCGAGCTACGTGCCTTCCATCACCGACGAGGATGTCGACGATGTCGACGACGATAACGACTTCGACTGATCTCAGGGTTAGAACGAACTCGGGCGATCGCTCCGTCGAATCCGATCGGCAGGAGAAGCCTTCGACGGGCGATCGCGCCGCAAGGGAGGGTTGACCTTCTCGGCGGGAAACTTTCGGGCTAGTGGTTTTCCGCTTACGTGATTACTGCATAATAACTTTTACAGTACCTGTGATTTGTGATTATACTTTCTGCATTATCCGAGACTGGTCAGTCGAGACCGGTCAGGTCGATTCCGTTTCGATGCAAGGATCGGAGATGGGGAGATGATCAGAGCGGCAGTCGTCGGCGCAGGGGGTTACGCCGGTATCGAGGTGGTGAGGACGCTTCTGGGGCATCCTTCGTTCGAGCTCGTCGCCGCGACGTCTGGATCGCTGGCGCATCAGCGCATCGCCGACGTCTATCCGGCGCTTGAGGGGATGACGGACCTCGAGTTCGTTTTGACCGACCACTCCGAGCTCGTCCAGAGCTGCGACGTGGTCTTCCTCGCGGTCCCGCACACCGCCGCGATGTCGTGCGCTCCGCTCTACCACTCCGCCGGCGTCGCGGTCATCGACCTCTCCGCCGACTTCAGGATCCATGATCAGGCCGTTTTCGAGATGTGGTACGGTTGCGCCCATACGGCCCCCGAGCTGCTTCCCATCGCGATCTACGGTCAGCCTGAGTCGCACAGGATCAATCTCGCCGTCAGGGGTTCGGATTGGAGGGAGTCGGGCGACCCGGATCTCGCTCCGGTAGTGGCATGCGCCGGATGCTATCCCACCGCCACGATACTCGCGTGCCTTCCGGCGCTCGTCGCCGGGATCGTCGAGTCCTCCCCTATAGTCGTGAGCGCCATGTCGGGCGTCTCTGGGGCGGGCAGGGGAGCCAACCAGCGCACCCATTTCTGCTCGGCCGACGCCTCGGTGCAGGCCTACTCGGCCGGTTCGCACAGGCACACTCCCGAGATCGAGCAGGAGCTCTCGGAGCTCGCGGGTAGGCGGGCCGAAGTCGTCTTCACGCCGCATCTGGTCCCGATGAAGAGGGGCCTGCTCTCCACCGTGACGATGCGCTTCGCCGCCGGTATGGGTATCGACGATGCGATGGCTGCGTATTCGGGGCGCTATGAGATGGAGAGGTTCGTCCATTTCCTGGGCGAAAGGATGCCGCAGACCTCCTCTGTGATGGGAGGCAACCATGCCCATGTGGGGATCGCGTGCGACCCTAGGGCCGGTATGCTAATCGCCTCATGTGCGATCGACAACCTCGGCAAGGGGGCCGCCACCCAGGCGGTGCAGTGCGCCAACATCGTGTTCGGACTCGACGAGTCGGCGGGGTCAGGCTTCGCCCATCCGGTTGTCTGAGCGCGATCCGAGCGTGGTCGTCCGCCCTGCCCGACACGGCAGCCTCGCCGACTCGCCCGTCCGGTTGCCAAAGCGACCCCGAACATGCAAGACTGATCGCCCAGCGCGACCCCGAATATGCAGGACCGCTGATCGGGCGCCCGCCCGACCGGCCGACGATAGGATGGAAATGACCGAAGCGACCAAGGGCATAGATTTCTTCTCCGAGGCTGCCGATGGAGTCTCGTTCATCGATGGCGGGCTGTCCGCCGCCGCAGGCATCAGCTCCGCCGGCACGCATGCCGGCTTCCGGAAGAACTCCTCCAAACCCGATCTTGCGCTGGTGATCGCCCCCGAGGGCGCCGTCGCAACGGGGATGTTCACCACCAACCGCTTCTGCGCGGCGCCGGTCGCGCTCTGCCGCAGCAGGCTGGCGGCTGGCCGGCGCTTCCGAGCCATTGTGCTCAACTCCGGGAACGCCAACGCCACCACAGGCGACATAGGGGCGCGTAACGCGGAGAGGACTGCGGAGATTGTCGCCAGCGAGCTGGGAATCGGGGCTGAGGAGGTCCTGGTCGCCTCCACCGGCGTTATCGGGGTTCAACTCGACATGGAGCGCTTCGAGATCGGCATCCCGCAGGTGGTCTCCCTTCTAGGAGATGATGCCGAGAGCGCTCATGCGGCAGCCCGCGCCATCATGACGACCGACACGGTTCCCAAGGAGGCTGCCGTCGCCTTTGAGGTCGGCCTCGAAGACGGGACCAGGGTCTCCTGCCATATCGGCGGAATGGCCAAGGGGAGCGGCATGATCGAGCCGAATATGGCGACGATGCTCTCGGTGCTGGCGACCGACGTCCCGCTCTCTCCCGATGCCGCCGACGAGGCGCTCTCCAGGGCTGTCGCCAAGTCGTTCAACCGCGTGACCGTGGACAGCGACACCTCCACCAACGACAGCGTCTTTTTGCTGGCTACCGGCAAGGCCACGCCCGATGAGGCGCTGTGCATCGAACCGGGGACCGAGGCGTTCGAGACCCTATGCTCGGCGCTCGACTCCGTCTGCGTGAGCCTCGCCCGTCAGATAGCGGCCGACGGTGAGGGCGCGACCAAGCTCGTCACCGTGAGGGTTACCGGCGCGGCCAGCGATTCCGACGCCTACCTCGCGGCCAAGTCGATCGCCAACTCCCCGCTCGTGAAGACTGCGATCGCCGGGCACGATGCCAACTGGGGCAGGCTCGCCATGGCGCTCGGCAAGAGCGACGCGCGTTTCAACCAGGACGACGTCTCGATCTCCCTGATGGGGATCGACGTATGCAGGGGAGGGCTTCCGCTGGAATTCGACGAGGAGGAGGCGCTCAGGAGGTTTGAGTTGCCCGAGATCGACATCTGGGCGGATCTGGGCTGCGGCGAGGGCGCGTCGAGGGTGTGGACCTGCGACCTGACGCACGACTACATATCGATAAACGCCGACTACAGGACCTAGGCCCGAACACGCGGTGGGTCCGCCGGGCGTGGGGCGTGCCGCGACGGAAGGGCGGGCCGTCTCGGAAGGCGGCTGCCGCCAGCACGCGGTGGGTCCGGTCGGAAGAAGGATCGGAAGAGAGAGCGTTCGATGGAATACGGCAAGGACAGGAACAACGACACGGAGAAGCACAGGCAGCTCGCCAGCATACTGATCGAGGCCTTCCCCTGGATCAAGAACGCTACAGGCAAGACCGTCGTCATCAAGTACGGCGGCGCGGCTATGGTCGACCACAAGCTGCGGGCCGAGGTTATGAGCGACATCGTCATGCTCAAGCTGATGGGCCTGAACCCCATCATCGTCCATGGCGGCGGCGCCGACATAAATGCGGTCCTCGACCGCTTGGGCATCGAGCCGAGCTTCGTCAACGGACTGCGGGTCACCGACGAGGAGACGATGGAGATCGTCAAGATGGTGCTGATCGGCAAGGTCAACGCCGAGCTGGTCGCTGCGATGAACCGCCATGGCGCGATCGCGGTGGGCCTGTCGGGCGTCGACGCCTCCACGATCATCGCCGAGCCCTACGACGACGAGCACATGTACGCGGGCAGGGTGACCTCCGTAGACGACACCTACCTGCGCGACCTGCTCTCTCGCGACTACATCCCGGTGATCGCTTCTGCAGCCACGAGCGCCGACCACCGCGTCTTCTACAACGTCAACGCCGACACAGTCGCCGGCGAGGTCGCGGCCGCCGTCGGGGCGCACAAGATCGTCTTTCTCTCCGACGTCGACGGCCTCTACGAGGATTTCGACGACAAGGGCACGCTGATCTCGAAGATGTACCTCTCCGAAGTTAGGGAGATAATCGGATCCGGCAGGCTTTCCAAGGGTATGATTCCCAAGATGGAGTCGGTGGTAAAGGCGCTCACCGCCGGTGTTCCCAGGGCGCATCTTCTCAACGGCACCGTCCCGCACTCCCTTCTGCTCGAGATCTTCACGGATCGGGGGGTCGGCACGATGGTGATACGGGATCCCGAGGAGGGATCCGACGAGAGCTTCGAGACGTTTCCGCTGGGGAGCCTGGCTAGAAGGCTCCAGGAGGAGAGGTGATGGAGATGAGCGGGACCGATATGGGTGCCGACGCCGCCGCGATCGATGGCGCCGCGACCGCCCGGGCTGCTTCCGGCGAGCTGGCGAGCCAGATGGCTCTAGAGGACGCCTACGTGATGCGCACCTACGGGCGCAAGCCCGTGGAGTTCGTCGAAGGACGGGGCATGGTGCTCGTGGACTCAGAGGGTCGCGAGTACCTCGACTTCCTCGCCGGGATCGCCGTCGTCTGCCTGGGGCATTCGGATCCGGCGGTTATCGGGGCGATCCAGGCACAGGCGGCCCGGCTGATGCAGACCTCCAACTACTATTACGCGGAGGGACGGGGCGAGCTCGCCCGCATGATCAGCGACCTGATCGTCCACGGCAGGCCCGTCGAGGGTCCGCGTGACGCGGACGAGCCGCGATTCAAGACGTTCTTCACCAATTCCGGCGCCGAGGCCAACGAGGGCGCCATCAAGCTCGCGAGGAGGCATGCGCTGGCGCAGGGGAGCGAGGCCAGGGGGGTGCTCTCGCTCCGGAAGTCGTTTCACGGCCGGACTCTCGCGACACTGGCCGCGACGGGGCAGCCTTCCAAGCAGGAGTCCTTCGAGCCTCTTCCAGGCGGCTTCAGCCACGTCGACCCCAACGACATCCAGGCACTGGAGGCTGCGATCAGCTCCAAGGCCGACGGCGGCATCTGCGCCGTCATGGTTGAGTGCGTGCAGGGCGAGAGCGGCGTGTGGCCTCTCGACCCCCAATATGCGAAAGCGCTGCGGGAGATGACTTCGAAGCGGGGTATCCTCTTCATGGTCGACGAGGTGCAGACCGGCTTCTTCCGTTGCGGCGACAAGCCGTTCGCCTTCCAGAAGCTGGGGGTGGATCCGGATGTCGTGACGCTTGCCAAGGGCATCGCCTCGGGCTTTCCGATGGGGGCCTTCTCCGCCAGGGCCGACGTGGCCGACTCCCTCGTCCCGGGCGAGCACGGTTCCACCTTCGGGGGCAATCCGCTCGCGGTGGCGGCGGCCAGGGCCACGATCGCAGAGCTGATCGGACGCGATCTGGGAGGAAACTCCGAACGCGTCGGCGCCTACATGCGCCGAAGGCTCTCGGAGATGGAGATGGTGACGGACGTGAGGGGGATGGGCCTGATGGTCGGCCTCACGCTCGCGGAGCCTCTCGCCGGCAAGGTGGTCGACATGGGGCTCGAGCGCGGACTTGTGCTGAACTCTCCTGCCCCCGACATGCTACGGTTCGTCCCGCCGCTGATCTGCACTGAGGACGACGTTGACGAGATGATGGAGAGGCTCCGCCTCATCGTCGAGGAGCTTTTCGCACAGCCCGCGCAGTGAGCGATGCGATTGGAGGTCTCGTACATGGACAAACCCGATTCGGAGAAGGCACTTTCCGGCCGCGACGTGCTGAGGCTTCTGGACCTCTCACCGGACGAGGTCAGGCTGGTCCTCGACACGGCCGCCGAGCAGAAAGCGAGATGGGCTTCGGGCATCATGGACAGGCCCTGTGAGGGCAAGGCCGTCGCGGTGATACTCGAGAAGCCCTCGCTTCGGACCCGCATCTCGTTCGAGGTGGGCATCTCGCGCCTGGGCGCCCAGCCGCTCGTGATGTCCGACTCGAGCTCGGCCTTCTCCAGAGGCGAGACGGTGCATGACACCATCAAGGTGCTGGAGCGCTTCTGCGACGCGATAGCGATACGGACCTTCGAGCAGTCGAAGGTCGAGGAGGTGGCCAGATGGGCCTCGGTGCCCGTGGTCAACGCTCTCACAGACGACTTTCATCCCTGCCAGGTGCTGGCCGATCTCCTGACGATCCAGGAGCATCTGGGCCGCCTCGGCGGAGTCGCGCTTGCTTACGTGGGCGACGGCAACAACATGGCCAACACCTACCTTGAGGGCGGGGCGCTCATGGGTATGGACGTGCGGATCGCCTCCCCCGAGGGGTTCGATCCCAACCCCGCCAACCTGGAGCGCTGTCGCGAGGTGGCTGCGGGGACGGGCGCCACGATAACACTTACCCGCGACCCGATCGAGGCTGTGAGCGGGGCGGATGTCGTCATAACCGACACCTGGACGTCGATGGGCGACGAGGAGGAGCACGATATGCGCCTTGCGGCCTTCTCCGGGTACCAGGTGGACGACGAGTTGATGGGACGCGCGTCCGCAGACGCGATATTCATGCACTGCCTTCCCGCGCATCGCGGAGAGGAGGTTACCGACGAGGTGATGGACGGCCGGCATTCGGTGATATTCGACGAGGCCGAGAACAGGCTGCATGCCCAGAAGGCGCTTCTCTCTCTCCTTCTGGTTTGATGGAGGTATCGGAAGAACACAGGTGGTCAAGATGAGCAGACGCGAGGAACGTCACGATGGAATCCGCGAGATCGTTCGCAACAGCAAGGTGCGCACCCAGCAGGAGATAGCCGCAGCGCTCAGGGAGCGCGGCTACCAATGCACGCAGGCTACGATATCGAGGGACGTCGCCGATATCGGTCTGTGCAAGGCCTCTGACGGCACCTACGTGCTGGGCGAGGATCTGGCGCTGAGGAGGCTGGTCGGGGACATGGTCTCGACAGCGGAGGCAGCCGGCAACCTGGTCGTCGTGAAGACGCTTCCGGGCGCCGCATCGGGGGTGGCGGCGGCCATCGACGGGGCATCGCTGTCGTGCATCATGGGGACCGTCGCGGGAGACGACACGATACTGGCCGTTTGTCCCACTCCGGAGGATGCGGAGACCCTGGTGGGGACCATCGAGGGGATGATCGTGCGGGGATAGGATCCAGGGAAGCACTAGGGAAACACTGATTAATAGCTTTCGTCCGGATCCGCCGTCGACGAAACGCAGGCTTGCGGCCGCATGGGCGGCCGTCGTGATCCCGGCGCACCGGCACCGGGGATGATTTCGAGAGGAAGTGCAGGTCATGGCAACACAAAGCGTCGTCCTCGCCTATTCCGGAGGACTCGACACCTCGGTTTGCATCAAGTGGCTCATGGAGGAGAAGGGGCTTGACGTCATCTGCGTGGCTGGCGACGTGGGTCAGGAGAGGGCCGATCTCGACGCGATCCGGGAGAAGGCTCTCACGATCGGCGCGATCGAGTCGGTGGTCGTCGACATGCGCGACGAGTTCTGCAACGACTTCATCGACAAGGCGATCTACGCCAATGCGCTCTACGAGGGCAAGTACCCCCTGCTCTCGGCGCTCTCCCGTCCGGTGATAGTCAAGCATCTGGTGGAGGCCGCTCACAAGCACGGCGCCAGATACGTCGCGCATGGCTGCACCGGTAAGGGCAACGACCAGGTGCGCTTCGAGGTCGGTATCCGCGCTCTGGACCCCTCTCTCGAGATCATCGCTCCCGTGCGAGAGTGGGATCTGCGCACCCGCGAGGAGGAGATGGACTGGGCGGCCGCTCGCGGCGTGCCGGTCCCGACCACGAAGAAGTCGCCCTACTCGATCGACGACAACCTGTGGGGGCGCGCGATCGAGTGCGGAGTGCTTGAGGATCCCTGGAACCTCCCTCCCGATGATATCTACACGATGACCGTCGACCCCGCCGACGCACCTGATGTCCCCGAGGTCGTCGAGATCGAGTTCGAACGCGGATTGCCCGTGGCCGTCGCCGGTGAGAGGATGACGCTCCGCCAGGTGATCCTCACGATGAACGAGATCGCAGGCCGCAACGGCTACGGTCGCATCGACATGATCGAGAACAGGCTTGTCGGCGTGAAGTCGCGCGAGTGCTATGAGCAGCCCGGAGCGCTGGCGATCATCGCCGCCCACAAGGCGCTGGAGGACATGTGCCTGGAGCGCGAGACGATGCACTACAAGCTCAAGATGGAGCTTGACTGGGCCGCCGCCGTTTACAACGGCCTGTGGTACTCGCCGCTCAAGAACGCGATGGATGCCTTCTTCGCCTGCACTCAGCAGTCGATCAACGGGATCGTGCGCCTGAGCTTCTACAAGGGCTCGTGCACGGTCACCGGCTCCAAGAGCCCTGATTCGCTCTACGACTACAGCCTCGCCACCTACGACGCCGACGACTCCTTCGACCACGCGGCGTCCGCCGGCTTCATCAGGCTGTTCGGGCTTCCTACCGAGGTCTGGGCTTCCAAGAGGAGGGGCGACCGGTGAGCGACGCCCTGTGGGGCGGCCGCTTCGAGGCCAGCCCGGAGGCGTTCGCGCAAAGCTTCGGCGCCTCGCTGTCCGTCGATCGCGCCATGTGGAGAAGCGACATCGAGGGTTCCAAGGCGCATGCCCGGATGCTCGGCAGGCAGGGGGTCATCCCCGCCGAGGACGTGGAGGCGATACTTACGGGACTCGACGAGGTCGCCGCCAGGATCGAGAGCGGCGAGTTCGTCTTCGACGACGATGACGAGGACATCCACATGGCCGTCGAGGCCGAGCTGACGCGGATCATCGGCGACGCCGGGGGCCGCCTGCACACCGGGCGCAGCCGCAACGATCAGGTCGCCACCGACACGCGTTTGCACGTCATGGGTCTGATCGCGGGGATCATGGGCAAGGTGATCGAGCTTCAGGAGGCGCTGCTGACCCAGGCCAGGGACAACATGGGCGTCGTGATGCCCGGATACACGCACATGCAAAGAGCGCAGCCGGTGCTCTTCTCGCACCATATGCTTGCCTACTTCTGGATGCTGGCGCGCGATTACGACAGGCTCGCCCAAGCGCATGACTCGGCCGATTCGCTTCCTCTGGGAAGCGCCGCGCTGGCCGGCACCACCTACCCGCTCGACAGACGCTACGTCGCCGATCAGCTCGGGTTCTCCAGGGTCGCACCCAACTCGATGGACGCGGTCTCGGATCGCGACTTCCTGCTGGACGCCGACTACGCCTGCGCCGTGGGGATGATTCACCTCTCGAGGCTGTGCGAGGAGCTCGTCTACTGGTCGAGCGGGGAGTTCGGCTTCGTGACGATGTCGGACGCGTTCTCCACCGGTTCGTCGATCATGCCCCAGAAGAAGAACCCCGATTTCGCCGAGCTCATCCGTGGGAAGAGCGGCCGGGTGGTGGGGGATCTGGTCTCGCTTCTGGTGACGATGAAGTCGCTGCCCCTGGCCTACAACAAGGATATGCAGGAGGATAAGGAGGGCGCGTTCGACGCGATGTCCACCTACTCCGACTCCCTTCACTGCATGGCCGGCATGATCCCCACGATGACGGTCAACGTCGACAGGATGGAGGAGGCTGCGCACGGGGGGTTCATGGCGGCGACCGATCTCTCCGACTATCTGGTGGGCAAGGGGATGCCCTTCCGGCAGGCTCATGAGGTGATCGGCCGTCTCGTCCTGGAGTGCGAGAAGGCGGGGCGCACCCTGCAGTCCCTCTCCCTCGATGAGCTTCGCGAGCACTCATGCCTCTTCGACGAGGGGGCGCTGGACGCGCTCGACATCAAGCGCATAGTGGCGAGGCGCACCACCGAGGGCGGTACCGGCAACGAGGCTGTCGAGATGCAGCTCGCCCAGGCCGAAGAGACCCTCGAGTCCGAGAAGTCCGCGCTTTCGGGGCTTACGGGGCTTACGGGGAAGCGCTGATGAGTCCGTCTATCCGAACATGCTTTTGAAATCGGAGGCGCGCGTGATAGAATCCGGTACCGTGCACGACGCAAAGGGCGATTAGCTCAGCGGGAGAGCGCTGCCTTCACACGGCAGAGGCCGCTGGTTCGAAACCAGCATCGCCCACCACGAAACCAGCAGCCGGGGCATCGCCTCGGCTGTCTTTCGCTTCGGGAAACGATGATCGATCGCGTTCGTCCGGGTTCGCTCCGTCGCCGTCGCCGGGGCGCGATTCGGCTGGGCATCGGTCGCATCGATCGACATGCAAACGCTTTATGGGGGCAGGCCATGATCGTCACTACCACCCACACCGTCGATGGATACAGGATCTCCGGTTATTACGGCATCGTTTTCGGCGAGGTCATAATCGGGATCAACTTCCTCAAGGACATCGGTGCCGGGATCCGCAACATCGTCGGCGGTCGGAGCGCCGGGTACGAGGAGGAGCTCGAGCAGGCCCGTCATGCGGCGCTCGCCGAGATGCAGGAGCGTGCCGCTCGGATGGGCGTGAACGCCGTGGTCGGCGTGGACCTGGACTACGAGGTCCTCGGCGGCGGGGGTATGCTGATGGTCTCCGCCTCCGGAACCGCTGTTATGCTTGAGCCTGCGAACCGGGGTGGGACGGCTTGATCCTGCAGCTCCAGGGAGTGTCCAAATCGTTCGGATCGAACGTCCTTTTCGAGGACGTATCGTTTCTCGTGAACGAATCGGACCGTTTTGCGCTGGTCGGCCCCAACGGTGCGGGCAAGACCACCCTCCTCAGGATCATCTCCGGCATGGAGCCGGCCGACTCCGGACGGATCGTCCTCTCCAAGGGATGCTCCGTGGGCTACATGGAGCAGGAGTCGATCGAGCTGGGCAGGGGCGTCGCGGTGATAGACGAGGTCCTCTCCGGGGTCCAGGACATCCTCGACGCGCAGGCGCGTATGGAGAGGCTCGCCGACGAGATCTCGGCCTGCGATGACCCTGGGATCCAGGAGACGCTGCTTGCCGACTACGCCCGTGCCAGCGAGGCCTTCGAGCGCGCCGACGGGTACTCGATAGAGTCGCGGGCCCGCAGCATCCTGTCGGGACTCGGCTTCTCAGAGGAAGACCGCAATCGCGACTGCGACGATTTCTCAGGTGGCTGGCAGATGAGGATCGCATTGGCCAAGCTGCTGATGCGCCAGGTGGATCTCCTTTTGCTCGACGAGCCCACCAACCACCTCGACCTCGAATCCGTGAGATGGCTGGAGTCCTACCTGCGTTCCTACGGCGGCGCCGTCATGATCGTGAGCCACGATCGAGACTTCATGGACGGGATGGTCGACAACGTCGTCGAGCTGGACGGCTCACATCACGCGGTCTACAGGGGCAACTACTCCTCCTACGAGAGGCAGCGGGAGGAGAGGATCGCCCGGATCGAGGCGGAGGCGGAGGCCCAGGCATCAGAGATCGCCCGCATGGAGGCCTTCATCGAGAAGTTCCGTTACAAGGCCACCAAGGCCAAGCAGGTCCAGGACCGCGTGAAGAAGCTAGAGAAGATCGAGCGCATCCAGGTGCCGGCGCGCGCCAAGAAGATACGCTTCAGGTTTCCCCAGCCGCCCAGGAGCGGGACGCGGGTCATGACCTTCGAGGGCGCGAGCAAGGCCTTCGGCGACAAGGTCGTCTACGACGACTTCGATTTCGAGATCTTCAGGGGGGACAAGATCGCGCTCGTTGGCCCCAACGGGGCGGGCAAGTCGACACTGCTGAAAATGGTCGCGGGCGTGCTCCCGATGGACTCCGGTGCCCGCACGGTGGGGGTCAACGTGGAGATCTCCTATTTCTCCCAACACCAGCTAGAGCATCTCGATCCCGCGAACACCGTCTTCGGGGAACTCGACGGGGTCGCGCCCGGATGGAAGATCTCGGAGGTCAGATCGCTTCTGGGCGCCTTCCTGTTTTCCGGAGACGACGCGGACAAGAAGGTCTCGGTGCTCTCCGGAGGCGAGAAGTGCCGGCTGGCGCTAGCCAAGATGCTGGTCCGTCCGACCTCGCTGCTGTGCCTCGACGAGCCCACCAACCACCTCGACATCTCGAGCGTCGAGGTGCTCTCCCAGGCGCTCGCCCAGTTCGACGGGACGCTCGTGCTGATCACCCACGACAGGCACCTCATCCGCATGGTGGCCAACAAGATCGTCTGGATCGAGGGTGGTCGGGCGACGGTATACGACGGGGACTACGATTACTTCCTCTACAAGACAGAGGGGGAAGAGGAAGCCGGTTCCGCACACGGCGCTTCCTCTGCCAGGAGGCCCGACCAGGGCGCAGATGCTGCAGGGGAGGGCGCCTCCCGTTCTGCGCGGGATACGGACGGCAGGGCTTTCAGGAGGGCGCATCTGGCCGACGGCGCTGTGAGGGCCGAGCAGGATCTGTCGAGCGTCAAGGGGGCCCGGGCCTCCCAGCGGCCTGACGGCGAGTCCGCCGAGGCTCGGCCGAGGCCGAGCGGCTACCGCACCAAGGAGCAGAAGCGGGCCGAGGCACGGATGCGCAACCAGCGCGCCGCACTCGTCAAGGAGGAGGTCAGGCGCATCTCCGAGATAGAGGCCGAGCTCCTCGAGCTCGGAACGAGACGTGGCGAGCTGATGGAGCTGATGTCCGACCCGGCTCTTTACGAGGACGAGGCGCGGTCCAAGGAGATAGCGTTCGAATACAATGATCTCAAGCGCTCGATAGACGCTTTGGAGGACGAGTGGATGAAGGTCAGCGAGGTCATGGAGCACAAGCTCTCGACGTTGGAGGAGCGGGGTTAGGTCAATGGAGGACTTCAGCATCTGGACCCTCGTCAGCATACTCTGCTTCATTCCGGCCCTCGTGTTCCACGAGCTCGCCCACGCGCTTGTCGCCGACAGGCTCGGCGACCCTACTGCGCGACGTCTCGGCAGGATCTCGCTCAACCCGCTGCGCCACATAGACCCGTTCGGCACGGTGGTGCTCCCGCTGCTGCTCGCTTTCTCTGGCTTGCCGGTCTTCGGATACGCGAAGCCCGTCCCCTACAACCCCTCCTTCTTCAAGAACATCCGCCAAGGAGAGGTGCTCACGGGACTCTCCGGTCCGGCCGCCAATCTGGTGATGGGGCTTTTCGGGGCGTTCGTGGGGTTCGTGGTCCTCTCCATGGTGACTGCGAGCAACGTCGAGGTCGTCTCGTGGGTCTGGCGCATCGCGCTTTACTTCACCCTCGTCAACTTCACCTTGATGTTTTTCAACCTGATACCGATTCCGCCGCTGGACGGCTCGTCGGTGGTGGCCGCGTTCCTGTCCGATTCGGCCCTTCGGAAGTACTATTCGATTCAGCAGTACGCCATGCCCATATTCATGATCGTGCTGATAGTCATGCCGTTGGTGCTGGGGTTCAGCCCTCTTAACGTCTACCTGAGCAACACCGCCTACGCTCTGGCGTACTGGCTGTTCGGGATAGGCTGATCTGGGCAGCCGGCGCGGATGCGTCCGGAGGTCGGCTGTCGGCGGCGACGATGCAGGGTGGTTTCTACGGACGTGGCGCCTGCGCCGCTTCGATTGGGATAAGGAGAGATGGCTAGATGGAAGAGGCCAAGACGATACTGACCGGTTACAGGCCGACCGGCAAGCTTCACCTGGGGCATTGGTTCGGCAACCTTCAGAACATGAGGAAGCTGCAGGAGAGCTATGACAGCTTCTTCTTCGTTGCCGACTGGCACGCCTTCACGAGCGAATGGGCAGATACCAGCCACGTGCCGCAGTTCACAGAGGAGATGGTGCTCGATTGGCTCGCGGCCGGTATCGATCCGGACAAATGCGTAGTCTACAGGCAGTCCGACATCCCCGAGGTCGCCGAGCTTGCTCTCTATCTCGCGATGATCACCCCGATGTCATGGCTCGAGCGCGTCCCCACCTACAAGGAGCAGCAGCAGCAGATATCCGACAAGGACCTGAACAACGTCGGTTTTTTCCAGTACCCGCTGCTGATGGCGACCGACATCATCATCATGGACTCGGATGGCGTGCCGGTAGGGGAGGACCAGCTCCCGCACCTCGAGTTCGCGCGCGAGATCACCAGGCGATTCAATTTCACCTACGGAAAGCACGAGCCGGCCAACGATGGAAGCGGCGAGGAGATCATCGAGCAGGTGCTTCGCGAGCCGCAGGCGATCATCAACGAGGAGGGCGCGAAGGTGCCCGGCCTCGACGGCAGGAAGATGTCGAAGAGCTACGGCAACTCGATCTTCATCAGCGACGACGCCGCGACGATGCGCGAGAAGGCGATGAGCTGCATGACCGATCCGGCCCGTAAGCGCAAGACCGACCCGGGCGACCCGTCCATATGCCCGCTGCACCAGATCCACAAGCTCGTCGGCGACCCTGCCGACATCGCCGACTGGGAGGACCAGTGCAGGATGGCCGCCTGTGGCTGCGTGGCCCACAAGAAGGCGTTCGCCGAGGACCTGACGGGCTGCTTCGCCGAGTTCGAGGCCAAGCGCAACGAGATCGGCAAGATCCCCGGGTATGCCAGGGAAGTCCTCGTCGAGGGCGCGCGCAAGGCGCGTCCCAGGGCCCAGGCCACTCTGGAACGGGTCCGCGAGGCGGTCCACATCGCCATGTAGCGGCCTGTCCCGTCGGGAAAGTTCCGGTGCGCCGATATGTCATACCGTGTGAAGATCGAGTCGTTCGAGGGGCCCTTCGAGCTTCTGCTCGCCCTCGTGACCCAGCAGAAGGTGAAGATCGGCTCTATCTCCATATCCGACATCGCGGACCAGTACATAGAGCACGTCGATCAGATGAAGTCGCCCGACCTCGACGTGGCCAGCGAGTTCCTCATCGTGGCGTCCACCCTGCTCTCGATGAAGGCCAGGGCGTTGCTTCCGGGCGAGAGGTCCTCCGAGGAGGACATCGATTCGGAGATCGGCGAGCTGACGGTGGAGCAGGCCGCCGACCTTCTGGCCGAGCGCGTGTTCGCCTATTACCAATACAAGAGGATCGCGGCGATGCTCGGCTCGAGGATGCGCAACGAGTCGATGATGCATCCGAGGCAGGTGGGTCCCGACCCCGAGTTTCTGGGGCTTCTCCCCGATTACCTTGAGGGGGTCAAGCTCGACGGGCTCGCGGCGGTCTGCGCGTCGTTCATGGCGAGGCGCGAGACCTTCCTCCTCGACGCCGAGCACATCGCGGCCAAGCCGATCGCGGTGGAGTCGTTCGTCGATTCGATCGCGAAGCGCATGGCAGTCAAGCGTCGCGCCACGTTTCAGGAGCTGGTGGACGACCCGGCCGACCTCCCTCACGTGGTGGTCTCGTTCTTGGCGATACTCGAGATGTATCGGCGCGGGATGATCGATCTCGTGCAGGACGATCCTTCCGACCCCATCTCGGTGGACTATGTCGATCCCGACAGGTGGGCGGAGCTGGCGGCGACCGACGACGGGGAGGGCGATGACGCCAGTCCCGGGACGATCGATGATTAGGAGGCATGATGGGGCCCTTCGACGATACCGCGACCTCGCCCGAACATCCTGGGGAGCCTGTGGCCGAGGAGACGTCCGAGACATCGGGGACGGACTCGGAGGCCGTCGTGTCCGAGGATTCCGGGGTGGCGGAGCCAGGCGGTGCCGCAGACTCTCCCGAGCCGGACGCAGCGGATGGCCTCGACAGCATCCGTGTTCAGCGCCGAGGCGCGATCGAGGCGATGCTCTTCGTCTCCGACGAGCCGGTTACCGTCGGCAAGCTAGCCGACATGCTCGGCATCTCCCTCAACGAGACCGATGAGATTCTCTGCGAGCTGGCGGCGGAGTACTCCGACCAGGAGCGCGGCATCCAGCTGAGGGAGGTCGCCGGCGGATGGAGGATGTACACCCATCCCGCCCACCACGAAGTCATAGAGCGCTATGTGCTCTCGTGGGATACCCAGAGGCTCTCGCAGGCCGCGCTCGAGGCGCTCGCCGTGATCGCGTATAACCAGCCGACGACTCGTGCCGTCGTCTCCTCCATCAGGGGGGTGAACTCCGATGCCGTGATCTCCTCTCTTGTGGAGAAGGGCCTCGTGAGGGAAGCCGGGCGCGACGACAGCGTGGGGCAGCCGATTCTCTACGCCACGACGAGGACGTTCCTCGAGAAGTTCGGGCTGAGGTCGGTGAAAGATCTCCCGCCTCTGGAGGACTTCGCCGCCGACGAGGAGACCCGCAGGCTGATAGTGGAGCGTCTGTCGTCGGCGTCTCTGGAAGACGAGATCGACGGAGACGACGACTCCGAGGACCTCGACGTTTTGGAGGGCTGGGAGGCCGACGATCGATGACGGAGCAGCAGCGTCCCGATCACAGGGACTACCCGATGCGCCTCCAGAAGTTCCTTGCCCGCGCGGGCGTCGCGTCGAGGCGGGGTTCCGAGAACCTGATGACCGCCGGTCGCGTGAAGGTCAACGGTACCGTGATCACCGAGCTCGGCAGCAAGGTAGACCCGCTCTCCGATGTCGTCGAGGTCGACGGTCGCGTGATCGCATGGGGTCGTCCGCCGGTGGTTCTGATGCTGAACAAGCCGTCCGGGTACGTGAGCACGATGAGCGACCCGCATGCCAGGCGTACGGTCGCCCAGCTCGTTCCCGTCTCCGAGCACCCCGGACTCTTTCCGGTGGGGCGTCTCGACATGGACACCACCGGCCTTCTGCTCTTCTCCACCGATGGGGAGCTGGGACATTCGCTGCTCAGCCCCAGGCGCAAGGTACCCAAGGTCTACGAGGCGGTCGTCGAGGGTGAGCTGACCGAGCGCGAACGCAGGATGCTCGAGGCCGGGTTGGAGCTCGACGACGGCCCGACTCTTCCCGCGAAGGCCAGGATCGTCTCCTGCAAGGGAACCGGGCGACATCGCTGCACGCTGGTGGAGATCGTTTTGACGGAGGGACGCAAACGGCAGGTCAAGCGGATGTTTGAGCACGTGGGTCATCCGGTCATGAGCCTCCATAGGAGGGCCTTCGGGCCGATCGAGCTGGGCGATCTGCCATGCGGCAGCTGGAGGATGCTCGAGGAGGACGAGGTCTTTGCGCTTAGGCAAGCGGCTGCCGGATGAGACGGGCGGAATGAATTGATCGGTGTTTCCGGGGAAACACCGATCAATTGCTTTCGTTCGGATCTGACCCGTGGCGCAGCCCATGCGCGTGAAGGCGAAGAAGGCGCAGTGACCTGCGGCGATGAGCCTGAGCGTGCAGGGGCGCGGCACGGGCCGGAGACGGGCGGAATGAATTGATCGGTGTTTCCCAAGTAGTACACTTCATTGCCGGGGCGGGGTCTATGGGACCTCGCCGCGCGACGATTCACGGCAGGAGATGGCGGGCCGATTGAGGCTCGCCATGCGACGGCAGGCAATAGGGCATGGACGTGGCCGATATGCTCGTGCTACGCATGAGCCCGTGACAGGAGGTGGTCCTCGATGGCGCTCGTGGTGTTCACGGGCGGGGCCAGGTGCGGCAAGTCCAGGGCTGCGGTGAACCTGGCTCTCACCAGGGAGAGGCTCGGATACAACGTGACGTTCGCGGCTTTCGGCGACACCGGGGCCGGCGCCGATGCGATGCGGATGATCGAGAAGTCCCGCAGGGAGCGTCCGGATTCGTTCACGACGATCGAGGCGTACGACGATCCCGACTGGCTTGAGAAGGTCCCGAAGGACGATGTCTTGATAGTCGATTGCCTCGATGGTTATCTGGGTGGACTCATCCGTCGGAGCGAGGAGACCTGCGGGACCGCATGGGACCCGATCGCCGACAGCGGCGAGGCCGAAGTGATCCGCCTGTTCAGAGATTTCCTTAACGAGATTACCAGGCGCCAGGGCGACACGATCGTGGTGACCAATGAGGTCGGGGGAGGACTCGAGCCCGTCCGGGGTTCCGACAGGTTCTTCCGCGATCTGCTGGGGCTGGCCAACCGGAGCCTCGTCGAGCGCGCCGATAGCTCCTATTACGTGGTCTGCGGCAGGCTTATCGACCTCGAGTCGCTGCCGATGACCCCCTCGTGGCCGGAGGACTGACCGAAGCGATGACAGACGGTCTACGTGGGGGCTTCTCCCGTATCCTCATATCCGGCATGGGGTTGATAGGCGGCTCACTCGCCTTGGCCCTGCGCGCCCTGGAGACGCCGCCCGAGGTGATCTGCGTGGACCCCGATCCAAAGACCAGAAAACGCGCGCTCACAGACGGCGTCTGCTCTTTGGCACTCGCTCCAGACGACCCTCGCGTCGACGGGGTCTTGGCTAAAGACGAGGCCGACCTGGTCGTTCTCGCGACCCCGCCTGCTGCGATCCCCTCCTTCCTGGAGAGAATCGAGGCAGCTGGATTCTCCGGCGTCGTGACCGACGTCGCCTCCACCAAGTCGGAGATATGCCGTTTCGCCTCCCGGAGGCTCACGCGTCCAGGGTTGTTCGTGCCCGGGCATCCGATGGCGGGCTCTGAGGCCAGCGGGATGGACTTTGCCTCTGCCGGTCTCTTCGTCGGCAAGTACTGGGTGCTGTGCCCCGACGACTCAACCGACGAGCGCTCCTACATGGAGCTGCACTCTCTTCTCACATCGATCGGCGCCAGGTGCATCGCTGTCGATCGGGGCGAGCATGACGGGATGGTCGCGACGATAAGCCACGTTCCCCATCTGGCCGCCTCCGCCTTGGTGGAGCTGGCCTCGACGCGCTCGGCGCCTGGAGGGGAGCTTTTCCGGCTGGCCTCCGGCGGATTCAGAGACTCGACGAGGATAGCCTCCGGCGCGGCGGGGCTTTGGACCGATATCCTCATGGGCAACGCCGTCGAGGTCGCGCCCAGGCTGCGCGAGATGGCGGTGCTGCTCGAGAGACTCGCCACCTCCTTGGAGGAGGGTGATGCCGAGACCTTCCGCAGATTCCTCGACAGGACGTCGGCCGTGCGCAGGTCGCTTCCGATCGCATGGCTGCCCGAGTCGGACAGGCTCGTCGCGGTCAGGGTCTCGATGAGCGACGGCGTGGGCGTCGTCGCGGGGGTCACCTCGGCGGCGGGCAGTTGCGGGTGCAACATCCAATCGATAGGCATAGAGCACGTCGACGACGAGTCGGCGATCCTCGAGCTGGTCCTCACCGACGAGGGTTCGCTTGAGGGCTTTCTGGCACAGCTCGCCGAGGAGGGGTTCTCCGTCGTTGGCGAGCCGACGGAGGTGCATGTCTAGATGCGGTTCGCGAGAGGAGACGCCGCCCCGCTCATCGGCGTCGCGACCGTCCCGCCCGACAAGTCGATATCCCACAGGGCGCTCATGCTCGCCTCGATGGCCGACGGCGTCTCGCGCCTCGAGAACCTGCTCGACTCCCAGGACGTCAGGAGCACCCTCGGGGCGATGAGGGCCCTCGGCGCCTCCATCGAGGTGACGAGGAGGGCAAGCGGATCGTTCGACGCCGTCGTGGAAGGCTGGGGGGAGAAGGGACCCGCGCAGCCCACAGGCCCGATAGACTGCGGTAACTCCGGGACCACCGCGAGGCTGCTGATGGGGATCATCGCAGGCGCGGGCGTCAGGACCGAGCTGGTCGGCGACGCTTCGCTGAGCCGCCGCCCGATGGAGCGCATCGCAGATCCTCTCTCGATGATGGGCGCCTCATTCGCCGACGGCGACGGCACTTTATGGGAGGGCGGTCCGATCACGCTTCCGCTTACCGTCGCGGGAAGCGGAGACGTGCGGCCGATAGCCTACAGGCCGAAGGAGGCCTCGGCCCAGGTGAAGACCGCGATACTTCTCGCCGGGCTCGGATGCGACGGCGGCTCGCGCACCACCGTGATCGAGCCCTCCGGGAGCCGCGATCACACGGAGCGCATGCTCCCCGCCTTCGGGGTGCCGGTGACGCTCGACGGGCTGGAGGTCTCTATCGAAGGCGGCCAGCGCCTTCGCCCCTGCGATCTCAGGGTGCCGGGGGATCCCTCCTCGGCGATGTTCATGGTAGCCGCAGCCGCGATGACGCCGGGAAGCGATCTGCTCGTGCCCGGAGTGGGGTTCAACCCGACGCGCACGGGCGGCTTCGAGATGGCTATCCGGATGGGCTGTGGGATCCGCGTCTCGCGTGGCAGAGACTGCGGGCGCGAGCCTGTCTGCGACCTGCGCGTGCTGTACTCCGAGGGACTTGTCGCGACGGAGGTCGAGCCTGCGGAGATTCCCTTCCTGATAGACGAGGTGCCCGTCCTGGCCCTTCTCGCCACCCACGCCGAGGGGAGGACCGTCTTCAGGTCGGTTCAGGAGCTGAGGGTGAAGGAATCCGACAGGCTGGCCGAGATCGCATCGGGTCTCGTCGCCCTGGGCTGTCGCGCCGAGGAATCGGGGGACGACCTGATAGTATCGTGCGGACTGCCCCGCCTCGACGCCGATCTCGACTCCAAAGGCGACCACAGGCTCGCGATGACATGGGTGCTCGCCAACCGATGCCATGGACTCGGGGGCAGCGTGCGGGGGACTTCATGCATGGACGTCAGCTATCCTGGGTTCGTCGAGGAGCTCGATGAGCTCCAGGAAGGATCGGGGGGAGAATGATAATAGCCATCGACGGCCCTTCGGGTTCGGGAAAGACGTCCGTCGCCAGGGAGGTGTCCCGCCGTCTCGGCTTCATGTCGCTGGATACCGGCGCGATGTACCGCGCCGTCACCTACAGGGGCCTCCAGATGGGGTTCGATCTCGAATCGATCGACGATCTCGATGCCGATCCGGCCGCCGTCGAGGCCCGCGAGGCGCTGGTTCGGGTGGCTAGCGACGAGAGGATCGAGTTCGGCTTCGACGCCGACGGCCAGCCCGAGCGCGTCCTCATAGGAGGCGTCGACGTCACCCGCGAGATCCGCACCTCCGAGGTGGACAGGACCGTCTCCGTGGTCTCGGCATGCCCGGCGATCCGAGAGGCCCTCGTGGGGCAGCAGCGCGCGATGGCCATCGGGCACGACACGCTTCTCGAGGGGCGGGACATCGGCACCGTCGTCTTCCCCGACGCTAATCTCAAGATCTTCCTCACCGCTGCGACCGAGGAGAGGGCGCGCAGGCGCATCGCCCAGAACAGGGAGCGCGGCATCGGAGAGGCCGACGACGAGGCTACGCTGGAACTGATGGAGTTCCGCGACAGGTTCGATTCGACGAGGGCGGCGGCGCCGCTCGCGAAGGCCGAGGATGCGATAGAGCTGGACACCACGTCTATGGGATTCGACGAGGTGGTGGAGGCCATCTTGAAGATGGTGGAGGATAGAAGGCCCGTCGCATGAGGGATCTCGCGCAATACTACGACAACGCCGTCTCCGACGTGGGGACACCGGTGAAAATCCTGGTATGGCTGGGCAAGCTCCTCGTGGGCAACGGCATCAGGATCATTTTCCGTGCACGCTACCTGAACATGGAGGTGTTCGACCGCCTCCCGGAGGGAAAGCCCGTGATCGTGGCGGGCAACCACTCCTCCTACACCGACCCTATGTTCATCTTCGACGCGCTCTGGCCCAAAAGGATCAGGTTCATGGCCAAGGCGAAGCTCTTCACGTACAGGATCTTCGACAGGATCCTCGCGATGCTCGGGGTGTTCCCAGTGCACTACGACGCCAGGGGCCGCACGGCGATAAAGAGGTCGGTCAAGTGCCTGAAGCGCGGCGAGCTGGTCGGGATCTTCCCCGAGGGGACCAGGGTCAAGACCCACGACAAGACCGGCGTGCCCTACAGCGACGGCATCGCCCTGATAGCAAAGATGGCCGACGCGCTGATAGTGCCCGTAGGCATAGAGGGCGCCATCGACATCTCGCCCGACGGTTCGAAGCGTCTCCGCTTCCCGAGGGTGACGTTGAGGTTCGGCGAACCCGTCTATTGGAAGGACTTTGCCGGCACCTATGCGAAGAGCGAGCTGATGTCGGCCGTCACGGACGAGGTGATGCGCAGGGTCCGCGCCCTCACCGATGGGATCGATCCCGGTCCCACTCCGCCCGAGGTGCTGGACCCGATTGGAGCGGCCGACCCCGACGCCGCGCCGTCGGAAGACGCCGACGTCTCCGCCCTCACGTCTGAGATGGGCGAGTCCGGATTCGGCCCTGGGCCGGAAGAGGGGGCCGGGAAGGGCGTCGAGGGATCATGAGGATCATCCTCGCCGAGCCTTCCGGGGCATGCTACGGGGTTGAGAGGGCGCTGGACCTGGCCGATCAGGCCCTCCGGGACGCAGAGGGATCGACTGTATATACCCTGGGGCCGCTCATCCACAACCCGATCGTGGTGGGGGAGTTCGAGGCCAAGGGGGTCAAGGTGGTCCATGATGCGTCCGAGGTTTCCTCAGGGTGCCTCGTAATCCGCTCGCATGGGGTTCCCAAGGGCGTCGTGGGCTATGCGAGGCAGCGCGGGCTGATAGTGGTCGACGCCACCTGCCCGCACGTCAGGATGGCCCAGCGCGAGGCCTTCAGGCTGGCCAAGGACGGCAGGTTCGTCATGATCGTGGGTGAGCACGGGCATCCCGAGGTGGTTGCCATCGAGTCCTACTCCGGAAAGAGGTCGATGGTAGTGCAGGGGCCGGATGAGATACCGGTCCTTCCGCAGGACACCAGGATCGGCGTGGTCGTGCAGACCACCCAGCCTCAGGAGAAGCTGGACAGGGTGGCGAGGGTGCTCTCCGAGAGGTACTCCGACATCGAGGTCTGCAACACGATATGCACCGCGACCCGCAACAGGCAGCAGGCCGCCAGGGACGCCGCCGTCAAGGCGGATGCGGTGATCGTGATCGGCGGACGCAACTCCGGTAACACCACCAGGCTGGCCGACCTCTGTCGGGAGCAATGTCCCGACACCTACCATATCGAGTCGGCCGAGGAGATCGATCCCGGCTGGTTTAAGGGCTGCGAGACCGTGGCCGTCACCGCAGGGGCCTCGACCCCGCAGGAGCACATCCGCCTTGTGGTCGATAGGCTGGCCTCCCTAGACGAGATGGGCGAAGGTGGGACCTGACGTCCCCGGCGGGCTTCCCGGCTACGAACCGGCAGGGGACGGGGCGGGACTCGGCAGAAGTCGCGGCGATGCCGAGCGCGCGGTCCACGTCGCGAGGGTAGGTTTTGTCGTGCCGGACTCTCCTGCCTGGAGGGCGGGGCTTCGCCCGGGCGATCTGGTAGCCGCCGCCGACGGCTTCGCGATGCGCGACATCATCGACTGGTTCTGGATAGCGGATGGCCCTAGCACCGTCCTCGACGTCCTTGACGTCGCGACGGGCGCCATGAAGGCGGTCGAGGTCTCGAGGCTCCCCGACGGCGGCTGGGGATTCGAGTTCTCCGACAACCTCTTCGATGGGGTCATCACCTGCAAAAATGCATGCACCTTCTGCTTCATGTCGATGCTGCCGCCCGGAATGAGGCCGACGCTCACGTTGCGCGACGACGACTACCGACTCTCCTTCCTCCAGGGGAACTTCGTAACGCTCACCAACATGACCGACGAGGACATCGCCCGCGTCATCGACATGAGGATCTCCCCCCTGCACGTCTCCGTCCATGCGCTCGACCCCGACGTCCGCCGCCGGCTGATCGGGAAAAACCATGCAAGGGGCCTTGAGGCGATGCGCGAGCTGCTGGACGGCGGGATCGAGATGCACATCCAGACGGTGCTCGTCCCCGGGGAGAACGACGCAGAGGTGCTCGACTCCCTGCTTAGGTGGGCGGTCGACGAGCCCGGCGTGCTCTCGGCGGGGGTGGTGCCGCTGGGCTTCACCCGATACCAGGACCGCTTCACATGCTCCTTCAATGAGCCTGGCAAGGCGCTAGAGATCATCGAGATGGCAAGGCCCCATCAAGAGAGATCGAGGGAGATGAACGGTGTCACATGCGTGCAGCTCTCCGACGAGCTCTACCTTGCGGCCCACCCCGACGACGTCGAGGACCATCTCCCGGCCGCCTCCGAGTACGACGGCTATCCGCAGTTCGCTGACGGCATCGGGATGCTGAGGACGCTCGTGGACGGATGGGCCGAGACCGATTGGGAGGGGCTGGTGGGACGGGCCGACAGCTGCGGTGGTGCCGACAGCTGCGGCGGCCCTGCCCCCAACGGCCCGGGCGGTAGCGGCCCCGACGACCCCGACGACTCCGACGGCCCTGGCGGCAGCGGCCCCGACGACTCCGGCAGTCCTGCCCCCAACGGCCCTGGCGGCGGCGGTGCCGGCTGGTCGATGCTCGTCTGCGGAAGGGCGCTCGAAGGGCTTCTATCGAGGCTGATCTCGGGCTGCGCGGCTGCGAGGAGGCTGCGCGTGCTCGGGGTGGACAACCTCTTCTTCGGGGGAAACGTCGACGTGAGCGGTCTGCTCGTGGCCTCAGACGTCATAGCCGCCGTGCGGTCCGAGCTGGAGGGGATCTCTTCTCGCGGGGAGGAACCACCGTCTGGGGTGGTCCTTCCATCGGCCATGTTCAACGACGACCAGATCACGCTCGACGGGGTCTCGGCCGCTGGGATCGAGCACGAGATCCGCATCCCCGTCTCCGTGGTATGCTATGACGCGTCGGGAATCTCGGGGTTTCTCGGCAAGTAACAGCTGGCGGGGTTCCCGCATCATCCGCAAGTCAACAGAATCAGAGGTAGCTAGATGGCATTGCCCATCGTGGCCGTCGTGGGACGCCCCAACGTGGGCAAATCCACTTTCGTGAACAGGATCGCCGAGACATCCGACGCGATCGTCCACGAGCAGCGCGGCGTCACCAGGGACAGGTCGTACCACAAGGCCGACTGGAACGGCCTCGAGTTCATGCTGATCGACACCGGCGGCATCGAGATCACCGGCGACGACAGGTTCCAGCGATCCATACGCGATCAGGCGCTGATCGCCGCCGACGAGGCCGACGCGATCGTATTCATGGTCGACGGGCGGGGAGATCCCGTGACCGACGACATCGAGGTCGCCAAGATCCTCAAGCGTTCCGGCACCCCCGTCTTCCTGATAGTCAACAAGATGGACAACCCCGCCGACGAATCGGCCATATGGGGTTTCATGTCGCTCGGGCTGGGAGACCCCTGGCCGATCTCCTCCATCCATGGTCATGGCACCGGAGACCTCCTGGACGCGGTGGTGGAGGTTCTCCCGAAGGACGCCGGGGAGGATGAGATCGACGCGGTCGATGTCGCCATAATAGGCCGCCCCAACGCCGGCAAATCATCTCTGCTCAACAGGATGCTCGGCAAGGAGCGCTCGATCGTCTCCGATGTGGCCGGCACCACCCGCGATGCGATCGACGCGGTGGTCGAGCATGAGGGAAGGATGTACCGCCTCGTGGACACCGCCGGGATCCGCAAGAAGAGCGGCATCATGGAGGACCTGGAGTACTACGGCTATCTCCGCGCGATCAGGGCGATCGAGAGGGCCCAGGTCGCGATACTGGTCATCGACGGCACGCTGGGGCTGACCGATCAGGACCAGAAGGTGGCGAGCATCGCCCGCGAGAAGGGATGCGCGCTGATCGTATGCCCCAACAAGTGGGATGTGGTCTCCGACCCCGGGGAGAGGGAGAGGATCCTCGAGCGCATAGGCGACAGGCTCACTTTCGTGAGCTACGCGCCGGTCCAGCCGATATCGGCCCTGACAGGCCGCAGCGTGCACAGGCTGTGGAAGATCATCGACGAGGTGGAGGCCAACCACTCCAAGCGCATCCCCACCGGCAGGCTGAACGCCTTCCTCCAGGAGGTCAGGGACTTCGGATTCACGGTGATCAAGGGCAGGAAGAAGCTCAAGATGAACTATGTGACGCAGACCGGGGACAGACCCCCAGCCTTCACGATCTTCGTCAACCATCCCGACATCGTCGATTCCAACTACGAGCGTTTCCTGGAGAACAGGATGCGCGAGAAGTTCGATTTCGCCGGAACCCCCATCAGGTTCCACTTCAGGCGGAAGAGCTGAGGGGCCGGGCATGATGAATCCCGAGCTGATAGCGTTTTTGACGATAGCGCTCGGAACGGTCGTGGCCTACCTGATAGGCTCGATCCCCGACGGCGTCATCGTCGGTAAGCTCTACGCCGGAATCGACGTCCGCAAGCACGGGTCTGGCAACATCGGGACCACCAACACGCTCAGGCTTGCGGGCTGGGTCCCGGGCCTGCTGGTGGCGGTGCTCGACATTCTCAAGGGCGTCCTCGGAACGCTCGCGATGATGCTCGTGCTGCATCTTTCCGCAGAGCTGTTCGCCGACGACCTCGGCTACCTTCTCCCGGAGTACGCATCCGGATGGATTCACGATCTGGCGATGGGCCTCGCCATGCTCTTCGCCCCTGTGGGGCACATGCGTTCTCCTTTCCTGGGGTTCAAGGGCGGCAAGGGCATCGCCACCTCGTTCGGGGGCTTCATCGTCGTCATTCCGTGGGTCGCTCTCGTAACCCTCGTCGTCTTTCTGGCGGCCTGCTTGCTCACAAGGTACGTCTCGGTCGGATCCCTCTTTGCGGCGATCGCCACTCTGATCGCGACCTACATAATCTACGGGTCGCATCCCGCGCTCGTAGGCGTCTCGGTGGCGATCGTCGTGCTCGTCTTCTACGCGCACAGGTCGAACATCGGGCGGCTCGTCAGAGGCGAGGAGTCCAGGTTCTCGGTGGGCTCTAAGAAGACCGCAGCCAAGGCGCGGGCGAAGGAGAGGAGCCAGGCTGGGCGCGAGAGGGCGGCAGCCGATGACGTCACAGATCCAGGCGGCGCGGCTAGCCAGACGGAGGGCGTCGGCTCCGACGACCAGCCGGAGGAGAGGTGATCTCATGGCAGTGAAGATCGCACCCTCGATTCTCTCCGCCGATTTCATGAACCTCCAGCGCGACGTCGAGATCGTCTCGGCCGGGGGAGCGGACATGATCCACTTCGACGTGATGGACGGCCACTTCGTTCCCAACCTCACGGTCGGCGTCCCGTTCGTGAAGGCGATGAAGTCGATCACGCCGTTGCCGCTCGACGTCCACCTGATGGTCGACAACCCGGCCGAGCAGGTCGGCTGGTACCTCGATGCCGGGGCGGACATCGTCACCGTTCACATCGAGGCTTTCGCTGACGCGAAGGCTGCTCTCGAGGTCCTGGGCCGTATAGGGGAGGCCGGGGCGAAGCGCGGGATCTCCCTCAATCCCGACACTCCGGCGGGCGCCATCGAGCCGGTGCTTCCGGAGGTCGATCTCGTCCTTGTGATGAGCGTGCATCCGGGCTTCGGTGGCCAGCCGTTCATCGAGGCTTCGTCCGCCAAGGTGGCCGAGATCGCCGGCCTCGGCCGTGACAGCGGCCACTCCCCGCTGATAGAGGTCGACGGCGGGATAAACGCGAAGACAGCCCCGCTCGTGGTCTCCCAGGGCGCCGGCGCGCTCGTCGCCGGAAACGCCGTCTTCGGAGAGGATGACCCCGTGGTGGCCATCTCCGAGATCAGGAGGGCCGCAGAGGGGGCCGCGCGGCGATGATCCGGGACGCTTCGGCTGCTCGGGAGGGCCGGAGAAAGCGGGTCTACCTCGACTACGGCGCCACCACCCCGATCGACCCCGAGGTGCTGGAAGCGATGATGCCCTTTCTCACCGACGGGTTCGGAAATCCAGGATCGCTTTACGAGGAGGGCAGGGTCGCCCGTTCGGCCGTCGAGTCGTCGCGTCGCACCGTCGCCCGTGCGATCGGCTGCCGCGACCCTCACGAGGTCGCTCTGGTCGCCGGCGGCACCGAGTCGGACAACCTCGCGGTGCTCGGCATCTCCCGCGCCGCCTTCGCCTCGATGCCCAAGTCGAAGGGTCCCGGGCACGTGATCTGCTCCTCCTTCGAGCACAAGGCGGTCCTCGAGGCTGTCCTCTCCCTCAAGTCCCTAGGCCACGACGTCACTCTCGTCGATCCGGGTCCCGATGGGTTCGTGGCTCCGGAGGCGATCGCCTCTGCGATGCGCCCCGACACGATGCTCGTGAGCGTCATGCTCGCCAACAACGAGATAGGCACGGTCCAGCCGATCTCCCGGATCGCCCGCGTCGTGCACGACAACGGCGCCTTCCTGCACGTCGATGCGGTCGCGGCCTTCTCCAAGACCCTCGATCCGCTCGTCTCGCTCGGCGCCGACGCTATCTCGGCAGCCTCCCACAAGATCTGCGGTCCGAAGGGGGCTGGGGTCCTCTGGATGTCGAAGAGGGCTCCGTTCGCCCCGATCATCCGAGGCGGCGGGCAGGAGCGCGGCATTAGAAGCGGCACCCACGACACAGCTGCGATCGCGGGCTTCGCCAAAGCCTGCGAGCTGGCATTCCCGGGGGCGGCTCCGAATCTTTTGGAGATCGAGAGGCTCTGCGGCATGAGGGACAGGCTCGTCGAGGGTGTGCAGCGTCTCTCCTCCAGATGCGGGGGCAGGATCTCCACCGCCGTCGAGATACCTCCCGGCGATGTGCGAGAGCACCTCTGCTGCCTGGTTCCGCTTATGGTCGAGGGAGTCGAGTCGTCCGAGATGGTCAGGAAGCTGGACTCCGCAGGCATATGCGTCTCGGGCGGATCCGCCTGCACCTCGTCTACGCCCGGCGGCAGCCATGTTCTCAAGGCGATCGGCGCCAACGACGGCCGGGGCTTCCTCAGGATCACGTTCGGCAGGTTCACCGAGGATGCCGAGATCGGCTTTCTGCTCGAGGCCCTTGAGAGGATGCTCCTCGAAGAT
>CAZPAN010000003.1:0-30673 GCA_964584585.1 uncultured Coriobacteriaceae bacterium | reverse complement strand
AGATCTATCGAAGCGGTATCGAGAGCGTCCCGAGGGGGCAGTTCGAGGCCGCGCAGGTGCTGGGCTACACGCGCATGCAGGCGTTCATGAAGATCATCTTCCCGCAGGTGTTCAAGCGGATCCTGCCGCCGATGACAAACGAGATCGTCACCCTGGTGAAGGACACGTCGCTGGCCTTTGCGATCGGCTGTGCCGAGATGTTCACCGCAGCCAGGGCGATCGTGGCGAGCACCAGGGAGATGTGGGCCTTCTTCGCGGCCGGCATTTTCTACTACATCTTCAATCTCGTGGTCGCCTTCCTGATGAACCGCGTGGAGAAGAAGATGGCCTACTACCATGACTAGCCGTATGGCAGTCCCCACATCGGATTCGGAGGAGACGTCATGCCTGTCATGAGCATCGAGCATGTGCATAAGAGTTTCGGGGATACCGAGGTCCTGAAAGACATCTCGCTTTCTGTTGACAAGGGCGAGGTGGTGGGCATTATCGGTGCCTCTGGAGGTGGCAAGTCGACCCTCCTGCGCTGCGCGACCCTCCTCGAGACCTTCGAGAGTGGAAAGCTCGTGTACGAGGATCTGGTGGTCGCCGAGAACGACGAATCGGGCAGGGCCGTCTACGGAAATGGTCGGATAAGGGCCAAGGCTCGCTCCAGGTTCGGGCTGGTGTTCCAGAACTTCAACCTCTTCCCCCACTATACGGTCATGAGAAACATCATCGACGCTCCGATGCGCGTGCAGAGGCGCACCGAGGACGATGCCGTCGCGCAGGCCCGCGAGCTCCTCGAGAAGATGGGCCTGGAGGGAAAGGACGACATGGTCCCCTGCGAGCTCTCCGGCGGCCAGCAGCAACGCGTCGCGATAGCCCGAGCGCTGTGCATGAACCCTCAGGTCCTGTTCTTCGACGAGCCCACCAGCGCTTTGGACCCCCTGCTCACGCGCGAGGTCCTGAAGGTCATCCGCGATCTGGCCGAGGAGCACATGACGATGGTGATCGTCACCCATGAGATGGCCTTCGCCCGCGATGTCGCCGATCGCATCGTCTTCATGGCAAATGGCACGATAGTGGAGGAGGGCACCGCCACCCAGCTCATCGAGCACCCCCAGCAGCCCGAGACCAGGGCGTTTCTCTCCAGGGTTTCAGACGGAGACTGATCAGCGACGGATGCGGCCCCGCCGTCTCGGAGGGTCGGGTCCCATGGGACGCTTCATCACCCATATGCAACCCGCATGCAGAAAACGGCGCGGACCCGATTTGGATCCGCGCCGTCTTTCTGCGCTGGCCAAGCGCTGCAAACCGACGCCTCGTTCACACCCCCATAGTAAGCTTCCTACAGCAGCTCGGGCTCCTCTCCGATCAGTTCGTTGCAGCGCTTCGAGATGTAGGCGTTGACTTCCTCGGCCATCGCCGGATCGATCTCGGGGCACTCGTACTCTTCCAGCTGGGTGGTCCAGCGTTTGCGGGCGACCTGGGCGACGCTCATCTCGCCGGCATCGCTCCAACCCTCCCAACCTGCGCGGGTCGAGATGAACGGGCGGCGAAGATCGTGCATGAACTCCAGCGTGCTGTCCTGATAGAGGAAGTGTCCGCCATGGCCGACCTCCGCAACGTCGTCGAAGACGAAGCGGTCCTCGGTGAAGTCGTATCCTGCGACGAACTTCTTCACCAGGCCGGCGATCTCATCGTCGATCACGAACTGATCGTAGCTGAAGGCGTTGTAGTAGTGCATGATTCCAGCGGCATGCAGGACGTAGGAGATCCCGGAGGCGCCGGCGGCCATCAGCGTCAGCATCGACTCGTAGCCGGCCTGAGCATCGGCGAGGATGCCGTCGTTGAGGCCTCCGCCGCCCCTCGTGGGGATGTTGTAGAAGCGACCCATCTGGGCGGTCGCGGCGGTGTAGAGGGCGGTCTCGGCGGTGCCGATCGTCAGAGCCATGCTCACCATGTCCGACGGGCCGGACGTCGAACCCATGATCACCGGCGCACCCGGCTTGACGAGCTGGGTGAGGACGATTCCCGCGAGGCACTCGGCGATCTGGATCGCCAGCGTCTCGACCATCGTCACCGGGCCTGTGGACCCGCTCATAACCAGGGACGACACCATGCACGACTGCCCGTACTCGGCGTTGGCGATGAGGGCGCCCGTCATACGCTCGTCGAACATGAGCGGGGTGATCGAGTTGATGAGGGTGTTGAGCACCGGAGTCTTCTCGATGGCCTCGCGCCCGCCGAACATGATCGCTGCGATCTCGCAGATGTCCTTGGCGTTATCGTACCCACGCGCCGAGCCCATGAAGGTCTTGTCGGCGAGCTTGATATGGGCGTCGGTCATGATCAGGTGGCGGATCTCGTCGGGTACATCGCATGGCTCGACCACGTTGCCGCCAGATGAGTTGATGTTCTCGCTCATATGCACGAGCTTGATGACGTTCTTGTAGTCGTCATAGGTGGTTCCCCTGCGTGTGCCGGTCAGGCCGTCGTAGACGAATGCCGGTCCGTAGGAGGGGGTCAGGATGAAGCTGCCGTTCTCGCAGGTCACGGTGTGCTCCGGGTTGCGAGCCTGCATCGGGAAGCTAGCAGGAGCGCTGTCGAGGGCCTTCAGGATCTGGTCCTCGGTGAACTTCACGATGGTCCCGTCCACTTCGAAACCATGATTCTTGAAGAGCTCGATCGCAGGCTCGTACTCGAAGCTCACGCCGACTTCCGAGAGTATGCGGACGACCTCGTCGTGGATTCGCTTCTCCTGGGTCTCGGTCAATACGTTGATCAAAGGAATCATTACAGCCTCCTTCTGCGTGGCACTTCGTGCCCTGGATCTTTTGGTGTCCTACTCGCTTTGCCGTGCGGTGGTAGGTGCTTTGATCGAAAGAGATTTCAGGTTCGGAGATGGGATGTAGCGCGGCTGGATCTCCTTTCTCTTCAGCTGGGCTGGGCTGTTGCTGCGAAAACGTCCAGCTTCCGTTTTCGCCATAGCCGATGTTCCGTCTCGATCGTCATACACTTCCTTTCTCTTGGGATGCGTTGTCATCGTTTTGTGCAGAGTCGGGATGATTGGGAACGACTCTGTATTCGCTGGCACCGTCGACGATCTTGTCGATGCGCAGAGAAGGGCTTTCGGGGGTGACGACCAGAATCGAGAACCCGGGCTTGAGGCGCAGCTGGTAGTCCTCGACGATGAGCTGCATGAAGCGCCGCGCGGCCGCACGGGCGGCGTTCTTGTCTCGGTATGTGTTCTCGAGGGAGGCGAGCATGCCCCTGAACAGAAGGATATCGATGTCGATGAGACGATCCGCGACGTCGGCATCGAGCATCCCGTTCTCGACGGCCCGATGCAGAAGAATCGAGTTGCGCTTGCGGAGATCCCAGTTCTGGAACATGTCGAGCATGAAGGACTTGAAGTCGACGATGTCCTCGGGAAAGCAGCGATAGTACTCCTCGACGTCCGCCTTGTGAAAAGAGGTCTCGGGGTTCTTCGGGAAGAAGAACCTCTTCATGATCGGTGCGTACTCGAACGAGTAGTAGGCAAGGCACTCCCACAGCTGGAGGTTCAGCTCCAGGGGATTGAGATCGACCTGGGACAATGTGCGGGCATCCTCGGAATAGTCGTGCAAAAAGCGCAGCGATGCGATGGAGATCAATTCGTCCAGATCACGAAAATGCCGGTAGATGGCGGGATTGCTGCATCCAACCCGTTTGGCGACGTTGCGGATGGTCGCGCTCTCGAGGCCCTCGTCGCGAAGAAGCTCGTACGTGGCCTCGATGTACTTGCGTTTCGAGTTTTCCATGAGACTCCCCCTCTCATGAAATCGATGTCGCCACGACGTTGTGTTAGCGCTTCTGATCCGATGAGACATATGTTAGCTTTGCTAACTTTAAAAGCAATACTATTTGAAAAGGTTTGGAGAATCGCCGCCTAAGGCCTGCGATTCCGCTGCCGCGTCGCCTGATACTCCTGCGCCGGAGGCGGGCGGAATGAACTGATCGGCATATCCCTTAAGATGGATGCGCGAGGTCGTCGACGAGAAGCTCCAGGCCAGATGGACAGCTTGGAGGCGTCGGACGCGGTTCTCGGAATCGATGTCGACGTATACGAGGTGGAGATGGACACCCAGGACACCGACGTGAAACGCTAGACGGGCGCCCAGGGCCCCGACATGAAACGCTAGACCCTCGTTTGATAGGGTTGGCGCTTATTGTAAACTGTGAAAGTTCTTTGGCATTTTGATCCCTAGCAATTCCCGATGGGAGCTAACGATATGTCAGCACGACACATCCAGGACGAGTCGATCACCGCAGATCTTTTCATCGACAACGTGGGTGCGCATTCCAGACGAGGCAAGCATGCCGGCCATTCGCCCGAGCGTAGAAAACGCAGAAGGCGCAGAAGACGCGACAGGCGCAAGAAGATCATCATCACTGTGGTCTCGGTCGTGGTCGCGCTTGTGGTGATTCTGGGAATAAGCGGCTTTCTGCTCTACCGCTCCGCGATGGCCGTGATGGACGAGGCCCGCACGGCCATGGTCACCGCGCAGGGGATACAGGAAAAGATCTCGAACGGCGACAGCGAGGGTCTGGCGTCGGATATAAACGTGCTTGCGGAGCAGACTTCGGCGATGCGGAATGAAGTCAGCGGTCCGCTCTGGATTCTGGGCGGTTTCATCCCTGTTCTGGGCGAGGACATTTCTGCGGCGAGGACCCTCGTCATAGCGATTGACGACCTTGCATCGGAGGCCCTGGCCCCGATGTCCGACGTAATCGGCAGCATCTCCCTCGACACGCTGTACGCCGACGGCCGGATAGATGTCGATAGCCTGACCCTTCTCGCGGACGGTCTGGTGGAGGCCGCTCCGATCATCGAATCCGCTAACGAGTCGATTCAGAGCATCGGAGAGGTGCATATCGATCAGCTCGCCTCGGTTATAGATATCGCGAAGAGCGGAATGGGGACGGTCGCGGATTTCGCGGAGACGACCAGTGAGCTGGCGTCGGTGCTCCCCGAGATGCTGGGCGCGGATGGGCAGACCAGGAACTATCTTGTGGTCGCGATGAACAACGCGGAGATCCGCGCTGGCGGCGGATTCGCAGGAGCGCAGGGGCTTGTCACCATAACCGACGGCGTCATCTCGCTCGGAGAATTCAGCTCGGTGATGTGGGTGGATAGCTCTCAATCGGTGTCCATCACCGACGAGGAGTACTATCTGTTCCAAGGCGGCGAGTTTAGCGGCGAGGCGATGACGGTCACGGCCGGCGACTCTCTCTACAACCCCGATTTCCCACGTACCGCGAGCAGGATCTCGCAGTTTTGGACAACCCTGTACGGCGGCACGATCGACGGCGTGTTCGCCCTAGATCCGGTTTTGCTGCAGAGCTTTCTTTCCATCATGGGCGGCGTGACCGCTTCCGATGGGACCTACCTGGACGGCTCCAACACCGCGCAGTACCTGATGAGCGATATCTATTGGCTCTATTCGGACGGCGACACGCAGGACGAAGTGTTCGCGGATGTTGCATCCCAGGCATTCGACGTCATCATGAACGGCATCGGATCCTCCACTCTGGTTCCGATGCTCACCGCATGGGCGGAGGGTGTCGACGATTACCGCTTCTTCGTCTGGATGGCTGACGAGGAGGAGCAAGCCCTGATCGAGGAACTCGACTTCTCCGGTGCCATCTCCACCGACACGACGGTCGCCGAGACCGGCGTGTACGTTAGCAACTACAGCTGGTCGAAGCTCGATTGGTACCTCGATCTAGAGGTGACCGTGGGCGAGCAGACGGTGAATTCCGACGGGACGTCCACTTATCAGATGAACGTGAAGATGACCAACACCCTCGACCCGAGCATGGAGAGCAGCATCCCCGAGTACGTGCGCGCGTGGAACGAGGCGGCTCTCAGCAGGGCGGACGAGCTTCTGAGGTTCCATCTCTACGCTCCGGCCGGTGGCTCTGTTGACGATGTCGTCGCGACGGGCCGTGACGACATCGTGCTGCAGGAGGGCAGCTACAACGGTATCGAAGTGGTGTTCGCTGACACCCACCTGCAGCCCGGCGAGACCATCACGTTAACCTACACGGTGACCACCTCGTCTGCGGCCGGCGACGCCCCGCTGGAGGTCAGGGCCACTCCAACCGCTCAGGAGTTCTAGGGAAACGCTGATTGATTGCTTTCGTCCATGCGTTTTGACGGGAGGGGAAATGAGCGGCGAGAAGGTCTACTGCGTCTATTGCGGTCAGGAGCTCAAGCAGAGCTTGCAGTTCTGCACCAACTGCGGGTACCAGGTCGATCATCCCGAAGGGCCTGCTGGAGTCGGACGGGCGGACGACGGCAAGACGACCGGATCCGACGGAGCGAGCTATCCTGCCGCAGCTGCCGATGCCACGACGACGGCTGGCAGCTCCGGCGGAGCTTACACTCCCGACATGTCAGGTCTTGACGCTATCGGGACTGCACCCGTCGGAGCCGCGCCGACCCAGGCCGACTTCAGCCGATCCTTCCCCGGCTCGGGCGATGTCACGCAGCAGTTCGGATTTTCGACTCAGCCTGGCGTTACGCAGCAGTTCGAGACCCAGAGTCTGCATGGTTCTGGCCAGCAATTTAGTGCTCCGATCCAGCCCGGCACTGTCCAGTATCCTCCCAATCAGACCGTTCAGATGAACATGGCCGGCCAGCAGCCCTATGCTCAGGGCCAGCTTCCGTACGGCAACGCGTACCAGTACCAGCAGCGGGTTTACGACGCCAATCAGACCATAGCCGGCCAGCCGTACAGCGTTGTTCAGGAAAAGAAGAAGAAACGCCAGACGTCCTTCTACGTGACGATCGGCGTGATCGCGGCTGTAGTCGTGGCGCTGGCCCTCATCGCGGTGCTCTGGGTCATCCCGACCTATTTTCCGGATAGCATCTCCATTCTGGGCCAGTCTTCCGAAACCAGCCAATCTCAGGATTCGGGAACCGATTCCGAATCGACCTCCTCCGTTCCATACGGCTACGGCTACTCCTATTACAGCGGCAGCAAGAGGGCCTATGGTTCTGAGGAGGAGTTCTACGAGATACTCGACGAGTACTACAGCCAGCTCGAGAATTACGACGCGCGCATAGCGGCAGCGGCGACCGATTTTAACAACAACTACACGAAAGAGAGTTTCTCAACCAGGGAATCCTATGCCAGCACCGCCTCTAGTCTTGCAGACGAACTCAGCGAGGCCTACGAGTACCTCAACGGGCTGACCCCGCATTCCAACAGCGTGAACAACGATACCTTCTACGATATCCTCACCTGCTATTACGACTGCTACATGAGGATCACGGTAATTAAGGAGTCGTGGGAGCGCAGCCTTGAGTACTCCAACCCGATAGATCATCAGGATTACATCACCGAGCCTCTGGTTGAGTCCCGATCCGGCGGGCAGAACATGTACAAGGCGGAGTTCGATGAGATCTATCCCAATTGCTCCCCTGTGGAGCCGTAGCATGTTCCCTGTCGTCGAATGGAGCGGTTTGAAATGAGGAGCGCAGAGGAGATCGAATCCCAGCATGCCCTTTGGGCCGACAACGCGGATGACTCGCTGAAAGAGGAGCTTTCGGAGATGGAGGGAGACGATTCGGCGATGGCCGACGCGTTCTTCCAGGACCTCGAGTTCGGCACCGCCGGGCTTCGGGGCGTCATCGGCGCCGGTTCGAATCGGATGAACATCCATACGGTCGGCCGCGCAACCCAGGGGCTGGCGGATTACCTCAACTCGGAACGTCCGGTCGATCCGGCAGATGCCGAGCTGTGCGCCAAGGCGGTCGGCGACCGCCCCGCTCCCACGGTCGCGATCTGTCGCGATAGCCGCAACATGGGCGAGGAATTCGTGAGGGTCACCGCCGGCGTGCTTGCAGCCAACGGGATCCGTTCGTTCGTCTACCCGCGCGTCGAACCGACCCCCGCGCTCTCGTTCGCGGTGCGCGACCTGCGCTGCTCGGCTGGCATCAACATCACCGCCAGCCACAACCCCGCTGCATACAACGGCTACAAGGCGTATGGCCCGGATGGCTGCCAGATCACGTCCGAAGCCGCCACGGCCATCTCGCGAGCGATCTCGAAGGTAGACATCTTCGACGGAGTTCGCTGCATGGATTTCGACGAGGCGATGGCCTCTGGGCTGATCGAGTGGATAGGCGAGGATACACTCAAGCGCTTCATCGACGCGGTGGTCGCCCAGTCCGTGGAGAGCGATCCGGCAGATGCCGACCTCTCCGTCGTCTACACGCCGCTGAACGGCGTAGGTCTCGAATGCGTCGTGGAGGTCCTGCGCCGCATCGGGATTGCCGATGTCGCCTTGGTGCCGGAGCAGGCCAAGCCCGATGGAAACTTCCCCACTTGCCCCTATCCGAACCCGGAGTTTCGTGAGGCGCTCGAGCGAGGACTCGCGCTTTGCGAGACCGAGCGTCCTGACATCCTGCTCGCCACCGATCCTGACGCCGACCGTGTTGGAGCGGCGGTGCTGCACGACGGCGAGTATCGCCTGATCTCCGGCAACGAGATGGGTGCGCTGATGCTCGACTATATATGCGAGATGCGCACGATGCGCGGGGAGGATCTGTCGCGCGACGTGGCGGTGACGACTATCGTCTCGACCGCGATGGTCGATGCGATGGCTGCGGAGCGCGGCTTCGAGCTGAGGCGCACGCTCACCGGCTTCAAGTACATCGGCGAGCAGATTCTCGGACTCGAGATCGCCGGCGAGGCCGACCGGTTCATCTTCGGTTTCGAGGAGAGCTACGGATACATGAGCGGAGGGCACGTCCGCGACAAGGACGCTGTCAACGCGAGCATGATAATCTGCCAGATGGCTAGATGGCACAAGTCGCATGGGCGTGATCTGATCGACGCTCTTGCCGATCTCCACGCCCGTTACGGGTTCTATCTCAACCGCACGATAAACGTGTCCTACCCCGGGGCCGAAGGGGTTGCCCGGATGTCGCAGATCATGGATGGCCTCAGATCCGACCCGCCTTCGAATATAGCCGGGATGGACGTCGTGTCATTCGTGGACTACTCCGATTGTGTGATCATGCCGAGGGTCAACGGGAGCGATGAAGCGCAGAGGCTTCCGGCCGCCGATGTCGTCGAATTCGCGATGGAGGGCGACGGAAAGCTCATAATCCGCCCGAGCGGCACCGAGCCCAAGATCAAGGGATACCTGTTCGCCAGAGCCGAGACCGAAGCCGCCGCGCAGGGGCTGATCGACTCGCTCGAGACCGCGACAAGGACGATTCTGGGGGATATTGGATAATCTCTTCGCACCCTGATCTTCGTGAGGTCTACCGCACTACGCAATCCCTACAGCTCATTTGCACAGAGGCTCAACGATAGCTTAAACGCTTCAGATTAGAGGGATTATCCCCAATTTTTCATTCTTTCTAAGTTAGCACTGCTAACTTAGTTTAAGATGTCTTTTCAGCGGAGATGTTCCGCAAGCCATGTCAGGACGATCGGCGGTCAAATGAGCGTCGGAGGGGAGTGCGGTGAGGCTTTATGATGCAGAATCGTAATGGTGGCTCTTCTGAAGGAGATCCGGACAAACGCGGATCGCTAGGCGATAGGATTCGGCAGACGCTGGCAAACCCGGTGTTCACCGTCGCCGCGATCTTCTCGGTCGCGATGGCCGCCTGGGGGATTCTCTCTGGAGACACTCTCTCCATCGCGGCCAATTCGGCGCTGAGCTGGATGAGTGCCAATTTCGACTGGTTGTTCCTCTACGGAGTTACTTTTTTCGTGTTCTTCAGCATCGTGCTTGCGATATCGAAATTAGGTCGGATCAAGCTCGGTGCCGATGACGATAAACCTGCATTCTCGACGGTCAGCTGGTTCGCGATGCTCTTCGCCTCCGGCATGGGTGTAGGTCTCGTCTTCTGGGGAGTTGCCGAACCCCTCTCGCATTTCGTAAGCCCGATTGGTGGCATCGAGGCTATGAGCGACGAGGCGCAGCGCTTCTCGATACGCACGTCCATCATGCACTGGGGCCTGCATCCATGGGCGTGTTACGCGGTGGTCGCCATCGCACTCGGATATTTCCAGTTCCGCAGGAAGAAGCCGGCCCTGCTCAACTACACTTTAGAGCCTATTATCGGCAAGGTGGCGACCGGCATCTTAGGCAAGATTATCAATATCTACGTAGTGATCCTGACTGCGGTCGGAGTGACGGCGTCCTTCGGTATGGGATGCCTACAGCTCAGCGGCGGTCTGGAATACCTGTTCGGGATAGAGTCCAACTGGCCGGTCTGGCTGGTGATGATGGCCGTAGTCTGTGCGGTCTACACCCTGAGTTCCGTAAGCGGAGTCGCGAAGGGAATGAAGAAGCTGTCTGACATCAACGTCATACTATGCTCGGCTTTGATGGTGGTGGCGTTCCTGGTTGGATCGCAGGTAGAGATCATTTATAACCTGTTCGTGGGCATAGGGGATTACCTCACCAATTTCATTCAGGACAGCGTCAGGAGAAGCGTGGATGGAGACTCCAGCTGGATTCAGGCCTGGAGGGTTTTCTATTGGGCGTGGTGGCTCTCGTGGTCGCCCTTCGTGGGACTCTTCCTTGCGAGGGTTTCGCGTGGCCGCACGATCCGGCAGTTCGTGGCAGTCGCGATGATCGCCCCGACCCTGTTCTCCTGCCTGTGGTTCGCCATAAACGGCACCCTCGCCATCGATTTCGCACAGGGTCTGGACCTCGAGACGGCCGCATCCATCGCAGCCGTCTCCGAAACCGCCATCTATTCGGTGTTCGCGTCCTATCCGCTTGGCGTCGTGATGTCGGCTATTGCTATGGTGCTGCTCTTCCTCTTCTTCATCACGTCGGCTGACTCCGCCACGTACGTGCTCTCGATGACCACCAGCGAGGGCAATCTCGATCCGCCGAACGGCAAGAAGGTCTTCTGGGGTGTGGCGATTGCCGCGATGGCGTTCGCACTCATACTCTCCGGTGGTGTGAGTATGGTCCAGACCATGACGATAGTGATCTCTTTCCCGTTCATCTTCATCATGCTGCTGATGTGCGTGAGTCTGGTGAAGATGCTGATAGCCGACTCCAAAGGGAAGCTATCTGTGCCAGAAGAGACCCAGGTAGAGGAGCAAAGCTCCCAACCCGATACCTGATAGCGGACCGATCGGTCAGACGGACGATCAGACATGAACAGCGCAAGCGACCGGGCCGCCGACGGCAGCCCGGTCGCTTGACGTTACCCTGATTTTCCTAGTCCTGCTTCCAGTTCTTGCGGGCGATGCCGGCCCTGTCGATGATCTCGGAGATATCCTCCCACTTGTTCAGACAGTATAGATGCAGGCCGTCGACCCCGATCGCCATGTATTCGAGGATCTGATCGACCGTGTACTCCATCCCTTCCTCGCGAAACGCCTTCTTGACCTCGGGCAGCTCATTGCCGTCGGGGTCGACGTCGAACCAGTGATGCGAGAAGACCTCTGCGAGCTTGCGTGGGATGGCACAGCCGTTGCGGGAGAGGCACATGTTTATGACCGAGTCCTTGATGAGCACCGGCATGATCCCTACGTCGACAGGCATTGTGATGCCTGCGCAGCGGATGGCGTCGAGCCAGTACCTGAACTGTTCCATGTCATAGGTGAGCTGGGTCATGATGAAGTCGGCGCCCTCGTCCTGCTTCTGCTTGAGGTGGGCGATGTCGGCTTCGAGGCTGCGGCAGGCGATGTGGCCCTCGGGGGAGCCGGAGACCGCGATCTCGAACTTGTCGCCGAAGTTCTGTCTGATGAAGGCGACGAGGTCGGTGGCGTACTCGAAGTCGCCGTTGGTGCCGGTCCAGCCGTAGGGCAGGTCACCGCGAAGAGCGAGTATGTGGTTGATGCCGTTGTCGAGGTAGGCCTGGAGCTGCTCGATGACGGTTTCCTTGGTGTGTCCGATGCAGGTGAAGTGCGTGACTGGGATGGGCTTGCTGTCCATGGCGGCGATCTTCTTGACGATCTCGAGGTTCTTGGTGGAGTTGCCGCCACCAGCTCCATAGGTGCAGGAGATATAGTCGGGCGAGAACGCATCAAGGTGCTCGAGGGTGTCGTCGAGCTGGGTCATGCCCTCGTCGGTCTTGGGTGGGAATACCTCGAAGGAGATAATCGTTCTCTCGAACATGAGGTCGCTAAGCCTGATCATGAACGTACTCTGCCTTTCTCGTTTGACGATTCGCGGTCGAACGGTTTCTGGTCAGTCTTCCATTCTGCGAATCGGTTGGACGCGCTGCTGCGCGATAGTGACAATCTCACACAGTCTCACTTCTCGTTACAACTGTCAAACCCGCATGTCCTCGGCCTACCGTTTCGCATCCCTCGCTGGTTTCGCTCCGCGATGCCTCTACGCGTATGGGCTGCGCTACGCGCCGGCCGCGATGTGCTCTTCCAAGTCGACGCACTTCCCCTGTGGGGGGCGGGCCTAGCGCATCTGCAGATCTCCCTGCGTCATTGCGAAGAAGCCGTAGCCTCCCGAGACGTTCGCGCAGTCGAAGCCATGCTGCGTGAGGATCCTGCAGGCGATGTAGCTGCGAAGGCCGCTCTGGCAGTAGACTAGCAGCTTCCTGTTTCGGGGCAGCTCACCCAGTCTGTCCCGGAGATCGTCTAAGGGGAAGTTCAGCGCCCACTCGATGCGGTCGTGCGCGTACTCGTCCGGGGTCCTCGTGTCTATCAGCATCGAGGGCTCGTCGTCATCGCCGTCGGGATCCGCGTGACCGGTCGCAGCGGTTCTCGCGATCCTCTCGGGATCGGTCGAGCGGACTGCATCGCGCCAGTGCACCTGTTCCACAAGCCCGTCGAGAATGTCGCATATCGCGAAACCTGCCATGTTGACGGGATCTTTCGCCGACGAGTAGGGCGGGGCGTAGGCGAGGTCGAGCTCGGTCAGGTCGTAAGCGGTCATGTTTGCGTGGATCGCGGTGGCGATGACGTCTATGCGCTTGTCCACTCCCTCGAATCCTACGATCTGCGCGCCAAGCAAGCGGCCGGAACGGGTTTCGAAGATCACCTTGATCGTCATGTTCGTGGTGCCGGGATAGTAAGTCGCGCGTGACGGCGAGCTGATCACCACGTAATCGAAATCGTAACCAGCCGCATCGGCGGTCTTGCAGTTCAGACCCGTTGCCGCAGCCGTGAGGTCGAACATCTTCATCACCGACGACCCCTGCGATCCGTTGAACGCGCACTCGATCCCGCAGATCTCCTCGGCCGCGATGCGCCCCTGCTTGTTGGCAGGGCCGGCCAGTGCTATCAGCGCGCGGTTGCCGCTGACGGAGTGACGGACCTCGACTGCGTCTCCCACCGCGTATATGCATGGGTCGCTGGTGCGCATGTGCGAGTCGACCTTGATCGAGCCACGCATTCCAAGCTCCAGCCCGGCATCGGCGGCAAGCGTGCTGTCGGGAGAGACACCTATCGAGATCAACGCCATGTCGGCCTCGAAGACCGGCCCCTCCTCGGTGGTAGCGACGATGATCGTGCGCCCTGATTCGTCGACGCGTTCCTCGAAGCCGTTGATGTGGGTGTCAAGCATGAGCTTGATGCCAGCTTCCCTCATATGGTTGTGGAGGATCGCAGCCATATCGTCGTCGAGCACAGGCATCACGTGGTTGCTTCTCTGGACGACGGTGACCTCCAGGCCCCGGGACCTCAGGTTCTCGGCCATCTCCAGGCCGATGAACCCGCCGCCCATTATCAATGCGGAGCGGGCGTCCTCGCGCTCTAGGAAGCTATGGATGGCGAACGCGTCCTCGACTGTCCGCAGCGTGAACATCCTGGAGGAGCCGACACCCGGGAGGTCGGGCACCACCGCTTTCGCTCCGGGAGAGAGGATCAGCTTATCGTAGGATTCCTCGTAGACTGACCCGTCGGAGAGCCGCCTGATCGAGACGGTCTTGGAGTTTCTGTCGATGGAGAGCACCTCGTGCTCCACGCGCACGTCGATGTCGAAGTGCCTACGGAAGCTCTCTGGAGTCTGGAGCGTCAGCTGCGATCTGTCGGCGATGACATCGCCTATGTAATAGGGAAGCCCGCAGTTGGCGTACGAGACGTAGCCTGTGCGCTCGATGATCACGATCTCAGCGCTCTCATCGAGCCTGCGAAGACGGGCGGCTGCGGTGGCACCGCCGGCCGCTCCGCCTATGATGACAACTTTCATCTCTACCCCCTGATGGGCACGAATGCGGCGTTCCTGCCCTTTTAGGGGAGCGTGACCTGCGGTGACGTCCCCCGGTGAGCATGAGCGCGGCGGTCTCGCCCTTTGGCAAGCATACATTCGACAGGCATGCCCGGTGAGCCGGAGATGCCAAGTTCAACTCAAATGCAAGTCCAGTGCAGAACAGTCTAGTCGTTTTGCTGAAGAAAGCTCTGTTATCTGGGGAACGGGCAGAGTGGTGAGAGAAGCGATGATGCGTTTGGTAGAAGCGCCACCGGTATCGCACAGGTTCAACTTTACAGTTCAATTCCATGAAGGTATACTCGCTTGCTAATTGAACTCAGAACGCCGAGTTCAATTCCAACGACCAGAAGGTCGGGACGTAATTGAACCAAGACTGGAGGACCGTATGGCGAGTGGCCTTCGAAGCGATCAAGGCGGATTCGCCACGAGGCTTTCTGCCGCGATGAGCTCCGCGAACCTGAAGCAGGTGGACCTGATCAGGGCGGCGGAGGCGATGGGGTCTCATCTGGGAAAGAGTCAGGTGAGCCAGTACGTCAGCGGCAAGACGATGCCGAGGCGGAAGGTGCTAGAGCTCCTCGCGCTGATATTGGAGGTCGACTCGGAGTGGCTCGCCACCGGCTTGGGACATGCGTCCGCCGCAGCAGGGGGCAAGCACGTGGCTTCTGACGCGGACGCCTCCTCGGATGGGGGGTTAGCCGCTGCTATCACGGCCGGCAGCCCGGGTCCGCCCGGATGCTCGGCCCCAACCGCTGCCGTGCCAGCGCCTGCCGGCCAATCCACAATCGCTAGCCCGAAGACGTCCTATCCAGGCACGTCCGCACCCAGGAGGAGAATCATGCATCGCAGGGAGTTCAGAAAATCCAAGAAGCTCGACAACGTTCTCTACGACGTCAGGGGACCGGTGGCCGATGAGGCTGCGAGAATGGAGTCAGAGGGGCTTCAGATCCTCAAGCTTAACATCGGCAACCCTGCCCCGTTCGGCTTCAGGACTCCAGAAGAAGTTATCACCGACATGAGGCAGCAGCTTCCCGAATGCGAAGGCTATTCCGATGCGCGCGGACTGTTCTCCGCACGCAAGGCCATCATGCAGTACGCGCAGTTGAAGCACATCCCCAATGTCGACATGGACAGCGTTTACACCGGGAACGGGGTCTCGGAGCTGATCAGCATCTGCATGCAGGCCCTGCTCGACGATGGCGACGAGATCCTGATTCCAGCGCCCGATTATCCGCTGTGGACCGCATGCTCCACTCTCGCGGGAGGTGTGCCAGTGCATTATGTATGCGACGAGCAGGCCGAGTGGTGCCCGGACATCGCCGACATCAAGTCGAAGATCACCGCGCGCACCAAGGCGATCGTGATCATCAATCCCAACAACCCCACCGGAGCGGTCTATCCCAAGGAAATCCTGGAAGAAATTGTGGAGATCGCCCGCGAGTACGAGCTGATGATTTTCTCCGACGAGATCTACGACCGCCTCTGCATGGACGACACCGAGCACATATCGATAGCCTCGTTGGCGCCCGATCTGTTCTGCGTCACGTTCTCGGGTCTCTCGAAGTCCCACATGGTGGCGGGCTACCGCATCGGCTGGATGATCCTGTCGGGCGACAAGCGTTGCGGCAAGGATTTCATCTACGGCATCAACATGCTCTCCAATATGCGCCTCTGCTCCAACGTCCCCGGTCAATCCATCGTCCAGACCGCGCTCGGGGGGCATCAGAGCGTGAAGGGCTACGTCGTGCCGGGCGGGAGGATCTACGAGCAGCGTAATTTCGTATACGAAGCGATCAACTCGATCCCCGGTCTCTCGGCGGTAAAGCCCAAAGCCACCTTCTATATATTCCCCAAGATGGATGTCGAGAGGTTTAACATCACCGATGACGAGCAGTTTGCCCTCGACCTCCTGCACGAGAAGCGCATCCTCATCACGCGCGGCGGTGGGTTCAACTGGGAGAAGCCAGACCACTTCCGCATCGTCTACCTCCCGAGGATGGAGGTACTGAAGGAAGCGATGGACGCGCTCGCCGACTTCTTCGCACACTACAGGCAGCGCTGATTCATACAAAAGAAGATGGAAATTCGAACAGGAAGGAGTTCTCATATGGACAAGGTTCTCGTCGCCTACTTCTCAGCGACCGGGGTTACCGCTAACCAGGCGAAGATCATCGCCGAATCGACCGGAGGGGATCTGTTCGAGATTCGTCCCGAGGTGCCCTACACATCCGGTGATCTTAACTGGCAGGACAAGCAGAGCCGCAGCACCGTCGAGCAAAACGACGATGCCTCCAGGCCCGCGATCGCCGAGCTTCCCAGGCTATCCGGGTACGACACGGTGTTTTTGGGCTTCCCGATCTGGTGGTACACCGCGCCGAAGATCATGTGGACTTTCGTAGAGGGCGTCGACCTGGCGGGAAAGAACGTTGTGACCTTCGCGACCTCCGGTAGCAGCCCGATCGGCAACTCTACCGCCGATCTGTCCGCGCTCACCGGCGACGATGTCAACTGGATCGAAGGTCGCACGCTCAACGGTGCCGCCGCTTCCGAGATATCCGACTGGATCGACAGCTTGGGCATCTGATCCCGAACGCCGGCCGAATCGGGGCTGACCTCGAACCCACTGCGGGTTCGGACTCAAGCCCGGCCTAGGCCGATTAGAGGCCATCTCGCGATCAAGACCCCGCCCGAGACGGATCCCGGGCGGGGTCTTTTCGCATCTGCTCAAAACACGTCGCAGGTCCTTCTTCCCATATCCGCGAGGGTCGTTGGGACACGGACTTTTGCGTCTTGCGCTCCTGGTTGCGGCCGGCAGTCTTGCAGGAAAGGGGTCCTACTGGATCCCGGCCAGCTTCGGAATGGTCTCGAAACCGCGTTCGAGGTCCTCGTCGGTGGGGATGTAGTCGGTCATCGTCCCGTCGAGATAGGACTGGTAGGCGTACATGTCGAAGTATCCGGTGCCGGTGAGGCCGAAGAGGATGACCTTCTCCTCCCCGCGCTCCTTGCATTCGAGCGCCTCGTCGATGGCGATGCGGATCGCGTGCGCGCTTTCTGGCGCGGGCAGGATCCCCTCCACCTTCGCGAACTGAACGGCCGCCTCGAACACGTTGGTCTGCTCGACCGCTCGGGCCTCGTCCAGGAAGCCGTCATGATAGAGCTGGGAGAGGATAGGACTCATCCCGTGATAGCGCAGGCCGCCGGCATGGTTGGGACTGGGCATGAACCCGTTGCCGAGCGTGTACATCTTGGCGAGCGGAGTGATCTGGCCCGCGTCGCAGAAGTCGTAGGCGAAACGCCCCCTCGACATCGTCGGGCAGCTGGCCGGCTCGACCGCGATGAAGTGTGGGCTGGCCTTGCCGACGAGCTTGTCGTGCATGAACTCCGACATCAGCCCTCCGAGATTTGAGCCGCCGCCGGCGCAGCCGATCACAACGTCCGGGTAGACGCCGACTTTCTCCATCGCCCGCTTGGCCTCCTGGCCGATGATCGACTGGTGCAGCAGCACCTGATTGAGCACCGAGCCGAGCACGTAGCGGAAGCCGTCGCTCGTGACAGCCACCTCGACCGCCTCGGAGATCGCGGTGCCGAGGCTGCCGGAGTGATCCTCGAACTCCGCGAGCATCTTGCGACCGATCTCGGTGGTGTCCGATGGCGAGGGGATGATCTCAGCTCCGTAGACGCCCATGACCGACTTGCGGAAGGGCTTCTGCTCGTACGAGCAGCGCACCATGTAGACCTTGCAGTCGATGTCGAAGTACCCGCAGGCCATCGCGAGAGCGGTTCCCCACTGGCCGGCGCCGGTCTCGGTGGTGACCCCTTTCAACCCCTGCTCCCTAGCGTAGTAGGCTTGGGCTATCGCGGAGTTGAGCTTGTGGCTGCCCGAGGTGTTGTTGCCCTCGAACTTGTAGTAGATCTTCGCAGGGGTGTCGAGCAGCTCCTCTAGGCGCTTCGCTCGGACCAGTGGGCTGGGACGGTACATCGTGTAGAAGCTGCGGATCTCCTCGGGAATCTCGATGTACTCGTCGACGTCGTTGAGCTCCTGCTTGGCCAGCTCGGTGCAGAACACCGGTTCGAGGTCCTCGAGGGTTGCGGGTTCGAGGGTCGCCGGGTTGAGGATCGGCCTATGGTCGGTCTTCATGTTGGCGCGGACGTTGTAGAAATGGGTGGGAAGCTCGTCCTCGCTCAGGTAGATCTTGTACGGGTCGGTACTGGCTGCCATGTTCATTCTCCCTTCTCGCCCTGCAAAAGGGCTGCTTCTTCGCGGTGAGGGAAAAAGAAGAAGCCCTCGTCCCGCGTTCCTTTTTCGCTGGGACAAGAGCTTCGAGAACTCCTGCGGTGCCACCCGGCTTGACGCATCTGCGCCCACTCTACGCGCACCATCATGCGCTGGCGTTTTCTAACGAAGCGCCACCTCCGTCTCCCCTAAGAGCTTGCGCTCCTCGGTTTGCCCTCGCGAGTCCATTCATCGGTCGTTCGCGTGCCGCCCTCTCAGCTCCGGGCCGCTCTCTGTGACGCTCCCGAATCCGATTACTACTCTCGGTCATCGGTTTCGAGAAGGCAGTATTGCAGTTTCGGTATGGATGCGCAAGACTCGATTCTGCGAAATCATGCAGGGTCTGGAGGCGGAGAAGGAGGAGGCGAGCGGTACAATTGTCGAGGGAAACGATGATTAGTTGCCCTCGTCCGGATTCGGCCCCCTCTGCGCCCATGCACGTGAAGGCGAAAAGGGCGCAACGGCCTGCGCGGATGAGCATGGAAGCCCGGGTACGCGGCACGGTGCGGAGAAGGACGGGGCAAATCTATCGGCGTTCCCCGTTGAAGATTGATGTCAGCCTGACAAGACGGGAGGTCGATATGTGCGGCGCGAATATGATCTTGGAGACTCTGAAGACCAGGAGGAGCTGCAGGGACTTCAAGCCTGAGCAGATAAACGAGGCCGATCTGGAGGCGATTCTGGAGGCGGGCATGTACGCCGCGTCGGGCAGGGGGATGCAATCTCCCAAGTTTGTGGTCGTTCAGGATCCTGAGACCCGCGAGAAGCTGAGGGCGATGAACGCGGCGGTCTTCGGGAAGCCCGACATGGACCCGTTCTACGGCGCTCCCACGATAGTCGTGGTGCTCGCCGACTCCACCATGTTCACCTGGGTTGAGGACGGTTCTCTTGCAATAGGGAACATGATGATCGAGGCCCATGCGCTCGGCCTCGGCAGCATCTGGGTACACAGGGCTCGCGAGGAGTTTGACAGCGAGGAGGGCAAGGAGCTTCTCGCCAAATGGGGGATCGACGAGAAGTACCGCGGGGTCGGCCATTGCGCTTTAGGCTATGCGAACTCCGTCGGCGAGGCCAGGCCCCGCAAGGAAGATTACGTGGTCAGGGTCTGATGCGCATGTCGATAGCGAGGAGGGTCACCGATCTGATAGGGTCCACCCCGATGCTCGAGCTTGCGAGGATAGAGGAGTTCGAGTCGCTGCGATGCAGGTTGATCGGAAAGCTGGAGTGCCTGAATCCAGCTGGCAGCATCAAGGACAGGGTGGCCCTCTCCATGATCGAGGCGGCCGAGGCCGACGGTAAGTTGAGATCCGGGGCGGTGATCATCGAGCCCACCAGCGGAAACACCGGCATCGGTCTCGCGATGGCGGCTGCGGTCAAGGGCTACAGGCTGGTCATCACCATGCCTGAGACGATGTCGGTCGAACGTCGTAGGCTCATGAGCGCCTATGGCGCCGAGCTGGTGCTTACCGACGGCGCCGGCGGCATGGCGGGTGCCATCGAGCGTGCCCTCGAGCTCGAGAGGGAGATCGAGGGCGGGGTCGTGATGGGGCAGTTCGAGAACCCCGCCAATCCCGCAGTGCATGAGGCGACCACCGGGCCGGAGATCTGGAGCGACACCGACGGATCAATCGACGTGCTCGTTGCCGGGATCGGCACCGGCGGCACCATCTCAGGCACCGGAAGGTATCTCAAGTCGCAGAAGCCCGACATCGAGGTCATCGGCGTCGAACCTGGGGGATCCCCGATCATCACCGAGGGGCGCAAGGGCAAGCACCGCATAGAGGGAATCGGAGCGGGGTTCGTCCCGGACAACCTCGACATGGACGTGGTCGACAGGGTAATCGCGATTGACGACGACGAGGCGATGTCGACCGGCGCGATGATCGGGAGGGTCGAGGGTCTCCTCGTCGGAATTTCCTCGGGCGCCGCGCTCGCTGCAGCCTTGAAGGTCGCTAGGGATACGGCCTATGACGGCAAGACCATCGTTGTCATCCTTCCAGATGGAGGCGACAGATACCTCTCCACGGAGATGTTCGCCTGACGGCCCGAAGACGGAATCAGAAACGTTAAGCGGGTCCCATCCGACGTGCATCGGACCTCTTCGTCCGAGCATCGTCGGGCGGGACCCGCTGCTTTTCTCATGCGGCGCAGGTTCGCATCGGTTCGCCGTCGAACTCGCCAGTTTCCTACCTTATCGTTCTGAACAGCGCGGTGACCTTCCCGAGGATGATCACCTCTGTCGTGTATATCGGCTCCATCGTGGGGTTCTCGGGTTGAAGCCTTATCCTGTCCGGCTCCTTGAAAAACGTCTTGACAGTCGCCTCATCGTCGATCAGCGCGACGACTATGTCCCCGTTGTCTGCGGTGGGCTGTTCGCGCACGGCCACTATATCCCCGTCGAGGATCCCGGCATCGATCATCGACTCGCCTCTCACCTTGAGCAAAAACGAGCTGGAGTCCCCGACGATCTGGGTGGGTAGGCCGATCATCTCCTCCACGTTCTGTTCGGCGAATATGGGCACTCCGGCGGCGACCCTTCCGACGAGGGGCAGCGCGACCATGCTCGAATAAACCTCGTCCATCGGATCATCGGCCGGGAGCTCCTCGCCAACGTAGTCGGGAAGCTCGGCGACCTTGCTCTCGTTGACGGTTATCGCCCGGGCCGTGGAGGAGGCGTTTCTCAGCACGTACCCTTTCTTCTCCAGTGCGATCAGATGCGAGTGTGCGGAAGACGGGGACTTCAACCCTAGGGCATCGCAGATCTCCCTGACGCTGGGCGGGAAGCCCTTGTCGCGTGTGTGGGAAATGATGAAATCGAGCACTTGCTTCTGCCTGTCGGTCAGATCTGATCGTGCCATTGGAGTTCCTTCCATTCGTTCAGACGCAACGAGTATACACCTCCAAAGAGCAGCAGGCAAACATATGTTCGAATTAACATCGATGCGAACGTTGGTTTTGGTTGTATTCCAATCGGGCGTGCGACCGCAGGATCATTCCGGCGCCCTCGCTGTATAATCACTGGAACGCGCGATGCGACGTCGCGCGGTTCGACTTAGAAGGCCGGTGGAGCGCAGCCCCGGTGTTCCGCCATGATTTCCGGAGATCCACCATGTACTGCCCTGCCTGCAACTGCAAGAACACCAGGGTCATCGACTCCAGGCTCGTCGAGGAGGGCAAGGCCGTGAGGAGACGCAGGGAGTGCGTCGATTGCGGCCATCGCTTCACCACTTACGAGAGGCTAAACGAGCAACCGCTGATTGTCATTAAGAAAGACCGGAGCTCCGAGGCCTTCGACAGCAGCAAGCTTCTGAGGGGCCTGATGACGGCGACCGCCAAGAGGAACGTTCCGATAGGCGTGCTCCAGGATCTCATCTCCGACATCGAGAACGAGCTCCGCAGCTCCAACAAGTCCGAGATCTCCTCTGCCGTACTCGGCGATATGGTTCTCGCCCGGCTGCGCGAGGTCGACGATCTGGCCTACATCAGGTTCGCCTCGGTGTACAAGGACTTCAAGTCGATCTATGAGTTCGCCGAGGCCATCAAGAGTATGAACTGAGGGCTGCGCAGGCGGCCGCGAGACACCTGCGGATCCGGCTGGGATCCGAGCCGGGGCTGCCGGCGTCGTCTTCGCTGTCGGATCTCCTGGGCGCATCGGGATGAAGGCCGCTGTCGTCCTTGCCCATACGTGCTAGTATTTACGGGCAAAGGCGGGGGTCCGGAGCCGGATCCGGCGCCGTTCCAACGAGAATGCTTGCAGGTCGACATGGATAATCAGATCGAGGCCCAGCTTTCCAACTCGAGCACCACCGACCCGGATCTGGTGGTCATCACCGGGATGTCCGGTGCCGGTAGGACGGAGGCCATGCACACTTTCGAGGATCTCGGGTACTTCTGCATCGACAACCTTCCGCCATCACTGCTCATCAATCTGGTCTCCCTTGCGGGAAGGCCCGATGGCGCGCAGCGCAAGCTCGCCGTGGTGTGCGATCTGAGGGCGAGGGAGTTCTTCCCAGAGCTCCTCGACGAGCTCAAGAAGATCTCCTCTGCAGGGATCAGCTACGCGATTCTCTTCCTGGATTCCGATACCAAGTCGCTCCTCTCCAGGTTCAAGACCACCAGACGCCGCCATCCTCTCTGCGAGGACGGCATGACGATAGTCGCTGGCATCGAGAGGGAGCGCAAGCTTCTCGACGAGGCCAAGGAGATCGCCAATTACGTCATCGATACCGGAGGAATGAAGCCGCAAGAGCTTCGCAAGCAGATCAGGTCGCTCTTCTCTTCCGACGAGGAGGACGACGTTTTGAGGGTCAACGTGTTCTCGTTTGGATTTAAGCACGGCATGCCCATGGACGCTGACCTGCTGATAGACGTGAGATTTTTGCCCAACCCGTTCTACGAGCAGGACCTCCGGCACCTTCTCGGCACTGATTCCGCAGTCCGGGAATTCGTAATGGCGAAGCCCCAGACGCAGCAGTTTCTAGAGAGTTGGTACGGCCTCTTGGACGTCATCATGCCCGGATACGTCGAGGAGGGGAAGAAATACGTCTCGATAGGGCTCGGCTGCACCGGCGGACAGCATCGCAGCGTCGTGCTGGCGCACGAGACCTACCGCCATCTGAAGGACGAGGGCTACTTCGTCACGATCACGCATCGTGACATCTCGCTTGCCGAGGTGGGTTGATGCAGCCAGATGATATCATCGCGAGGATACCCACCACCAACTCCAGATGGAACCTCGCCGACACCGCAGGGGATCTGTCCGACTCGCCCTTCTCGGGGTATGCAGCCGTGGTCGTCGGAGGTGGCACCGGCGCTCCCGTCTCGATAAAGACCCTGCTGGCGATGGGCGTCAGAACCTCGGCTGTCGTCGCGATGACCGACGACGGGGGTTCCACGGGCCTCATCCGCGAGAGGACCGACTCGATTCCACCGGGCGACATCCGCAAGTGCATAACCGCGATGGCCGCAAACTCGTCCGATCCTCTGGTCGAGGCGTTCAAGTATCGCTTCGACTACGCCTACAACCACACGCTCGGCAACCTCATGATCACCGCTCTCGCCGACGTGTCATCCTTCCCGGAGGCGATCTCGATATGCGAGAGGCTGCTCGGGGCCAGAGGGCATGTCTATCCCTCCACGATAGATCAGATCACGCTCGAAGGACAAACTCGCGATGGGCGTATGCTCCAAGGGCAGTCGACGATAGCCCACAGTGAGACCGCGCTCGAGTCCGTGTGGCTCGATCCATCCGACCCCGCTCCCTACGAGCCGGCGTTGGACGCGATCAGGGAGGCCGATCTCGTCGTGCTCGGCCCCGGGTCGCTCTTTACCTCGATAATCCCGAACCTGCTGGTGCCCGGAATCGTCGACGCCATCCGCGACAGCGGCGCCAGGACGGTGTTTCTGTGCTCGCTCGCCGACATGCAGGGCGAGACTTGGGGCCTCGGCTGCCATGAGCATCTTCAGGCGCTGCTCGACCACGGCATGTCCGGGATCCTTGACGCGGTCTGCGTGAGCTCTCCTTCTAGGGGAGGAGAAGCCGATGACGGGCGAGGAGGCTCCGGGGAGTACGAGGCTGTGCCCCATGTGAGCGAGAAATCATCGCTGTCGTCGCTCGGCGCCAAGAGTAAGGTCATCAGATCCGTCCCGCTCGACGAGGATATACGCGCCGAGCTCTCCGCAGAGGTTCCCGTCGTCATAGAGCAGGACATGGTCGACACGGTCTTTCCCACATGGCACAGTCCACGCGCCCTCGCGGAGGTTTTCAAGGGGGTGCTGGGGCTTTGTCGTTCGCAGGAGAGGTGAGAGACGAGCTGTCCCGCGTGGAGTTCGAATGCGAGGACTGCAAGAAGGCTGAGCTTTCGGCGTTGGTGCGCATAGAGGGTCGGCTCTCGGCGAACTATAGGCTTGAGCTCACTACCGAGACTGCCTCCGTCGCCCGTCTCATAGTCTCTCTCATCCACGATGTGGAGGGTCTTAAGACCGAGATCACCACAAGGCGGAGCACCCTGCACAAGTCTTACAACTACCTGATCACGGTCCCTGCGCAGATCGGCCTGCGAGACGCCTTGGTCGATCTCGGCATCGTCTCCGACTCGGGACTAGAGCTTGGTATCCCGCACGAGTTGCTCGCGAAGCTCTGCTGTCGTGCGGCTTACTTACGGGGCGCGTTCATCGGTGGCGGGTTCATCGCCGATCCCAGGGGGGATTTTCATTTCGAACTCACCACGGATCACGAGGAGCTGGCTCGCGGTCTCGTGGAGCTGATGGCCGCCTTCGACATTCAGGCCAAGGCCACCAGGCGTCGCGGTTCGTACATCATCTACCTGAAGGGTGCGAACCAAATCGCGGATGTTCTAGCCGTTACCGGCGCGCATCGCGGAGTTCTTGCGATGGAGAACGTGCGCGTCACCAAGTCGGTGCGAAACGACGTCAACCGAAGGCTTAACGCTGAGATGGCCAATCAGACCAAGTCCATCGACGCGGCGATGGGCCAGATACGTGCTATAAAGACGCTGATCGACAAGCGCGGTCTCGAGTCGCTCCCGCCAGCCCTCCAGGACCTGGCGGTTCTCAGACTGGAGCATCCAGATGTTTCTTTGAGGGAGCTTGGCGAGCTGGCTGACCCACCGCTGTCCAAGTCCGCTGTTTATCATAGAATTAGACGAATAGAAGCCCTCGCGAGGGATCTCGAGCAGAAGACGGCCGGCTCCTCCGAACCTTGAGAGCCGCACGGTCTCGATGCGGGTGGAGACAGGAGTCTCTTGGTGGGCGAGGGCTAGCCCTCGGCTGCAGATCATACCCTTTTTGCTGGATCGGAAAGGAAGGTTAACGTGGCTATAAAGATCGGGATCAACGGTTTCGGCCGTATAGGCAGGCTAGTGTTTCGTGCTATGGAAAACGACCCTGAATTCGAGGTCGTGGCGATCAACGGGACCCGCGATCTGACCACCGCCTCTCATCTGCTCAAGTACGATTCCGTCCACGGTCGCATCTATGACACCGTCGAAGCGGCCGATGGGGGGATCGTGGTCGACGGCCGTTTCGTTCCCGTGCATAACGAGCGCGATGACCTTTCCAAGATCCCGTGGAGCGAGTATGGCGCCGAGTGCGTCATCGAGTCCACCGGGAGGTACAAGTCGACCTCCGATGCCGGTGCCCACATCGGTGGGACGGTCGAGAAGGTCATCATCACCGCTCCGGGCAAGGATGTCGACGCGACGATAGTCATGGGGGTCAACGAGACTGTGTACGACCCCGCCAAGCACAGCGTCATCTCCAACGCGTCCTGCACGACCAACTGCCTCGCTCCGGTCGCGAAGGTTCTCGACGACGCCTTCGGACTTGAGCGCGGTTTCATGAACACCATCCACAGCTACACCAACGACCAGCAGATCCTCGACAAGTCGCACAAGGATCTGCGTCGCGCGCGTGCCGCAGCGGTCTCGATGATTCCCACCACCACCGGCGCTGCCAAGGCGGTCGGTGAGGTGCTGCCTCAGCTCAAGGGCAAGCTCGATGGCATGGCCACTCGCGTTCCCACCCCCGATGCCTCGATGGTCGATCTCGTGGTCGAGCTCGGTCGCGACGTGACTCGCGAGGAGGTCAACTCCGCGATCAGGGAGGCCTCCGAGGGTTCGATGAAGGGCTACCTTGAGTACTGCTCCGATCCTATCGTTTCCTGTGATGTCATCGGCAACAAATCCTCCTCGATATTCGACAGCCTGCTCACGATGGTTGCCAACGAACCCGGCAACCTCGTGAAGGTCATCGCCTGGTACGACAACGAGGCCGGATACTCTGAGAGAGTGAAGGATCTCGCCAGGTACATCATGACCCGATAGCAGGTCATTTCCGAGAATCGAGGCATAGATGAGAAGCATCCGTGGCGTCGACGTGAAGGGCAAGCGAGTGCTGGTCCGCGTCGACTTCAACGTGCCCATGTCTGAGGGCACCGTCACCGAGGACAAGCGCATCCGCGCCGCTCTCCCCACCATCACGTATCTTTTAGACAACGGGGCCAGGCTGGTCCTCATGAGTCATCTTGGCAGGCCCTCCGGCACTGGTTTCGAGGAGAAGTACTCGCTCGCTCCTGCCGCCAGGGTACTCGGGAGGCTGCTTGGCAAGGAGGTCGCCTGCGTGCGCGAGGTCACCGGCGAAGAGGTCGTCGAGGCCACGATGGCCCTCTCCGATGGTGACGTGCTGATGGTGGAGAATCTCAGGTTCGATCCCAGGGAGAAGAAGAACGACGAGGAGTTCGCCCGCGAGCTCTCCCGACTCGGCGACATCTACGTCGACGATGCCTTCGGCTGCTCGCACAGAAGCCATGCCTCGATCGAGTGCATCACGAGGTTTCTACCCTCCTACGCGGGCTTTCTTCTGGAGAAGGAGATCGAGGTCCTCACCGGCGATCTTGAGCGCCCGGAGCGCCCCTTCACCGCGATACTCGGCGGAGCAAAGGTCTCCGACAAGATCGGCCTTGTGAGTAGGATGCTCGACATCGTCGACTCTCTCGTCATCGGCGGAGGTATGTGCTTCACCTTCCTCGCCGCTCAGGGTTACGGGGTGGGCAAGTCGCTCGTTCAGGATGAGTGGCTTGAGAAAGCCGGAGAGATGATCGCGAAGGCCAAGGAGAAGGGAGTCGGTCTGCTCCTGCCGATCGATGTCGTGGTGGCCGACGGCATCTCGGCCGATGCTGTCACCTCGATCTGCGATGTCTCGGAGATCCCCGCTGACAAGATGGGACTCGACATAGGCCCCGCCACCTGCGAGCTTTTCAGGCGTTGCGTGCTGTCCTCCAAGACGATCATCTGGAACGGCCCGATGGGCGTGTTCGAGGTGGGGCCTTTCGAGAACGGTACCCGCATGGTGGCGCAGGCGCTGGCCGACAACGTCGATGCGATCACGATCATCGGCGGCGGCGACTCTGCGGCTGCAGCGGATAAGTTCGGTTTCGCAGAGAAGATGACCTTCATCTCCACCGGAGGAGGTGCTTCGATGCAGCTTCTCGAAGGAACCCCGTTGCCGGGGATCGTCGCCCTCGATGCGCAGGATGACGGCTGACGGAGCCTCTTGGGGCCCAATCGTCGGCGGCTGGAGGAACGGGGCGTTCGGATGCGCGCGATGGACTCTGCGGGCTGCTTTCCTGCGTGGCGATAGGAAACGGCGGGGATGGTGCTTCCTCCCCGCATGGCGGATCTGGAGGTGACCGAATTGCGGAAGCCGATAATAGCTGGCAACTGGAAGATGAACATGACTTGGGCGAGTGCGGTCAAGACAGCCCAGATCGTGGGCGACCAGATCTCGGGGACGGATCTTGATGACGTCGAGGTCGTGCTGTGCCCGCCGTTCACATCGATAAAGGGCGTCTCGAACGTACGCGAGTTTGACAGGGCTCATTTCGAGGTGGGCGCCCAGGATGTCCATTGGGAGGCGTTCGAGGGTTCCGCTGCCTGCACCGGCGAGATCTCGGCTTCGATGCTGGTCGACCTCGGGTGCGCTTACTGCATCGTCGGCCACTCCGAGAGACGGGCCGACAATGCTGAGACCGACGAGAAGGTCAATCTCAAGGCCAAGGTTCTGATAGACCATGGGATCGTCCCGATCATCTGCTGCGGCGAGAGCGAGGCGACCAACGCCAGGGGCGAATCGGTCGAGTTCGTCAGCGGTCAGATCCGCCGTGCGCTTGATGGCATCGGCCCTGCTAGCTGCTCTGAGTCGGTGATCGCCTACGAGCCCATCTGGGCCATCGGGACCGGCAAGGTACCCACACCCGAGAGCGCGGCCTCGATCGTAGCCTCGATCAGATCGGTGGTGGCCGACATGGTGGGGTCTGATGCAGCTGCGGCCATCAGGGTTCTCTACGGCGGCTCGATGAAGCCCGAGAACGCCGCCCACTTCCTCCAGATGGAGGAGATCGACGGCGGACTCGTCGGAGGAGCTTCCCTCGATGCGTTGAAATTTGTGGAAATAGTGCGGATTTGCAGGGAGGCCAAGCTGGGCTGACTCCGTTTGCGGCCATCGCTTGTGCTCTGAAGCCTCGCTGCGCCACGCCTGGGCATCTCTAGATCGAAAATACGGTTTCAGAAACGAAGTCATGTTCCGAAAGGCGGCATGAATATGAACACACCTGCGCTCCTGGTGATCATGGACGGCTTCGGGCTTGCCGGACCCGGTCCAGGCAACGCCGTGAGCCTAGCTGACAAGCCGTTCCTCGATCGCCTTATGGGAGGGGAGGAGTATCCGTATTGCATCATTGAGGCTTCGGGGACGGACGTGGGGCTTCCTGCCGGTCAGATGGGCAATTCCGAGGTAGGTCACCTGAACATCGGATCCGGGAGGATCGTCTATCAGGATCTGTCCCGCATCAACAACGCGATCTCCGACGGATCGTTCTTTGAGAACCCGGTGCTGTCGAAGATCTTCTCGACTACAGTCAAGACCGGAGGCGCCGTTCACCTGATGGGCCTTCTCTCCGACGGTGGAGTGCACAGCCAGTTCGACCATCTCGAAGCGCTGATCGACATGGCCGCGAAAGCCGGGGTCGGCCACATCATGGTGCATCCGTTTCTCGACGGTCGTGACGTCTCGCCCACCAGCGGCGCCGGATACGTGAAGAAGCTCCAGGGGTATCTCGCCAGGACCGCCGAGAAGCACGGGACCGTCACCGAGATCGCCTCGCTCAGCGGACGCTACTTCGCGATGGATCGCGACAACAGATGGGACCGCGTCAAGCGAGCCTGGGATGCGATCGTCGTTCCCGACGCCTCTAGATGCCATACCGTCGACATGACTCCGGAGAACGTCGTCAAGGGCTCCTATGAGGTTGGTGTCACCGATGAGTTCCTCAAACCCGTCACGTTCTCCGATCGCGGCGTGCGAGATGGCGATGGCGTAGTGTTCTTCAACTTCAGACCGGATAGGGCGCGCGAGCTCACCAGGGCGTTCACGCAGGTGGACTTCGATCGGTTCGAGCGCGTGCGCAAGCCTAAGGTGGCCTATGCATGCATGACAGAGTACGACGAGACCTTCGATCTGCCGGTGGCGTTTCCCAAGGAGATCCCGCCCAACGTGCTTGCCGACGTTATCTCGGGCATGGAGATGCGGCAGCTTCACATCGCCGAGACCGAGAAATACGCGCATGTGACGTTCTTCTTCAACGGCGGCGTGGAGGAAAGCAAGGAGGGGGAGCAGAGGATCCTGATCCCCAGCCCCAAGGTGGCCACCTACGATCTGCAGCCTGAGATGAGCGCTTACGAGGTCACCGACGCGCTCGTTGAGGCCATAGAGGGCGACGCTGCGGAGTTCTATATCGTCAACTACGCGAACTGCGACATGGTGGGGCACACCGGCTCGATCGAGGCCACGATCAAGGCGGTCGAGACAGTGGACCGTTGCGTTGAGAGGCTCATCGAGACGATCGAGAGAAAGCACGGGGTTGCGATAGTCACGGCCGATCACGGCAACGCCGAGAAGATGATCGCCGAGGACGGCACCCCCCACACCGCGCATACCACAGCGCCGGTTCCCTTCGCCGTCATCGATGCAACTGAGGGTGCCGGGAAGGTCGCGCTGGCCGATGGGATCGGGCGCCTGGCGGACGTCGCCCCGACGTTTCTCGATCTTGCAGGCATCGAGGACGTGCCGGAGGAGTGGACCGGAAGGAGTCTCATTTGCCGCTGAAAGGTCGCATCCATTCAGCGGCTAACCTGCTATCTTGTGGCTTTACGAGCGCCGATCTATACTACTTAACCTGCAAGTGCGGTCCTAGGCAAACAGGGACCTGTGATCCAGGAGATTCAATTGAGTGTTCTATTGATAATCACGCTGGCCGTTTGGGCGATATCCGGCATTGGGCTTGTCATCATGGTCATGCTCCACTCTGGGAAGGGCACCGGGATCAGCGACATGCTCGCAAGCAGCTTCTCGGGAACCTTCAGCGGAACGACCATAATCGAGAAGAACTTAGATAGGATCACGGTCATTCTGGCGGTGGTCTTCTTCATCACCATCTTCGCGATGATGATCATTTACCCGCACGCCTAACGGTCTGGTCGGCGGCTTGTGCCGGGGGTTCTGAAAATGGCCTGGCGAGGGGCCTTTCGGCTGAAATTACGCAATGCGCTATTGCGCAATACGGGCTTTCGGATAAACTATCTTCTTGCTGAAACCACGTCGGAGTGGCGGAATTGGCAGACGCGCTAGCTTGAGGTGCTAGTGCCC
>CAZPAN010000002.1:5710-31156 GCA_964584585.1 uncultured Coriobacteriaceae bacterium | reverse complement strand
CGCTTCATCCGCTGCGAGAACTACGAGGAGTGCAACACCAGCTACCCGCTTCCCAGAAACGGCCAGATAGAGGCCACCGGCGAACGTTGCGAGCACTGCAGCGCGCCGATAGTCGTCGTCAACACCAGGAGGGGTCCCTGGAGGCTCTGTCCCAACCTCGACTGCCCGAGCCAGAAGAAGAAGGAGGACGGCTCCAAGGATTCCAAGGGGAAGAAGTCAAAGAGCGGATCGACTGCGAGGAAGGGATCGGCATCAGCTTCGAGGAAGACGTCGACATCGACGGCCAAGAGGGCCGCGACGCGCAAGCCGGCCTCTACGAGCAAGTCCGCATCGCGTAAGGCCGCCACGTCGAAGTCGGTTGGCGCCACTCGCGGGTCATCTGCAAAGAAGGCCACGTCCGGGGAGTAGAGGCGACGCCTCTCGGCCCGGACTCGGCATGGAAACACGTACTGGAGGTTTCAAGATGTCCTATCCCAAGGTGACGATAGTCGGTGCCGGCAACGTCGGTGCCACCGCCGCGCAGCTCATGCTCATGCACGATCTCGCCGATGTGGTGATGATCGACGTCGTGGAGGGGGTGCCCCAGGGCAAGGCCCTCGACATGATGCACATGAGGTCGATCGAGAAGTTCGGCCCCACCGTCACGGGCACCAACGACTACGCCGACACCGCAGACAGCGACATCGTCGTCATCACCGCAGGCGTGCCCCGCAAGCCCGGCATGACCAGGGAAGACCTGCTGACCGTCAACTCCAAGATCATCACCTCTGTGATCGACCAGGCCAGGGAGGCCTCGCCCGAGGCTATCTTCGTCTGCGTCACCAACCCGCTCGACATCATGACCTATCTCGCGCGCGAGCGATCTGGCCTTCCGAAGCAGAGGATCTTCGGGATGGGGGGCGTGCTCGATTCCTCCAGGTTCACCTATGCGATCCAGCAGGAGCTGGGTTGTCCGATCGAGGAGATAGACGCTATCGTCGTCGGCGCGCATGGCGAGGGGATGGTCCCGCTGGCGAGCCACTCCACCGCAGGTGGCAAGCCGATCTCCGAGCTGCTGAGCGCTGATCGGGTCGAGGCCATCTGCGAGCGCACCGTCAACGGCGGTGCCGAGGTGGTCAACCATCTCAAGACCGGATCCGCCTTCTATGCGCCTGGCGCATCGATCGCCGAGATGGCGAGGGCGATCCTGCTCGACTCCCATGAGACGCTGAGCGTCTGCGCCTATCTCGAGGGCGAGTACGGAATCGACGGCATATATATGTGCGTGCCGACCAGGCTCGGCAGGTCGGGCATCGTCGAGATCGTCGAGTTCGATCTCGACGAGGCCGACTCCTCCCGCATAGCCGCGTCGGCCGCATCCATACGCAAGTCGATCGACGCGCTGACCGACCTCGATATCTAGGACGGCGAATCGTGAGATGAGCGTTTCCGAGAACCCGGCTTCGCCGTCGGGGCGCCATAGGCTCGCAGGCATCGACGCCCGGTCGGTCGCCCGCGCCGTCGAGGAGATCATTCCTGAGATAGCGACATCTACGAGACCCGACGTCATGGCCGCGATAGCCGCCTCGCTTGAGCGCGAGAGCGACCCTAGGGCACGTTCGGTCCTGCAGATGATGGTGCTAAACGACGAGATCGCCAGGCGCGATCGGGTGCCGACATGCCAGGACACCGGATCGGTATGGGTCTGGCTGGAGGTCGGAGAGCAGGAGAGCGTTCCGGGAGACGTCCTCAGCCTCGTCGACGAGGCCGTCGGGCGCGCCTACATATCGGCCGCTCTGCGCAAGTCGGTGGTGCGAGACGCCCTGGTAGACAGAACCAACACCGCGACGAACGCTCCGGCATTCAAGGAGCTGAGCTTCAGGCCGGGCAGGGGTGCCGAGCTGCATGTGATGCTCAAGGGCGGCGGATCGGACAACGCCTCACGCGTCGTGATGCTGCCTCCGGGGTCTGGCTTCGAGGGCATACGGGAGCAAGTGATCTCCTGCGTGGCGGAGAAGGGTCCGTCGGCCTGTCCGCCGCTCGTCTTGGGCATAGGGGTTGGCGCCACATTCGACAAGGTCGCGGGTCTCGCCAAGCGCGCGCTGCTGAGGCCGGTCGGCGAGCCTAACCCCGATGAGAGGGTCGCCAGGTTCGAGTGCGAGCTGCTGGAGGCGGTCAACGCCACAGGGGTCGGCCCTGCGGGCCTTGGCGGGGATACGACCGCCGTGGGTCTGTCGATTCATACCGCCCCCTGCCATATAGCGGCTCTGCCGCTCGCGATTAACATGGGCTGCTGCGCGATGCGCTCTGCCAGCGCCGTGATGGAGGCGGTTTAGATGGAGATGCGCCTAGGACCCGAGATGCGGGCCGAGTCCGTCGAGATCGAGCTGCCCGCGACCGCCGAGGAGCTTGCGGATCTTCGCGCAGGCCAGGCCGTGACGCTGACCGGCACGATCTACACCATGAGAGACGCCGGCCACGAGCGCGCCCTGAATCACCTGGAGGAGCACGGAGAGCTCCCGTTCGGTCTTGCCGGTCAGGCGCTCTTCTACGCGGGTCCGACCCCTGCGGCTGCGGGAAGGCCGCTGGGCGCCGTGGGTCCGACCACCGCCTCCAGGATGGATTTCGCCGCGCCCGCACTGTACAGGGCCGGTATCACCGTCACCCTCGGCAAGGGCAGAAGGTCCCAGGAGATCTCCCGCGCATGCTCCGAGACGGGCAGCGTGCACCTGACGGCCGTCGGGGGAGTCGCGGCGCTTCTCGCCACCCATGTGGTCTCGGCCACTCCGGTGGCCTGGGAGGATCTGGGGACAGAGGCGCTGGTGAGGTTGGAGATCGATCATCTGCCGGCCTTCGTCGCGATCGACTCCACCGGGGACGACCTGTTCTCTAAGGTGGGGAAGCGATGAGCGGAAGAGGTCTTCTCATAACCTTCGAGGGTTCCGACGGCTGCGGCAAGTCAACCCACGTGGCGAGGCTCGCAGAGCATATGCGCGCGCTGGGGCTGGAGGTTCTCGTCCTTCGCGAACCCGGATCCACCCGGATAGGGGAGTCGATCAGGCGTATCCTGCTCGACCCGGAGAACTCCGAGATGAGCCCCTGGTGCGAGTTGCTGCTCTACGAGGCGTCGCGCGCCCAGCTGGTCGAAGAGGCGCTCTCGCCTGCGCTCGAGCGCGGAGAGGTCGTGATCTGCGACCGCTTCTCCGACTCCACGATGGCCTATCAGGGTTTCGCCCGAGGTCTGGGGGAGGAGGCGGTGCGCGCGGCCGACTCTATCGCCACCCGGGGCATCTCCCCCGACAGGACGATCTTCCTGGAGCGTCCCGTCGCCACCTCGCTCGGCGCCGCCACCTCCGAAGACAAAGACAGGCTCGAGCGCGAGCCGATGGAGTTCCATGGCTCGGTGCACGATGCCTTCGAGCGCATCGCCGCCGACGATCCCGAAAGGGTGAGGAGGGTCGAGGTGGGGGACGATCCCGATACGACCTTCGCTCTCATCCTAGAGCAGCTCTCCGACCTGCTTGCTCCCGCAGCATCCGGAGGGGAGGCCGCCGCAGATGACGAGTAGCGCCAAGACGGCCGTCAACCCGTTCGAGGGGATTCTAGGCCAATCTCAGGTGACGAGGTTCCTCGCCCAGGCTGCAGCCGAGGGCAGGCTCTCTCATGCCTACCTGTTCTGCGGACCCGTGGGTTCGGGCAAGACCGAGACGGCGCTGGCGCTTGCGAAGGCGATGCTCTGTCCGGCCGGCGGATGCGGGGAGTGCGATGCCTGCCGCAGGATCTCCCGCAGGACCCATCCCGACGTTCATTGGATCGACCACGAGGGCATAGGCGCCTACCTCGCCGAGCAGATAAGGGAGATGACCCGAGATTGCTCCCTTGCTCCGATTGCGGCCGATCGCAAGCTCTACGTGATCATGCGTACCGACCTGCTGCACGGCCAGGCCGCCAACGCCTTTCTGAAGACGCTGGAGGAGCCTCCGGAGGACACGTCCTTCGTGCTGATCGCCCGCAACCGCGAGGTGGTAATGCCCACGCTCGCCTCCAGGTGCCAGACCCTGGTGTTTCGGAGGCTTCCCGACCAGGAGGCGATCGGGCTGGTGAGGCGGCAGGCCGCTGCCAGCGCCGAGGAAGCCGCGATGGCTCTGGCCGCCGTCGGGGGTTCCACCAGGAGGGCCTGCGAGTTTTTGGAGTCAGTGGCGAGCCGCGAGATGCGTCTGGCTGCGATCGCCGCGATGGAGCGGATCGCCGAGGCGGATGCCCGTGACGTCCTGGACTCCGCTCGCTCGTTGATGTCTGCCGTGGAGGGTCCTCAGAGGGAAATGAAGAAGAGGTTCGCCGAGAATCGCGGCAGCTACGAGGAGTTCATGAGCAAGGGCGCCCTCGCGTACATGGACAGGCAGCAGGACCGCAAGCTGAAAAACTCCACGAAGGAAGGACTCGATTGCATCCTCTGCGTGATCTCCTCGTGGCTCAGGGACTGTCTGCTGACGTCGATCGGCATGGGCGATGCCAAGGTAAACGTCGATTGCCATTACACTATCGAGAGGACCGGTCAGACCGTGGATCTGCGGTCGATCCTGCTGGCCCAAAGCGCCGTGGACAGGGCGCGCGGGCGGATTTCCGCGAACGTGACACCTCAGCTCGTCCTAGAGACGATGCTTTTCGATATCAGGGAGGTACTTCATGCCAACCGTGGTTCCGGTTAGGTTCAAGTTCAACCCGAAGACGTACTGGTACACCTCTCCTCAGGTGATGCCGTCCAAGGGCGACCGCGTCATCATAGCCTGCGATGAGGGGAAGATGTTCGGATGGGTCGAGAACGATCCGTTCGAGCTCTCCCCAGAGCAGGAGAGGTCGCTCAAGTCTCCCCTCAAGCCGATCCTGCGCATCGCCACCGACGAGGACATGGGGAGGTTAGAGGAGCTCGGGGAGAAGGGGGTCCGGGCCAAGGAGGTCTTCAGGGAGCTTGCCAAGAAGCGCGAGCTGGACATAAAGCCGATCGACGTCGAGTACCTGATGGATGCCGACAGGGCTATCTTCCATTTCTCCTCCGAAGAGAGGGTCGACTTCCGCGAGCTGGTGCGCGATCTTGCAAGCAGGCTGCGTATCCATGTGGACATGAAGCAGATCGGGGTCCGCGACGAGGCCAGGATGATAGGCGGTCTCGGGCACTGCGGCGGAGAGCTGTGCTGCGTGAAGATGCACGGCGCGTTCCAGCCGGTTTCTATCAGGATGGCCAAGGAGCAGGATCTCCCGCTGAACCCTGGGAAGGTCTCGGGCGCCTGCGGCAGGCTGATGTGCTGCCTCAGGTACGAGTTCGAGGCCTACAAGGATTTCAAGGCGAGGGCGCCCAAGGTCAACGCTGCAGTCGAGACCCCGGCCGGCCAGGCGAAGGTGGTGGAGCTCGACACTCTTAGGGAGCGGGTGCGCATCCGCATGGTGGAGTCGGGCGAGGTCTTCTATGTTCCGCTTTCCGGCATGATCGCCGAGGGCGAGGACGATCAGCAGTCTCGTCCCAACGCCGTCTCCGAGGAGACGTTCAGGGTGTGCTGCCCTGCCAAGATGCTGAGGGAGAAGGAATTCGAGATCTCCGAAAACGAGATCCTCGATCAGGAGGCTCCTTCGAGGAGAAGGAGGCGCCGCAAGCGCGGCGGGAAGAGGAAGCCGGGCGAGCAGGACACATCCGGGCGGGCCAAGGGTTCCAGGGGCGAGTCCGGGACAGTCAAGCGATCGGGTGCCTCCGAGCATGGCGGGAGAGCCGGCAAGGGACACGCCCAAGGACAGGGGCAGGGGGACGAATCCCAGGGCCAGCGTAAGGCACGCAGGCGACGCTCTCGCAGCCATGGGGGCGAAAGCGCGTCGGGCGGCCAGAACGCGTCGTCGCAGCCTTCGCAGCAGAAGCGCTCCGGGACCGCTTCTAGGCAGGAGGGTGGCGGCAAGCGCAAGCAACGCCCAGGTCAGAACTCCTCCAACATACGCAACCCGCAGGATCGCCAGGGCGATCGGAATCACGGCGATGGGAGCCGGTCTTCGCGAGAGGGCGCTTCCGCTCCGAAAAGGTCCAGGAGACGCAGGGGATCCAGGGGAAGCTCGGACAGACCTTCAGGTCAGGCTCCGTCGGGGCGCAGGCCCAGGAGGACGTCCGGTGGATCCGACAGCCAGGGAAACGCTGATTGATTAATTCATTCCGCTCGTCTTCGGCCCCCTCCGCAGCCTCTGCACGCTCGGCTCATCGGCACGTGCCAGCGTGCTCTCCTCGCCCGCCCGGTGCATGTGGGCGGTTCGCGCGGCCGGACGCTGCGCGGGAATTCGATAGAACCCCCGGACGAGTCCGCGTCTGAAAGGTAGGAAGATGCAGGAATCTGAAGCTCTGCTGACGGATCTGTACGAACTGACGATGGCGGAGGGGTACTGGAAGAAGGGACTTGCCGACGCGCAGGCCTGCTTCTACATGCATTTCCGCGAGAATCCCTTCGGGGGAGGGTATGCGATCGCCTGCGGGATGGACCATCTCGCAAAGATAGTCGACGGCTTCGGCTTCACCGAGAGCGACATCGAATATCTCGCCTCGCTCAGGGTTGCCGGGGGAGGTCCGCTTTTCGAGGATGGGTTCCTCGAGTTTCTCAGCGGGTACTCCCTTGCGCTCGACATAGACGCGCCTCCAGAGGGAACAGTAGTGTTTCCCTACGAGCCGATGGTGAGGGTCACCGGCCCGCTCATCGACTGCCAGCTCATAGAGCCTGCGCTGCTCAACGCCGTCAACTTCGAAACGCTGATCGCGACCAAGGCTGCTAGGGTCTGCGAATCCACCGACGGGTCCGTTGCCGAGTTCGGCCTGCGTCGCGCCCAGGGACCCGATGGCGGACTCCACGCTTCCCGCGCCGCCTTCATAGGAGGATGCTCCTCCACCTCCAACGTACTAGCCGGGAAGGTCTTTGGCATACCGGTCACCGGGACTCATGCCCATTCGTGGGTGCAGACCTTCGACAGCGAGCTGGATGCCTTCCGGGCCTTCACCGACGTCATGCCCAAGAACTCGACTTTGCTGGTCGACACCTACGATGTGGCCGAGGGCGTCCGCAACGCGATAACCGTGGCCAAGGAGATGGAGGGTAGGGGAGAGCGTCTCGGCGGCATCAGGATCGACTCCGGCGACCTCGCCAGCGGATCGCGCCTGGCCAGGCGGATGCTGGACGAGGCCGGCCTCGATTACGTGAGGATAACGGCGACGAACGACCTCGATGAGTTCACGATAGACTCCCTTGAGGACCAGGACGCCTGCATCGATTCCTGGGGGGTGGGCACCAAGCTCGCCGTGGCCTATGATCAGCCGGCTCTCGGAGGAGTCTACAAGCTCTCGGCTCTGAAGAAGGATCCGGACGGACCTTGGGAACCCAAGATCAAGCTCTCCGCCCAGGTCGTCAAGAGAACCCTGCCGGGCGTGGTGGACGTGGTGCGCTATCGCGACAGCTCCGGCATCTACCGCGGCGACCTCGTGTACGATATGTCGAGCGGCAGGACGGGCGACGTCGCCGTGGACCCCTTCGATCCGGTCAGGAAGAGAGATCTGTCGGCCTTCGAGGCCAGCAGCCTGCTCCTTCCCCTCGTGAGGGGAGGCAAGTCGGTCGCAGGGGCCGTCGATTGCTTCGAGGCCCAGGCCCGGACCCGCAGCGAGCTGGAGAGGCTGGACGTCTCGTTCAAGCGCTTCCTGAACCCCGGTAGGTATTTCGTCGGACTCGATATCGGTCTTTACGAGACCCGTAGCGAGCTCATCGCGGAGTACAGACCCAATGCGTTGGGGGACTGAGACGGCGGAAGGGTGATCTGGCGGGTTCGGATGGCTTTCCCGATGGAGCGGCCGTCTTTTCTGGCCATGATGCTGGAGCTCGCCGGATGGCAACGGCGCGTGGGACGTGCGGAGAAGGTCGTCGCGCGCCCCGGAATTCAAATGCGATCTACTGAAAGGCTGGAACATGGCTGAACGCAAGTGCAATCTGGTGATCGACTCCTGCTGTGACCTCCCCTACGAGCTGGTGCAGAAAATGAACGTGGGGACTCTCTACTTCCCGTTCGAGATGTCCGACGGCACCCATCTCGACGACTTCTGGCAGTCGATGACCGCCGAGGAGTTCTACGGTCTTATGCGCTCCGACGCCGAGCGGCCCACGACCGCCCAGATTCCCATCACCGTCATTCGCGAGAAGCTCATCGAGATCGCCAAGTCGGGTGTCCCCACCGTGATGTGCTGCTTTACCGCAGCCCTCTCCGGAACCTTCGACACGATCGTCAACGAGATCGAGGACATCCGAAAAAAATACACCTCCATCGAGATATACGCGATCGACTGCTGCCTGGCATCTGTCGCCGAGGGCTTCCTCGTCGTCGAGTGCGTCAGGCAGCTCGATGCGGGGCTGACCGCCGCCGAGCTGGCGGCATGGATCGAGGAGGCCCGCTATTTCGTCAACGCCTACTTCACCGTCGACGACCTCAAGTACCTTAAGAGGGGCGGTCGCATTCCCGCGATCGTCGCCTCCGCCGGCTCCAAGCTCGACATCAAGCCGATTCTCACCTTCTCCCTCGACGGCCATCTGGAGATCCATAGCATGGTCAGGGGCAGGAAGAAGGCGATCCGCACGATCGCCAAGCTGATGAACGAGACGATCATCGAGCCATCCAGAGGCAAGATCGTCGTCAGCAACGCCGATTGCAAGGAGGACATGGACACGCTCATGTCGCTCTATACCGGCGAGCCCACCGAGTTCCTCGAGTGCAGTGTCGGCCCGGTCATCGGCTCTCATGTGGGTCCGGGCATGCTCGCCGCCAGCTTCTGGGGTCCGGATCGTCGCAAGGGCGCTATCGAGGGCACCATGCCTCCCTTCGCCCCGTCAGAGAAGTGATGATCAATTTGTTCCGCCAGCTTCCGGCCCATGCCATGTCCTTGCACGCTCAGGCTCATCGACGCGGGCCAGCGCGCCTTCTTCGCCTTTACGCGTATGGGCTGCGCCACGCGCCGGATCTGGGTAAAAGCAATCAACCAGCGTTTCCCTAGAGGACTGATCGGGGGCCTGTCCTTTCGATGAATACTGACAAGCACGGCAAGCTCGAGTTCTTTGCGTCATGTGCTGGTGGCCTCGAACGGATCGTCGCCGACGAGCTCTCCTCGATGGGAATCTCCGGCGTGCGCCCGCTTTCCTCCGGCGTCTCGTTGCGTGCGACGATCGAGCAGGCCTGCCGCGCGATGCTGTGGCTCAGGTGCGCGAGCAGGGTTCTGCTGGTGCTCGAGCGTGTCGACGCATCCAGCTCCGATGCCCTCTACTCCTCGTGCGCCGCCATCGAGTGGGAGGAGCACATCCCCTCTTCGGCGACGATAGCGGTTCACGCCAAGGGGACCTCCAAGGCGCTGACCAACTCGCGTTTCACCGCGCTCAAGGTGAAGGACGCGATCTGCGACAGGCTGAGGCGGGTCAGAGGCGCCCGTCCCGACGTGGACCCCGAGTCGCCGGACATTCCGGTGAGAGTCTCGATCCATGGCGAGAAGGCGACGATCTCGCTCGACCTATGCGGCGCTCCCCTGCATCGGAGGGGGTACCGCGTGGCTACAGGAGACGTCGCTGCCCCGATGAAGGAGACGCTGGCCGCTGCCGTGCTGAGCACGGGAGGCTGGCCGAAGATCGCGAGGTCGGGAGGGATGCTCGTCGATCCCTTCTGCGGAAGCGGGACGATAGCGATCGAGGGCGCGATGATGGCTTGCGACATAGCCCCAGGCATCGCGCGGGCCGATTGGACGATCTTCAACATGCGCTGGTTCGACTCTTCTGTGATGGACGATCTGCTGACCGAGGCCGACGAGCGCATGGAGGCTGGGCTAGCCTTGGCGACGTCGGGAGCTGCAGCGCCCCGCGTGCTCGCCTCCGACATCGACCCTGCTGCGGTTGCCACCGCTCGTGCGAGTGCCAGGCGGGCAGGGGTGGGCGAGGTCATGGAGATCCTATGCTCCGATGTCACCCGTCTCGACCTTCCCGATGCCGGGGCGGTTTCGCTTGTCGCCACCAACCCTCCCTACGGGGAGAGGGTGCTCGACATCTCTCGGCTGATGCCCGTCCTCTCGGCGCTGAGGGGTCGCGTCGGCGCTTCGGAAGGCAACTGGGACGTGGTGATGATCCTTCCGGGAGCGGTCTCCGACGCTGTCTTCTCCGCATCTCCCGAGAGGGAAGTCTCCACCTACAACGGTCCGATCGAGGTCTCGATCCGCAGCTACCGGAGCGCCGACGTCCAGACGACCGGAAAGCTCGCCTCCGCCGCCGAGCAGTTCGCCAACCGCCTCGCGAAGATGGCGCGTCACAGGGGCAAGTGGGCCAAGAGGACCGGCGTCACCTGCTATAGGGTCTACGATGCCGACCTCCCCGACTTCAACCTGTCCGTCGATCTCTACCAGGGCGCGGGTTCTGATGAGGGACGCAGATGGGTGCAGGTCTGCGAGTATGCCCCGCCCCGCTCCGTCGATCCGGCGCTGGCCGCCTCCCGGGCCGCTCTCGCGGTGGAGGAGGTCCGAAAGGCGTTCGATGTCGACGCGAGCGACGTCTTTCTCAAGCGCAGGGTGAGATCCAAGGGCGGTTCCCAGTACTCGGACGGCGGGGCCGGGGGCGACTCTCGGTCCCTGGGCGGCGGGTCCGCGATGACCGGCAAGCCCGCGCCCTCCCGCAGCCCCGGTGCCTCGCGCAGATCCGCCAGCGCCAGGCCCGCGCCCGACATCATGCCCGCCGGTCATCATATAGTCGCCGAGGGTCCCAACCTCTTCGAGGTGGCTTTCGACTCCGGCCTCGATACCGGGCTTTTCCTAGACAGCAGGGAGATCCGCAAGATGATCGGATCGATCTCGGCCGGCAAGAGCTTCCTCAACCTCTTCGCCTACACCGGCGCAGCCAGCGTATGGGCCGCATCGGGCGGGGCGAGATCGACGCTCACCGTAGACATGTCGCGTACCTACCTCGACTGGGCTGGGAGAAACATGAAGCTCAATGGCTTCACGGGTCCCAACCATACGTTCGAGCGGGCTGATGCGGTGAGATGGGTCTCCGATACCAGGCATTCTCCCAAGAGGTTCGACCTCGTCTACGTCGACCCGCCCACTTTCTCCAATTCCAAGAGGATGAGTTCTAGGACATGGGATGTCCAGCGCGATCATGTCGAGCTGCTGATCGGGGTCTCGAGGATCCTCGAAAGGGAAGGCCAGGCGATATTCTGCTGCAACCTCCGAGGTTTCGAACCCGACGTCGAGAAGCTGGAGCACGCGGGCGTCGGCATCGTGGAGGTGTCGGGCCGTACCATTCCCGAGGATTTCTCCCGCAACTCCCGCATACACCACTGCTACATCGTCAGACGCCTGCCCACCTCCTGACGGCGTGCGGGATTTCCCGGTTGCCGTTGCTGCCGCATCCGAGACCGACTCGGATCGCAGGTACCATGCCGCATCCGTCGTCCTCGACGTCGCAGCTAGAGTGATCGCTGGCCGCTGCGCAACGACGGCAACCTCCCCGCTTGGCGGGCACGTTCGCGTGGCCGGCGCGCCCCTCGGATAAGATCAACTCGACGAAACACGTGTTAGAGCAGGCTGGATCGCCGACATCCGCACTATAGGAAACGCTGATCAATTCATTCCGCCCGCCTCCGGACCGTGCCGCAGCCCATGCGCGCTCAGGCTCATCGGCGCAGTTCACTGCGCCTTGCTCGTCTTCGCGCGCATGGGCTGCGGCACGGTCCGGAGGCGGATGAAGGCAATCAATCATCGTTTCCTATACGACGAGGAGACAACGGGGAGGGTTCCCGCCGTTTCTGATGCTTTGTCTGACGGAGATGCCCCATTGTGGCGGTCGTCCCGCAAGTGGGTGCGTCAGGTCAAGCCCGGTACGGGCGGTGCGCTTGCGGCACGGATGAGTGTGGGCGCGCCGGAAAGAGGAGGTAGATTGCAATAGGAAAGACGATAGCGGAGAAGATCTTCTCCAATCGCAGCGGGGTCGATGCTCATGCCAACGACATCGTGATCGCCGACATCGACTTCGCGATGAGCCAGGACGGCACCTCCGCTCTGGCGATCGATGCGATCGAAGACATGTCGGGCGGCAGGATCTTCGACAAAGACAAGGTCGCGATGGTCATGGACCACTCCTGCCCATCTCCCTTGGAGGGGGTCTCCGCGATCCATGACAAGATGCGAAGGTTCGGGGAGAAGACCGGCATCACGATATACGACTGGGGCTGCGGCGTGTGCCACCAGCTCGTCCCCGAGTCGGGCAAGATCGTCTGCGGAGATCTCGTGGTCGGATGCGACTCGCATACCTGCACCTACGGCGCGCTCAACGTGTTCTCCACCGGGGTCGGCTCTACCGACGGCGCGGCGGCGATGATCTCCGGCAAGCTCTGGTTCAGGGTTCCGGAGACCATCAGGGTCAACTACCTTGGGCACCTCGCTCCCGGCGTCTTCTCCAAGGACATGATCCTTTATCTGGCAGGGATCCTCAGTGCCGACGGCGCCACCTACAAGGCGCTCGAGTTCCATGGCGAGGCCATCTCCGACCTCTCGGTGGACGCTCGCATGACGATCTCCAACATGGCCATCGAGGTGGGCGCCAAGGCCGGTCTCATGGAGGCCGACCAGAAGACGCTCGATTTCTTCGCAGCTCGCTCCGAACGTACCCCCAACCCCGTCTGCACCGATGAGGACGCGGTCTACTGCGATGTCATCGACATCGACGTCTCCAAGATCGTCCCGCAGATCTCCAAGCCCCATTCGGTCGACAACGTCAGCCCGATCGACGAGGTCGCCGGCACCCCTGTCGCCGAGGGGTACATCGGGACCTGCACCAACGGTCGCGTGGAGGACCTCGCCATCGCGGCGTCCATCCTTGACGGCAAGACGATCAACCCCAAGTGCAGGCTCGTCGTCGCGCCCGCGTCGCGCCCGATCTACCTTGAGGCGATGGAGCGCGGATACATCCAAAGGCTCGTGGAGGCCGGGGCCAGCATCGTCACCCCGGGCTGCGGACCCTGCGTCGGCACCCACAATGGCGTGCCCTCCGACGGGGAGAACGTCATCTCCACCGCCAACCGCAACTTCAAGGGCAGGATGGGCAACTCCAACGCCTTCATCTACCTCGGGTCGCCTGCGACGGTCGCCGCCTCGATGATCGAGGGCTGCATCGCCGACCCGCGCAACTACATCGGATAATCAAAGGAGACGGACACCCATATGCAGATAAGCGCGAGGGCATTCAAGTTCGGTGATGACGTCAACACCGACTACATCATCTCCGGGAAATACAAGTTCAAGTCGAACGACATGGACGACATGGCACACCATGCGATGGAAGAGCTAGACCCCGACTACTACGAGAAGGTCAAGCCCGACGGCGGCATCCTAGTCGCGGGCAGCAACTTCGGGATGGGTTCGAGTCGCGAGCAGGCGCCGTTGGTGTTGATCCACTCGAACACCAAGGCCGTGGTGGCCAAGAGCTTTGCGAGGATCTTCTACCGCAACGCGATCAACACCGGCCTGCCCGTGGTCGAGTGCGATACCGACCTGATCGACGAGGGCGATGTCCTCGAGATCGATCTGGAGGGCGGCACGATCAAGGATATGGACAAGGGAATCGAGATCCCGTTCTCGCCGTTGCCCCCTGTGATGGCCACGCTGCTCAACGACGGCGGTCTGGCCGCGCATTTCAAGAAGCACGACGGTTTCAATCTCTAGGAAAGCGATGATCAACCGCTTTCGTCCGGATCCGGCCCGCGCTGCAGCCCATGCGCGCGAAGGAGAGGAGGGCGCGGCGGACTGCGCCGATCGGGACGAGTTCCCAGGCGCACGACACGGCGCGGAGACGGTCGAAACGGGCTTCATCGGCGTTTACCCGGGTTCTAGGAGCGAATGGAAATGGTCGAGACCGCCAAGGACAAGGTCGTCGAGGAAGTCGACGGCGTCAAGCGCATATTCATCAATCCGGATGTGACCAAGGAGGAGTACGCTCAGCTCGCGGAATCCGATCCGGTCATTTTAGAGGCTCTGGTGACGAGCCTGGACGGGGAAGCCAGGAGGGTCAGGCAGTTTTCCGCCACGATTCGGGCACAGGTTGCGCATTCGGCCCCCGAGATCCTGGCTCCGAACATCGACAGCCTATGCGATGCTCTTCACCGCCCGGAGGCCCAGACCCGCTGGAACGTCCTAGAGGCGCTCTACGAGCTGGCGCCAATCTGCCTTGACGAGTGCGTGGAGGCGATACCGGGCGCGGAGGTCTCCCTCTACGACGAGGATTCCGGGCTGGTTCGCCTGGCGGCGTTCAGGTTCATGTGCAGGATGGGTGAGAGCGATGCCGACGCCTCGGAGAGGGTCTGGCCGTTCCTTGACGAGGCCATCCAGTGCTACCACGGAGATCCCGAGTTCAACGAGATGCTCGACGAGCTGATCAGGTTCGCCCGCGGTAGCGCCTCGTCCGAGATAAAGCAGGCGCTTGCCGACAGGATGGCCTTCGACGCGAAGTCGGCGAAAGGCGGGCTGCAGAAGCGCGCCAAGGTGATCGTGGAGGCGTGCGGAGAGTAGCCGGATCTGACAGCGGGCCGTTGCGGCCTCGGCTTCAGAGACGGCATTCGGCGATGCGGCTGGCCGGATACGCGCGGCCGGCGACAGAGAGGTGCGCAGACGACGAGCGATGCGATCGGATGTTTGGTCGGCGTCCGCGTGAGACGATGACAAGGAGTTGAGAAGTGGCAAAGCACGTAGTTACGTTGATACCGGGAGACGGGATAGGCCCCGAGATCGTCGACGCGATGGTCAAGGTCGTCGAGGCCACGGGGGTTGACATCGAGTGGGAGGTAGCCGACGCGGGCGCCCATCTGATGGAAGAGCATGGAACCCCCCTTCCCGATTACGTGATCGATTCGATCAAGAAGAACAAGGTAGCCATCAAGGGTCCGATCACCACTCCAGTGGGAACCGGGTTCCGCTCGGTCAACGTAGCACTGCGCAAGAAGCTCAACCTCTATGCGAACCTGCGTCCCTGCAAGTCGATCGCCGGCACCGGGGCACGCTACGACAACGTGGACGTGGTGCTCGTGAGGGAGAACACCGAGGACCTCTACGCCGGAATCGAGTTCGAGGAGGGTTCTGCGGAGGCCGCTGAGCTCATCGAGTTCATCGCCAAGACTGGGGCGGGCAACATCCTTCCCGACTCTGGTATCTCCATCAAGCCGATCTCCATCACCGCCACCAGGCGCATCGTGAGGTTCGCCTTCGAGTATGCGATCGCCAACGGGCGCGATCTTGTGACCGCAGTGCACAAGGCCAACATCCAGAAATACTCCGACGGCCTGTTCCTCAGGGTTGCCCGCGAGGTCGCCTCCGAGTACGAGGGCCGCATCGGGTTCGAGGACCGAATCGTCGATGCGACCTGCATGGGCATGGTGCTGCGTCCCGAGACCTTCGACGTCGTCGTTCTCCCGAACCTCTACGGTGACATCGTCTCCGATCTTTGCGCCGGACTCGTCGGCGGCCTCGGAATCGCCCCGGGCGCCAACATCGGCGACGAGTGCGCGGTCTTCGAGCCGGTCCATGGCTCCGCCCCGATCCACGCGGGCAAGAACGAGGCCAATCCCACGGCCCTGCTGCTCTCCTCGGTTCTTATGCTCAATCATCTGGAGGAGAGGGAGGCCGCGACGAGGGTCTTCGACGCGGTCGCCGACGTGATCGGTCGAGGTGAGGACATCACCTACGATCTCAAGCGCACGATCACCGGCTCGACCGACGGGTGCGTCACTACCACCGAGTACGCCGACGCCTTGATCGCGTCGATGAACAAGGCTCGATAGAGGCCGGCTACGGGACTCGGGGTTTCGTGTTTCCGGCCGCAGGGACGACAAGCTTCCTGGCGGCAAGGGAATCGCGCTTCCTCTTCGCTTTCGCGCGTATGGGCGCGGAGGGGGCCGGGCGAAATCAACGGATTAGCGTTTCAAGGAGGTTCGCAGATGGCTGTGATCGATGGGATCGAATGCGATATCAGAGACGTCTCTCTGGCCGATGAGGGTCGCGCTAGGATCGAGTGGGCCGAGATGGACATGCCGGTGCTCAGGCTCATCCGCGAGAGGTTCGAGCGCGAGAAGCCGCTCGATGGGGTCAGGATCGGCGCGTGCCTGCATGTGACCACCGAGACCGCCAACCTGGTCAGGACGCTCAAGGCCGGTGGGGCCGACGTGGCTCTGTGCGCCTCCAACCCGCTCTCCACGCAAGACGATACTGCAGCAGCGCTCGTGCGCCACTACGGCATCAAGGTCTTCGCGATAAGGGGTGAGGACACCGAGACCTACTACAAGCACATCGACCAGGTGATAGACCTGCATCCCCAGATCACGATAGACGACGGCGCCGATCTCGTGAGCCGTATCCACGGCGAACGCGTCGATGCTCTCGAAGGGATCATAGGCGGGATGGAGGAGACCACCACCGGCGTCGTGAGGATGGCCGCGATGGCCGCCGACGGCGTGTTGCGCTACCCGGTCATCAACGTCAACGACGCCAGCACCAAGCACTTCTTCGACAATCGCTACGGTACGGGTCAGTCGTCTCTCGACGGTGTCATCAGGGCCACCAACCGCCTGCTCGCCGGACGCACGCTGGTGGTCTCCGGATATGGATGGTGCGGGAGGGGCCTCGCGATGAGGGCTGCCGGCATGGGGATGCAGGTCATCGTGTGCGAGGTCGATCCGCTGAGGGCCCTTGAGGCGCACATGGACGGCTATCGCGTGATGCCCTGCGTCGAGGCAGCCAGGGAGTGCGACGTCTGGATCGCCGTCACCGGCGACGTCAATGTCGTGGACGCCCCCGCCTTCGAGAACATGAAGGATGGAGCCATCATCTCCAACGCCGGCCATTTCAACTCCGAGATCAACATCAGGTGGCTCGAAGAGAACTGCGTCTCCAAGCGCCAGCTCAAGCCCCTGGTGGAGCAGTACGAGCTGCCCGACGGCCGCAGGATCATCCTGCTCGCCGAGGGCAGGCTCGTCAACCTCTCCTGTGCCGAGGGGCATCCGGCGGAGGTCATGGACATGTCCTTCGCCAACCAGGCGCTTTGCGCGGAGTACATGCTGGGCGATGGCCGTGATCTTGCTCCCGGTTGCCACGACGTTCCCAAGGAGATCGACGACGCCATCGCGAGGCTCAAGCTGGAGGCGCTCGGTGTTCGCATCGACACGTTGACCGACGAGCAACGCAAGTACCTCTCGTCGTGGAACATGGGCACTGAGTAGCCCCGATGGGAGTTGCGGACTGCCTACCCAGGACCATCTGGTGGGAGGATGCCGGCGAGAGAGCGTCTGACGGCGGCGGGTTTCGTGTGGTGCTGATCGACCAGAGGAGGCTCCCGTCGCGTCTGGAAACGATGCGCTGCTCCACCTATGCCGAGATGATCGAGGCCATCCGCTCGCTCGCCCTGCGAGGCGCGCCGGCGATCGGCGCCGGCGGCGCCTTCGCGCTGGCGTTGTGGGCGGTCAACGAGACGGACGGCGAGGCCGGTTCCAACCTCGATTCGCTCATGGCCACGATGGAGGGAGTTGCTGCCGAGATCTCGGCAGCCAGACCTACTGCGGTGAACCTCTCATGGGGAGTGGACCAGGTGGCTCGGGCGGCCAGGGAGGCGGCTGCCGAGCATGCAGGGGATGCCGATGCCGCCGACGCTGTCCGCAAGGCGATGATCTTTGCAGCCCGTGCGCTGGCCGAGGCCGATGAGGCCTCCAATAGGGCTATCGGCAGATACGGAGCCCAGCTCGTGCGCGAGCTGGGCGGCGGAGCGCCGATGGGGATCATGACCCACTGCAACGCCGGCTCGCTCGCGACGGTCTTCTACGGCACCGCGCTCGGAGCGATCTACTCCTCATTCGACGAGGGTCTGGTCGAGATGGTCTATCCCTGCGAGACCAGGCCGGTCAACCAGGGGGGACGCCTCAGCGCCTGGGAGCTGAGGCGTGCCGGCGTCCCGACCACCCTCATCTGCGATGACATGGCTGCCTCGACGATGTCCGCCGGCCTTGTGGACATGGTTATAGTGGGTGCCGACCGGATAGCCGCCAACGGCGACGCCGCCAACAAGATCGGCACGCTGGGGCATGCCATCCTGGCAGCTCATTTCGACATACCCTTCGTTGTGGCCGCTCCGTTCTCGACGATCGACCGTTCGATCCCCGATGGAAGCGCGATCGAGATAGAACAGCGTGATCCCGACGAGGTCAGGGGCTTTTTCGGAAACGGGTTCATCTTGCCGGAGAATCGGATCGGGATCGAGATCCGAGACGCCGTCGAGGCGGTGGGTTTGTCCGTAGAGGTTCCGATGGGAGGTCAGCATCGGATGATGCTGCGCGCGACCGACGAGGGCGTGGAGTTCGACATGTGGATGCGGACCACCCCCGAGGGCATCGGGGTCATCAACCCTGCCTTCGACGTGACTCCCGCCGAGCTGATAACGGCGATCGTTACCGACAAGGGCGTGCTGCGTCCCGGCTCCGACGGCACGTACGCGCTGTAGAGTCGCCTTCCAGCGGGGCGAGAGTCGTCTGTCGTCCCCGACCGACCCCGGCAGGGTCTCATCGTTTCATCGCCGTGCGCCGGTTAGATCCGGTTTAGATCGCGTTTGGATATGGCACGTGGATCGTTTGGATTCACGTGCCATATTGTCGGTATGAGGTTTCCGAAGCTCGACGACATAGCGGCGGCGATGGGGGATATCGTCGGAGGACTCGTAGACCTGGCATGGCCGAGGAGATGCATCGGCTGCGACATGCCGGGAGTCTCGCTCTGCCCCGATTGCGAGTCGATCCTCCCTCTGATCGACCAGTCTCTGGCCTGCTCCGCCTGCGGTGCCCCCTACGGGGCGATCCTCTGCACCGAATGCTGGAAACCCGAGGGGCTGATCTCCTGGTCCTTCTCGGAGGCGGTCTGCGCGATGGAGCACACGGGTCTCGGCGCAGAGATCACGAGGGGATACAAGGATGCGGGCGAGAGGGGTCTGGCCGAGCATATGTCTGCGTTGATGCTCGCGGCGATTGAGGAGAGGGTGGAGGCGGACTTGCGGCACCTCGCCTCGACAGGGGAGAAGGCGGACGCTGACGCTCTGCTCTGTCTCCCGGCTGAGGTGGGACTGGTGAGCGATGAGCGGCGCTTCGCTTCGTCCGAGGGGAATCTCGAGATGGGAGCGCAGGCAGACGTGCAGTTCCACGCTCAAAACGAAGGGAGTTTGCATGGGGATGCGCTGCCTCGCACCCCGTTTGCGAGGATCGACCTCGTCACCTATGTCCCCGCGACCAAGGCCGCTATCGCGAGACGCGGTTTCGACCATATGATCCCGATCGCCCGTCTCGTCGCCATGGGGCTTGGCGTGGAGTGCGTGGAGATGCTCGAAGGGACGGAGCGCGTCGATCAGAGGGAGCTTGGAAGGCATGACCGTGCCGCCAACCTGCAAGGCGTCTTCCGTTCGCAATCCGCTGCAGGGGCGGTGGTCCTTTTGGTGGACGACGTCATGACCACATGCGCGACCTCTGACGCCGCCGCGTGGGCGTTGACGGAGGCCGGCGCAGCCGAGGTGGCGGTGGCCTGCGCCTGCCGGGTCTGGTAGAGGGGGTGCGTCCGTCAGGTCTGGCGAAAGGATATGTCAACCGCATCTGACGGAAGCCTGCGGTAGCTTGACCGGAAGCGCGCATGACACAGCCGGCGGCGGCCGCTTCGCGCCCGAAGGGACACGTCAGCCGCATCCAGTGAGAGACAGGCTTCGGATCCGCGCTTAAACTCGGAACGTCTTTCCGGGTCTGTGGTTGCGGGCGGATACCCGCCCTAATCCATGGCAGATGCGGCCGAAAGGATCCACGTAAGCGATCGCGGGATCCCGCGTGAGCGAGCATGGCGCATTCTAGATGTAAGACGCACCGCCCGATATCCGACTTCAGGGGATGGATATCCCCCGGGCGAGAGGGCTTGCAGTGAGATCGTATCAGGCGAAGGCCCCGGTGCGCGGGTGTGGGGGCAAAGACCAGGTCAGCCGGGAAGACATCTTGAGATCCGGACCCGCTTGGAACCGGCAGGGGCGGCGGTCCTTGCCTACGTGCGTCGAGCATGGAAGTAGTGTTACAGTACATAGGTACGCGACAAGGGTGGCGATGCTTCCTAGAACGATCCCACGCATTTCATTACGGAGCATCGGATGTCTCTTGGCGTGGAATGTCCTCAAGACATTAGAAGGGAATTCGATGAAACGGAGCAGAATCGCGGGATCTGTCGTCCTTGCATCTCTGATGCTCGGATCCGGCTTTCTCCTGACTGGATGCGCTACACAGGGAACCAAGGAGGTGACCCTGGACCCCGCTGTCAGCAGCTCCGCGCTGGTGACCGCCGGGACGCTCACGGTGGGCGTCGATTCCTCTAACGCCCCGTTCGGAGGCTTATCCAACGAGGGAACCTCCGAAGAGACGATCATCGGACTGGATGTCGACGTCGCGGCCGCCATCGCCACCGAGCTCGGGCTCAGCCTCGAGGTCGTCGATATCTCGGGCGATAACGTCATCGACGTAATCGAGGGCGGCGAGGTCGATATCGCGATGAGCACCCCGGTCGCGCAGACCCAGAACACCAGCGTCTCCACGATCGGACCGTATCTCGAGAACGGATCCGCGCTGTTCGGGCAGGACGTCGACTCGACCGTCGATCTCGACAGCCTCGGCTCGGCCCAGATAGGCGCCTACACCAATTCCGTCGCCTCCAGAGCGGCGTCGGAGTACTGCGATAGCTCCAACCTGGTCACCTACACCTCGCTCTCGGACGCGTTCGCGGCGCTCGAAGATGGCGAAGTCGAATACGTCGCCTCCGACATCGTCGCGGGCGGGTATCTCTCGATGTCCTACGAGGGAGTAGCCTTCGCGGCGTCGCTCGATGATCCCTCCGGGGTCTACATCGGTGTGCTTCAGACGAACACCGCTCTCTCCGAAGCGGTGCTCGAAGCTCTTCAGACCATCTACGGCAACGGCGTCCTCGATACGGTAGTGTCCAAATGGACCGGCGTGTCCTGCGCGGAGTACGTGATGCCGATCGAAGATATCGCACTCAACGCTCCATCGGTGACCGTGGCCAGCGATTCTGGCGAGGAAGAGTCCGAGTCTGAGTCTGAGTAAGACGGGTTCGAGTACGCAGCCCGAGCAGCCCGCATGCTGATTCTCGGGGATTTCATCAGTTAGACACATGGCGTAGATCGTCATTTTGATCGGCGAACGCGGCCAAGAGAGGAGATGCCTCATGGACATCAATATCATTGGGAGGAAGATGACGGTATCCGATTCGCTGCGCGATTACGTGAACCAAAAGGTGAGCGCCGCGCTGAAGACGTTCGACGTATCGCCGATGAAGTGCGACGTCGTTCTTCATGTGGAGAAGAACCCATCCAACCCCAACCCTGCAGTCGCCGAGATCACCCTCAGGATGAAGAAGCACATCATCAGGACCGAGGAAGCCGGCGAGGACATGTACTCTGCAGTCGATGTTGCGGCTGCGAAGGTCTCGCGCCAGCTTCGTAAGTTCAAGACCAAGGTCATCGACAGAAAGGTCAGGTCCGCGAAGCCTTCCGAGGTCATCGAGAGACACGACTCCATCGAGGCGATCGTGGATGATATCGAGCGCGAGGAGAGCGTCGTCAAGGTGAAGGAGATAGAGCTCGAGCCTCTGACCGAGGAGGAGGCGCTCGTTCATATCGACCTTCTCGGTCACGATTTCTTCCTGTACGAGGACAAGTTCACGGGAGAGCCCAACGTGGTATACAGGCGCAGCGCCGGAGGGTACGGACTCCTCAAAGGCGTTCGCAAGGTAGGTTAGGGAAACGCTGACCAATTCATTCTGCCCATCTCCGGCCCCCTCCGCCCCTGTGCGCTCAGGCTTATCGGCGCGGACCAGCGCGTCCTCTTCGCCTTTGCGCGCATGGGCAGCGGAGGGGGCCGGGCGTTTCGGTACCCGAACGCAACCGCTGGCGCGTCGTTGCCCGGGCGTTCGCCGTGCATATCCGCAGTCGATGGCCGCCGCGATCCATGTGTGCTAAACTGGCCGAGGCGATTCAACCAGCCGCAAACGATTCGTTTAAACACAAGACAAACACAGCAGAAACGAAACGAGGCGTCCTGTGGTGGATCATTCACCTTCCAGTCGAAAGCTGGACACTTGGACCAAGTACTCCGCCTATAGGCGTGAGCCTTCCAAGATCACAGGCTTATCCAAAGCCAAATACAGGTCGATCGACGACAATCGCTCCGCGATACGGAGGGAAAGCCAGGAGAAGCGGGTATCCGCTTCCCCGTCTGTCGGATCTTTCCGGTCCGATGGCATTGCAAGCGTATCCTCCCGAAGCCGGTCTTCGTCGTCTCGGCGGAAGCCGCGCGCAGAGGTTCCCAAGCCCGACATCTCCGTGATGTCAGTGGGTCCGTCCCGAAGCTCTGTCTCTCGCAGCGACTCTTCCCGAAGCTCTGTTTCCCGCAGCGATTCCTCTCGCAGCGGTCGCGTATCTCCGACCCCCTCTTCCGAAAAGCCTGCTTCCGGCGTGAAGTCAGCTCGGAAGATGATAGCGCGCAGAATCAAGCGGAAGACTGCGTCCGATGGAGCTGGGAGCCTCGCGCCGAACGAGAGCGGGAAAAAATCCGGATCGCAGCGGAAACGCGCCCGGGACATCTCGGCACGCAGGTCCAAGGACATGGTTGCAAAACCCCATGGGGGTCCGGTTTCTGCGCTCTCCGCGAATCTCTTCCCGAAGACGATCGTGCTCATCGTTCTTACGGCGGTGCTCCTCTCCGCGATGTTGCTGATCTATCCCGCCGCAAGGGAGTACTACATATCCCTCAGGGATCTGGAATCCGCCAACACCGAGCTCGAGCTGGTGGAAGGGCGCAACGCCGAGGTGCAGGAGCTGATCGACTGGCTCTCCACTGACTCGGGCGTCGAGGATTACATCAGAAGAGAATACGGCTGGGTCAAGGAGGGGGAGACCGCCGGGGTGGTCACCGGGCTATTGGACACCGACGATTCCAACTCTCTTCCTTCCGTTATCCAGGAAGGGTCGGTCACGGCCGAAGACACGTTGCTCAACGAGATCCTCGACGTGATATTCATGGTGAACGACGACTGAGGTTGGCATGTTGACAAGACGGGCGATCATAGACATCGGGACGGTCTCGACGAGGCTCATGGTGGCCGATGTGGCACAGGGCGGGGTGGAGCAGATCTGCAAGCGCTCCACTGTAACCAACCTGGGAGAGGGGCTGGTCGACAGCGGTGTGCTGTCGAGTGCGGCTATCGGTCGCGTGGAGACCGTCATCGATGCGTATCTCGAGGAGATGCTGCGCCTGGGCGTTGCGCCCGGACCCAGCTCCGACGGATCGCCTAGGGTGATCGCGGTGGCGACCTCGGCTGCAAGGGACGCCTCCAATTCCGACGATCTCGCTCGGGTGCTTTCCGACAGGAACATTCCCTCCGAAGTCATATCCGGCGACAGGGAGGCGTCAATCGCTTTCGCCGGAGCCACATGCGATTTCAGGGGAGAGGGCCTGATGGTCTGCGATGTGGGCGGAGGGTCGGCCGAGCTGATAATCGGGAATGCCCCTGCGGACGGGTCGCTCCCGACGGTAGCGAAGTCCCACTCGTTCGACGTGGGCTGCCGCCGCGTCACCGAGATGTTTCTGAAAAGCGACCCCCCGACCTCGGGGGAGATGTCGGAGTCCAGGTCGTGGGTTCGCTCGCAGTTCGAGGGATATCTCGATCGCGAGGCGCCGGTATTCAGGCTGATAGGCGTCGGCGGCACGGCAACGACGATGGTCTCGATGCTGGAGGAGATGGAGACCTACGATTCTGCGCGCGTGCACGGCAGGGCCGTCTCCGAAGAGGAGATGGTCGATCTGCTCGAACGTCTTTCCTCGATGGACTGCGAGAGCAGGAGGATGGTTGTGGGCATCCAGGAGGGTCGCGCCGAGGTCATAGTCGCGGGTCTCGTCATCCTGATGGAGCTTCTCGTGCTGGCTGGGGTCTCGGAGATGACGGTCAGCGAGTCGGATGGGCTGCTCGGACTGATGATGGATTGGCCGTCCTGATCGCACCTGGTTGAGCTATCATGCTCCCTTAGGGCCTGCAGAGACTTGCCGCAGGCAGAAGATGGTGTATTCGGGGGCGTGGCGGAACTGGCATACGCGGCGGACTTAAAATCCGATGCCTTCGGGATTGAGGGTTCGAGTCCCTCCGCCCCCACCATCGAAACCGAAACCTCCGGTGTCGAGTATTCGAGTCCCCCAGTCTCGCAACCCGTCGATAGCTTCCCTGCTCTTATCAACCCTCATCAACCATCACCATATATCCATTATTTTTCCACGATTCCACATTATCCGCGCATAATCCACTCGTTTTTCGATAACTAATTTGCTTTTTTGACCTGAGGAGGATATATGCTCCTGCCAAAGTGCTAGCATGGTCAGGTCACGAACCAAGGGCCAGCCATCCTGCATGGAAACGAAATCGTTCAGGATCGGGATCCGGGGAATCTCGGATCCGCATGGCCCGGACGAGAGGAGAGTGTTTATATGGTTCGATCTTCTGCAAGTACAAGGCCCTGGGCACGTCTCGCCAGTGTCGTCGCAGCTGCGGTGCTGGTGTTCTCGATGCTCCCGGTATCCGCTCTAGCGGATGATACTTCGGAGGAAAGCACAGTCACCGTCACCATTGAGAACACCAAAGCCACAGTGGAGGGTGATGAAGCTCCGTGGGAAGGCGTCCTGGTCGACTCTGTCGAGGTCACCATCGATGAGGGCGATACCATCCTCGATGCTCTGTGCGTTGCGGCCGAAATGGAGAACGTTGAAATCGGCCTCAGCGGCGATTATGTCTATAGCGTCAACGGTCTTGAGTCTGGAGTTCTCGGCGGCTGGGATGGCTGGATGGTTCTCGTGAACGATTGGCTCATCAACAGCTCCCCGCAGGATCTGCTAGCCGAAGACGGAGATGTGATCGAGCTTGTCTATTCGGCAGATGGGGGCTTAGATTACGGTGGAGACTGGGACAACAACTACAAGACCATCTCCTCCATCGTCCCCAGCGTCGGTACGCTGACTCCTGAGTTCTCCAGTGACACCCACGACTACACGCTAAGCCTGCCGAGTGGAACCGAATCCGTAGACCTGGACTATACCGCTACCAACAAGAATTTCCAGGTAAAGGTCACCGCAGATGAAATGGAATACAAGAACGGCCGCGATATCCCGGTCTATGACGAGATGGTCATCACGATCGAGTGTGGTAACCCAGAGTGGCCTACGATGAACAGTGCGTCAGATGTGCCCAGTGAGGTCTACACCATCACGGTCTCCATCGACGATTCCTCTGACGGCACCACCGACGATCCGGACGACGGCACCACCGACGAT
>CAZPAN010000002.1:0-5610 GCA_964584585.1 uncultured Coriobacteriaceae bacterium | reverse complement strand
CGACGATTCCTCTGACGGCACCACCGACGATCCGGACGACGGCACCACCGACGATCCGGACGACGGCACCACCGACGATCCGGTCACCAGGCTTTCCGGTGATGACCGCTACGCCACCGCGCTAGAGGCCATCAAGGCCACCTACACCGAGGCCGATGCGAATGGCGTCGTCATCCTCGCCAACGGAGGGAACTACCCCGACGCCCTTGCAGCCTCTGGCCTTGCCGGCGTCACTGATGGTTATATCGTGCTAGTCAACGGTCAGGACGACACGCTGAACGAGTATTCCGCCGAAGCTTTGGAGATGCTCGAGCCCTCCGTCATATACGTTGCCGGCGGCGTGAATTCCATCTCGGATGAAATCGTCGAGGAGGCCACCCAATACATGCTCGACGGGTCTACCGCAGACGACGTCATCCGTCTATCCGGCGATGTGCGCGAGGATACCGCCATCGATATCCGCACGAACGAGGCCGTCGCGGATCTGGATGACTGGTCGGACGAGACCGCCATCATCGTCAGCGGATACAACTACGCTGACGCTCTGTCCGCGAGTTCCTACGCTTATGCAGAGCAGGCGCCCGTGTTCCTCACCAGCTCGGACGGAACCCTCAGCGAGGATGCCCTCGACGCCATCGTCAACGGGGAATACACCAGGATCCTGATCGTCGGCGGGAACAATTCCGTCTCCGTCGATGTGTATGATGCCGATAACGACTCGAATCCCGGGCAGCTCGAAGAAGCTGGCATCGACAGGGATAGCATCACCAGGGTTTCTGGCGACGACAGGTACGGGACCTCCGATGTCATGGCGCTTTATGCCACTCAGGAAGCCAACTACAGCGACGAGAAGGCTGACAGGGTCCTGAATGACAGCGAGCCTTCCGTGGCCTCCGGTCAGAACTTCCCCGATGCGCTTATCGGAGGCGTGTTCGCTGGCAAGACCGGCAGCCCGCTGGTACTCGCATATGACAGCGATTCGGGAATGTTCTCCATCGATTTGGGCGGGTTCATCTATGACGCCATCGTGGGAACCTCTGACACCTCCGGCTCCGCCACCAACGTCTGGATCATTGGCGGACCAAACTCCATCTCCGATACCGTCATGCAAGCCATCAGCGACCTGTTCGAGTCAGACATCGACGAGTCCATCACTGACGAAAACGAAGAAACCGTCGTTGACGAGAACGAGGAGTCCAGCTCGGACGAATAGGCGCTCTTCGGTGCCTAGGGGCGACCTCGATCAGAGGCGAATCCTAACCCGAAACGCTCCATAGCAATGGGGGCGGGATCTGCGGAACCGAGCCGCAGCCCGCCCCTTTCCTTTCGGGGCTGCGGCATGTTTCTGACAGACTGTCGCGTCTGTGCTTGCGCGTCTCAGACTCCATTTCGAATCCTCCGTGTCTGCTTTCGAGCGCCTTCGAGGACGACAGCCGGTTTCCGACAGCTCGGGAGATCTTTTAAGCTCACTGCAAGAGTCGGGTGACATAATGAAGGACAGCGAATGCTCCCGAGGTCTCGATTCGTTTGGATCGGCATGTACCGCTCTACTAGTAGAAAGGCTGACGAGGTGGAAGGATTCAGAGATTACATAAAAGCCCATTTCGAGTCGAATCCGCAATTCCGGAGTCTTCTGAACATGGAGTACGCGATCGTCGGGATCGGCCTCGGTGCCTCCATAATCGGCGGGCTTATCACGATTCTCACCTACGGTGGTGCCTACATGTTCGGAACGATCCTAGGGGCCGTCGGCTTCTGGCTGCTCCTGCTCGGCGCTGCAGTCGCCTTCATCAAGAAGGACGACACCGTGGTCTTCGTCTCGTTCGTGGTGATGGCGGCCTACTACCTCATCGAGTTCATCATCGTCGCGTCGCGCTATAGCTCATCGTGGTTCGCGCCGTACGATACCCTGATATATGCGATCGCGTTTGGAGGCCTCGCCTGGCTCTCGTACTATTACTCGGAGAAGGCCGTCAGGAATCGTCAAATGAAGATGCGCTACGATGCGACGATGTACCAGGGTGCTCCCGGGCAGTACGGCGTTCCGCAGCAACCCTACGGAGGACAGCAGGGCAACATGGGCTACCAGCAGATGTCCACCTGTGCGTTCTGCGGATCTCAGGTAGAGGTCGGATCCAGCTTCTGCATCTCGTGCGGGCAGCGCGTCGTCGCTGTACAGCAGCCCTCTACGACAGTCCCACCTCAGCCTCAGCAGCCCGTACAGACAGCGGTTCCTGTGGGACCTGCGGTCCAGACAGCTCCGAACTTCGGGACTGCGCCCGTGCCTGACGATGCCGGCGCGCAGGCCGTGCCGATGACCGCCGAGTCGGTCGCTGCGGATATATCCGCCAAGCCCGAGACCGTTGCGACGGCAGCCGCCGTTTCTTCCGACGAGTCCGCCTCTGCGGGTGGATCCGTCGTGCCGGCCGATCCTGCCGCCTTCGATCCCGCAGGGCAGCAGCGACCCTCCGGTACCGCGTTCTGCCCGCAGTGCGGTTTCGGGAACAGCTCCGGCAGCAGCTTCTGCGAACAGTGTGGGGCCAAGGTCGTCTAGCGCCACGCTCGGTTCCCGCACCGCGCAATTCTCAAGGACGCCCAAGGGACGCCTCCGGAGACGATCGACCGTCATCCGGGGGCGTCCTTGCGTCTCCGAGAATCTCGGGTTTATACTCGATCGCAATCGCATAGAGCAAATTGCTATGACGAGGACAGTATGGGCCAATCCCTCCGCAGAGAGCCGGGCATGTGCTGCGAACCCGGCGTGGGACGTCTTGAATCTCACCTCCGAGCAGTTCGTCTGAAAGCGGAATCCGGATAGCGGGAGACGACCTTTCCCGCTTAGGACCGCGAGTAGGCCGAATCGGCGGCCACCGTTATCAGCCGTGCAGACGATGCGCTTGGCGCATCGGCGTTCGTGCATGTGCGCACGAGCGTCTCGCATCCGGATTCCGGGAACCTCGAGCCGGGCGGCTGGTCCGTGCTCCCGATGTCGGCCGAGGATCTAAAGGCGAGGGCACGGCTCTTCCCGCCGCAGGTTCGAGACGGACGGGAAGGAAGAGCATGGCAGGCAGGAAACGCGTGGACGGAAATCCGAGCTACAGCTCGGGCAAGGCGGCCGACCCGGTTGCAGCCTACGATCCTATCGGGGAGGCGTCGGACGGGGATCCTGAAAGCCGTCCGATGACAGGAGCCCGCGCGCTGGTGAGAGCTTTGGAGGACGAGGGCGTCGAGCGCGTCTTCGGCTACCCCGGCGCTGCGGTTCTCGACATCTACGATTCACTCATAGACTCCAAGAAGATAGAGCATGTGCTCGTAAGGCATGAGCAGGCTGCGGTCCATGCGGCCGAGGGCTATGCGAGGGCTTCTGGCAAAGCCGGCGTCGTGCTCGTCACCAGCGGCCCGGGCGCCACCAATGCCGTCACCGGCATCACCAACGCCTATATGGACTCCAAGCCTCTCGTGGTCGTGGCCGGTCAGGTGGCTACCACCGCGATCGGGACCGACGCCTTTCAGGAGGCCGACTTCCTGGGGATCACGCTCCCGGTCTCCAAGCACAGCTACCTCGTGAAGGACGTGGCCGACCTGGTGCCCTCGATCCGAGAGGCGTTTCATATCGCCACCACGGGCAGGTTGGGTCCGGTCGTCATCTGCGTCCCCGCCGACATCGCGGCGCTGCCGGTCGACTACGATCCCAGCCCCGAGAAGATCTCGATACCCTCCTACAAGCCCACCTACAAGGGCAACGCAAAGCAGGTCAAGCAGGCCGCCGCTCTCATACAGAAGGCGGTCAGGCCGGTCATCATCGCCGGGGGAGGGATCGTCGCAAGCCGCGCCGAGGCCGGCCTCAAGAACCTGGCGGAGCTCCTCCAGATACCCGTCGCGCAGACCCTGATGGCCAGGGGAAGCTTCCCCGAGGGGCACTACCTGCACCTCGGCCAGCTGGGCATGCACGGCCTTCCGCAAGCTAACCTGGCGGTCATGGGCTGTGATGTCCTCATCGCGATCGGCACGCGCTTTTCCAACAGAGTCACCGGCAAGGTGGAGGAGTTCGCCCCACGCGCCCAGGTGGTGCACATCGACATCGACCCGGCCGAGATCGGCAAGAACGTGAGGGTCGACATCCCGATAGTCGGGGACGCTCGCGAGGTGATCGCGGACCTCGTGGCTCGGATCGCCAAGAGCGATCCCGCACCTCGTACCGAGGCTTGGCTCGAGCAGATAGAGGGATGGAGGCGAGAGTGCACGATCTCACGCCCGCAGCCCGACCCGGAGATCATATCATCCGAGCAGATCTTCGACGCGGTCAACAAGCTCACCGCCGGCAGGGAGATGCTCTTCGTGACAGAGGTCGGGGAGCATCAGATGTGGGCGGCCAGGATGCTAGCTGACAGAGGGCCGGGAACTTTTTTCACCTCCGGGGGCGCGGGCACGATGGGCTTCGGCTTCCCCGCTTCGATGGGGGTGCAGATCGCCAACCCGGACAAGACCGTACTGTGCCTCGCGGGTGACGGCTCGATACAGATGAACATCCAGGAGATGGCCACCTGCGTGGCCTACGGGCTGCCGATCAAGGTGCTCGTCTTCGACAACGCGTCCCTCGGGATGATCCGTCAGCTTCAGGAGGTCTACTACACGAAGCGCCATATCGCTTCTGACCTCCCCAGGATCCCAGACTACGTGTTCCTTGCCCAGGCATACGGATGGGCGGGGCGTTGCGTCTCCGATCCGGACGAGCTGGAGGAGGCGGTGGCGTGGCTTCTCGACGAGCGGGGTCCCGCGATCCTAGATGTGAGGATGTCCCAAGAGGAGCTGGCTCTCCCGATGGTTCGCAATGGAAAATCGCTCGCCAACATGATAGGCGCGCAGGGTCCGGGTATTCCCGGTCGCCCTAGGTGAGGAGGCAAGGATGCAGCACACCCTCTCGCTGCTCGTGGACAACAGGTTCGGCGTGCTCACGAGGATCACGGGGCTCATCACCAGGCGTGGCTTCAACATCGAGTCTCTCGCCGTCGGGGTCACCGAGGATTCCTCGCTGTCGAGGATCACGTTGGTGGTGAACGCCGATGACGTATCGTTCGAGCAGATCACCAAGCAGCTGCACAAGCTGGTTAACGTCCACAAGATAAATGACTTCACAAAAGAGGCCTCGGTCTACCGCGAGCTGGTGCTCTTTAAGGTGCATGCTCCGGCGGAGACCCGTCACGAGCTCATCGAGCTCGTCAACGTGTTCCGCGCTCGCATCATCGACGTGGGCCGCAACGCGATGACGATAGAGGCCACGGGAACGTCCGATAAGCTGCAAGCCATGGAGGATCTCTTCAGGGGCTACGGCATAAAGGAGATCGCAAGAACGGGAAAGATCGCTCTGTCCAGGAACTGACCGGCAGCAGGCGATGGCGATGACGAGGGAGGAAGCCACGATGAACAAGAAGTATCTGATGACCCCGGGACCGACGCAGGTCCCATCGGAGGTGCTGCTGGCCCAGGCCAAGCCGATGATCCATCATCGCACCCCCGACTTCAACAACGTCGTGCGCGAATGCGCCGAGGGGTTGAAGTACGTGTTCCAGACCACCGAGAGCAACGTGTGCATCTTCGCAAGCTCCAGGC
>CAZPAN010000001.1:27772-35154 GCA_964584585.1 uncultured Coriobacteriaceae bacterium | reverse complement strand
TGACGCACCTCTTGCCGTGCGCCTTTACGTACATGATTTCGTTGGGATCGACTAACCTTCGGTTCCTTCCGAATTCGAGGGTGATGCGCGAAGGGAGCAGGCCCGTCTTGTTGCCTGTCCGAAGAATCTCCTTGACGTAGTCGTAGGTGGCCTTGCTGACGCTGAAAGGGAAGCGATCGTCGCCTGTCAGCTCGTTCCAAACGTTGGAAACATGCACGTGATAGGCGAGCCATCTGCCCGATTCCAGCCTGAGACATGCGGTCAACCTCGCATTGGAAGCATGGATCTGGGGTTCGTTCGGAGCGGTGTAGGTGCTGTAAGTGCCGATTACAACGGCCTCGGTGGCATCATGAGGGGGATTTCCAGCGACTGTGAACTCGCAATTGCGGACCAGCATCGAAGGATTTTCCATATCCTGCGCGATGCAACGTTCGATGTCGTAAGGGCATTTGCAGAAGAGATCGCAGATTCCGATGAACAGGCAGTCTTCCGTCAATCTCGATAGCACTTTCGGAAAATTCTTCGAGTAATAGTCGTTGAGTATCTCTTCTACTATCTCGGGGATGTCCTGTATCGTCTCGCATGCTGTCTTGTCCGAAGACGCAACAGCGGTCTGATTTTCGATCTGCACCCTGAAAACGCTCCGATCCACAATCGCCGTCAGCATCTGCTCTCGATACATCTGTCTGAGATTATACAAATGAAAGACTATCTGAACGGGAATAAAGGAGCTGCCTTCAGCGAAACACATCGCAATACGTGGGAAACGGAAACGCCCGGCGGGATTTCAGGTTACACGACACTTGCTGAATTCTGTAAGTCTGTAAGGTTGTGATTGCCAGATATGCTACGAAGATGTATTGGCACTGCATCGCGGTAAAAGCTTCGCTCGATCCAGTTGCGGAGAATGCCCGCAAACACAGGCGGGGGATGTAGCCTAGATCATTGAGCCAAGCGAGTATCTGCTGAAAACGGCGATCTCGAATCGATCATCTGATTTCCTGATCGCTAAAGCGTTTCATCGACAAAAACAGGTTTAATCTCAAGCTTTCCAGTAATCGGTCCGTCCCTGTCCTCATACCATTTGTTGTTCTTGCCTCCATGGGTACGATTGAGGCTGTACCATCGGAACATAAAGAAGAATCCAACTAAAGCGACAACAAAGGCGAAGAGCACAACCCAGAAAGCGATCGTATCGACGATATCATTTCGTGATTCTGACATCATTCCACAAAGAAACGATACTATATCTACTGCAATTCCAACATATACAAGTTTAATTGTGGGTTTCATTAAAATTCTTCTATAGAAAGGAATCTCTTCCTGAAGGTTCGAGAAGACTAATGCCAGCATAGGTATGACCATAGAGAGTGTCGGCAGGAGAGTGAAGGTTCTCCAAAAAGGAAAGCGAGTATAAGGACCGAGCAGCCCGAAACAGCCAAGGTCGTTTACAAGAATTTTAATCAGGATGAACAAGATGCTGATGGTGGACACTAAAAGGAAAGTCAGATAGGCTTTTCCGAGTCTCATTGGCTTTGCTCGCCAACCTACGTTTAATTCGTATGGAAAATATGCCGTCAACACCGAATTTTTATATCCATTAGATTGAAGTTCGGCAGTTTGGGACACATTACGTGCAGCCAAATCGAACCTGCGGCGTGGTCCTTTTTGGTTTTGATCCCAAACGCTATGGGTGTGTATCGTCACTTTATCTTCGGAGAGAATAGCATCTGCATTAAATGCTGGTTCGTCACCAAAATCTCCCGATTTTGTTTTGTACTCTGCGAGGAAACATGGGATAGGATCTTCGGCGCTGGTTGTAACTGGCTGGAAAACTGTCCATTCTGGCGCATGGATGGTAAACGTTTCAGATTCAGAGGTTCCGATTCGCTTCAACAAGTACATGAATTCACGCCCATGGAAAAAGGCATTACACCTATCCTTGAGCTTCTCCTTAGTTTTGATAGCATAATCCTGATGAGCGATCTCACAATAACGCAACGAGATGACTTCATAATTTTCTGTTTGTGATTCTAGGTTGATTCTCAGCAAAGGAATCCAGTTGTATACAAAATGGACGAAAAGCAGGGAAAAATCCGGATAATTGTATTCGAGTTCGTTGTATTCGCGAAGCAACGCTTCCTCTAGTCCGGACTTGAAATTGCTGATGAACTTTTGTGGTTGTTCTTCAGGTGGAATATAGCGCCTGATTTCAGTTAGCATGCAATTACACAGCTCGCCTGATGGAAGCATATCGATGATGGTATCCACGGGAGTTTCATCCCAATGTTCTATGGTATGAACCACAGCTCCCAATATGATCATCAGTTCGACTGCATAGCAGTATTCATCTGGTTCTATCTTGGCATTTGTGCCATCGGCGAGACGGGCTTCAAAAAAAGTTCCGCGTGTTCGCTTATCTAGCTCGATTATTGGAAGACGACAAGTTTTGTTTGCAAGGCCATCCCCCACCAATTCCTTTACGCGCATTAAATTAATGTCAACGGTCGCCTCAATCTTCCAAGTTCCTTCGCTTAGATACACAATGTTTTCATTGCGTTCATCAATCCAGCTTACATGGTGGAACAAATCGAAGTAGTTTTTGTAGATGCTTAGTGCTTTACGGACTTCATCGTCCGAAAGGGTTTCGTTTTGACTGCTAGTAGGCCGGAGACCGTTCTGAGAGACCATCTCAAGCGGATCCAATCGATTTGCTCACGTTGATCCTTCGCCTGTTCTCATGTCGTTGCGGCTTTATTCCCAGGCTTCAAATCGAAGTCAATGCTTTTGCTGTATGCCAGGGCAGTTTTACTATCTTTGTTGGCATAAGTAGCTTCCTGACCGCGGTTTTCACAAAGATCAAACCTGTTGATCAGATCGCCAATTAGATTATTTCTCTTTCTCGAAAGATAAATCGCCGCTTTTTCGTTACGATCTATGTCCAGTGAGCCTAGCTCCATTTTTTCAACTGCCTGCTTCTCACGAGGTGTTTTCATAAAAACAAATTCTACCATAGAAAAACAGAACCTATGAATGTCCTGGTGGCCTCGCACTGAGGGTCTTGCATGAAGTTCCTCGAGTTTTGGGAGGAGAGGGCAAGGGTTCCCCTGCCGGGGATACCCGCCAACTGCTCGGTGATGAGATTCGAGGTGGAGGGCGGCTGCGGCGGATCCGAACCCGGCGGGCGACCGGAGTTCTCATTGATGGAGATCATCGAGTCCTGACCGTAAAAGCAGTCGCGTGCCACCTCCGGCCATGAGCCGCCCGGGCCGTCTCCTTCGGCTGCGACTCGTCCGGCGCCGTCTCCTACAGGGCAGCAGGCGGGCGGCGAAATGACTCGATCATCGCTTCCCCAGATAGTCCGCGATCTCCTTCAGGAAATCCTCCCCATACCGACTTAGCTTCGTCTCGCCGACGCCCGACACCTCCAGCATCGAATCGGGGTCGGAAGGCAGCTTCGCGCACATGTCGCGCAGCGTCGAATCGGGGAACACGACGTAGGGCGGTACCCCGCTCTCAACGGCGAGTCGCTTCCTGAGCAGCCTTAGCCTGTCGAAGAGCGTCTGATCCACCGTCTGCCCGGCATCCGCGACGAGTCTCTCCCGAGGCTTCTCGTCACGGCGCCTGATCTTCTTGATCTTCAGCTCGAACCCATCGTCGGCGACCTCCCTGAACCTGGGGCCGAAGCCGACCGTGGGGTACCTCCCCTCGCTTATCTGGAGATGCCCCAGAGAGGAGAGCTGCTCGATCGTGTCCTTTATCGTGCGCGCGCTCACGTCGTCTGCGGCGCCATAGGACTTCAGCCGGTCGAGTCCCAGCTCCTTCACCCTTTGGGAGCTGGAGCCTTTCAGCACGTCGCATACCATCTGCTTGCCGTAGCGGCCGCGCATCTCCTGCACGCAGCGCATGATCACCTTAGCCGTGTCGGTTACGTCGACGGTGGAGACCCCGCCGTCGCAGTTGGAGCAGCACCTGCGTACATGTGATGCGCCGCCGGCATCGCGATCGGCCGCCTTGCCCATGCCGTCGCCGTCTGTTCCGCTTGCGCTCTCAGCTTCGTCATCGGATAGCCGGTCTCCGGCCGCCTCGCCCATGCCGTCCGCCACGCCTTCGGACTCCATGTCCCCGAAGTACGAGAGGATGCGTCTCCGCAGGCATCCCGTGGTGAGGCAGTATCCGGTCATCGCGTCGAGCCTTCGGCGGTTGGATGCCCGAACGGCCAGCTCCTCCTCCTCGGACATCGCCTCGTTTCCAGAGCTGTTCTCCACGAAGTAGCGGCAGGTGGAGATATCCGAATCGCACCACAGCAGCAGGCATTCGGCGTTCTCGCCGTCGCGCCCTGCGCGCCCGGCTTCCTGGTAGTAGGCCTCGATGCTGCCGGGCATGTTGTGATGGATCACGAACCTGACATTGGACTTGTCGATTCCCATTCCGAAGGCGTTGGTCGCCACCATTACGAGCGAGTCGTCGTCGATGAACGATTTCTGGTTGCGCTCGCGTTCCTTCGAGGACAGCCCCGCGTGGTATCTGGTCGCCGCGATCCCGGCCTCGACCAGCTCCGCATGCACCTCCTCGGTGGCTCTTCGCGTGGAGCAGTAGACTATCCCGCTGTCGGTGGGGTGATCCTCGATGTAGCGGGCTATCCGGCCGATCTTCTTGCTCGGTTCCAGCCTCTCGACGCTCAGGTGCAGGTTGGGCCTGTCGAATCCCGTCGAGACCAAGGCGGGATCCTGCAGCTCCAGGAGCCTGATGATGTCGCGTCTGACCGTGTCGGTGGCGGTGGCCGTGAACGAGGCGACCACCGGGCGTTCCTCCAGCGAGCCGATGAAGCTTGCGATGCCGAGATAGGCGGACCTGAAATCCTGGCCCCATTGGGAGACACAGTGCGCCTCGTCCACCGCGACGAGCGGGATGGAAGCCTTGGCGGCGAAATCGACGAACCTGGAGTCGCCCAGCCTCTCCGGAGCCACGTAGAGGATGTCGTACATGCCGGCTGAGGCTTCGAGCAGGATCTGAGACTGGACGGCGGGGGAGAGCGCCGATGTGACAAGAGCGCAGGCGACCCCGGCCTCCTCGAGCTCGCGGATCTGGTCGTCCATCAGCGAGACCAACGGGCTTATGACGATGGAGACGCCTTCTGCGGCGATGGCGGGGACCTGATAGCAGATGGACTTGCCCGATCCGGTGGGCATCACGGCGAGCAGGTCGCGACCTGACATGATCGCGCCGACGGCGTCGGCCTGGCCGGGCCTGAACGACTCGTATCCGAAGACCCTGCGTAGCACCTCGAGCGCGCGGTCCATCTCGAACATCGTCCTGACTTGCACAATCAGTCTCCTCCCGCCGTCTCGCGAAACGTCAGCCCGATCCCCTCCGATGCCAGCCGTACAGGCAGATTCTAGGTCAAAATCGCAAGGAAACGCTGATCGAGTTGTTCGCGGCGCGACCCGCTTCGAACTGGGAGACATCCGTGATCTACTTCACCGCCGACACCCATTTCGGCCACAGGAACATCATGCGGGAGAGCAAGAGGCCGTTCGGCTCCGTGGAGCGCATGGAGAACAGGCTCGTCTCGGCCATCAACAGGCGGGTGAAGCCGTCCGACGAGCTCTACGTGCTGGGCGACTTCTCCTTCAGGATCGGGGTCGACCAAGCGCGGGAGATCCGCAAGAGGATACGCTGCCGAAAAGTCCATCTGATCCCCGGCAACCATGACAAGGACTGGACCCGTTCGGAGGTGGCGGGCACCTTTATCGTGGAGCCGCATGTGTCGGTGATGAAGATCGGGGCGGGGCGCAAGATCGTGATGTGCCATTACCCGCTGATGACCTGGCCCTCGCGTCGCAACGGGTCGATCCACATCCACGGGCATGTGCATGAGGGTCCGGGTTACAACGAGTGGAACAGGTCGCAGGGCCTGCTCCGCTATGACGTGGGAGTGGACGCCAACCGCTACGCGCCGATCTCGCTCGACGAGCTGCTGGCCTTCTTCGATGGAGTGGAGGTATCGGCGGAGCCGGATCGCCCCTGGGCAGTAAGGTGATCCTGCGAGATGAATCGATCGGCGCTTCCCTAGATCAGGTCGTAGGGCATGCACCGTTTCATCGCGTAGAAGAGGACGATCACGATCGCGACTGGGGGAGGGAACGCGAAGAGCAGCAGCAGCGTGGCGAACCTCGCCATGTAGAAGATCGCCCGTCTCCAGCCGTGTCGCTTGCGGGTCTCGCAGGTCATCCTGACGAATCCGCCTCCGAGCGTGCGGCCGCCCCTGAGCGCCGGAACCACCAGTTCCAGAAGCACCATCGCTGCGGAGAGCGCCCATATCACGAGCGTCCTCAGCGTCTCCGATCCCTGCGAACCGAGCAAGTGGGCGAACGATATGTCGGGCGAGACGGCGACGATGGCTCCGATGACCACGAGTGTCAGCATCCAGGCTAGCGTGACGTCGATCCACAGGGCGACGCATCTTCTCACGAAGCCGGGTCTGTCCGTGATCGGGATGTTGAAGGGGTCGGTGCCGGGAGGCATCGCCCTGATCGAGATCGCGGAGATGGCCCAGCCTAGCGCGGAGCCTATCGTGTTCCATACGATGTCGTCGACGTCGAAGGTGCGGTAGGCGTAGTCGTAGATGCCGAAGAGACCGGTGAGCTGGGCGGTTTCCACCAGAAGCGAGACGACGAGGCCGATGAGCGTGGAGAGGACGAAGCCCCATCTGAGCATCCTGCCGGTTATAAAGCCAAGCGGCATGAAGAGTACGACGTTGAAGACGATCTGCAGCACCGCGTAGAGGCCGCCTGTGCGGACGTTGTCGATGAAGCCGAAGGGATCGAGCTGCGGTTGCGCCCCGTAGGTGAAGCCCAGCCCCGTCGAGCCGTCGGGCAGTGGATAGAGCGTGAAGCAGATCAGCCCCAGCAAGTAGAGGACGGAGAGATACGCCCCGATCGCCGAGGACGCCCTCAGCCTTCCGTCGCGTCTGTAGAGCAGGGCCAGGATCGGGAGGGTGAGGACGAGAGAGGCCGCCGGCCACAGGATGAGCGCCAACGCGAAGCTGTCGCTGTAATTGCTGAGGAACCCGGTCAGGTTCTCGAGCATCGATACTCCTCTCGGTGCTTACGGGGCGGTGACGACGACTCTAGGGACGAAGCTTCCGGCGAAGCGTCGCCTGGGCTACCATTTCACGTCCTTGTGCAGCTTGGAGATCGCGAACCTGTAGAGCGAGAGCGCCGGTCTCATCAGGTGCGCCCTGTAGACCCTCTCGGCCATCAGCAGCTTCTTGAACACGCTGCCGTATCGCTTCGCGTTCTCGGCGGAGATCACCTCCGAGCTTCTCCAGGTGGGGAAGTTCTCATCGAGGAAGCGGGTGTTCTCGCGCAGAACCGCGC
>CAZPAN010000001.1:0-27762 GCA_964584585.1 uncultured Coriobacteriaceae bacterium | reverse complement strand
GGTCGGCATTCTTGTCGTATGAGACCCTGAACATGAGCGAGATCCCCAGATGCAGGAAGGCCGCTGCGTCGAGGAACTCCCCGAGCCTGCCCATCGCGCCCCTCGACTCGTAGACCTCGCGCACGTCGAGTATGGCCTGGTAGGTGGAGTCGATCTTGCTCTTGTCGATGGTCGTCATGATCGAATCGCCGCGGATTAGGTAGAAGACGAGCGGCTTCGGCGCGAAGGCCACCCGCGAGACCTCCGGGAACGCCAGCAGGTGCATCATCATATCGTCGAAGATCCTCGGCGGGTTGGGAAGGTCGGGCAGCTCCTTCATTATCCTGCTCGCGAAGAACTTGTTCCATGGTGCCCCGTTCAGCTCGAGGAGCCTCTCGGGACATGTGCCGACGTCGATCGGGTCGCGGGGGTCGGACATCTCGGTGGTGAGCAGTCTTTCGGAGTCCATGTCGACTCGATGGAACCCGCAGACAGAGATGTCGGCCCCGTTGTCCACGGCGGTGCGATAGAGGGTCTCGGCGAACTCGGGCGCCACGTGATCGTCGCTGTCGACGAACCCGATGTAGCTTCCCCTGGCGATCGCGATCGCGTCGCGACGGCCCTTCCACACGCCCTCGTTGGGCTTGTCGATCACCACGATCTTGCCCGGGTAGCGCGACTCGTAGTCGCGCAGGATGTCGATGCACCTGTCGGGCGAGCCGTCGTTTACGCAGATGACCTCGATGTCCTCCAGCGTCTGTGCCATCAGCGAGTCGAGGCAGCGGGGGAGGTACCTCTCCACCTTGTAGCAGGGGACCACGATGCTGGCCTTGATGCCGGATCCAGATGCGGGAGGCGTCTGATCGGATCCGGCGTCGGCTACGTTGTCCATTCCCATGCCCCCAAGATGCGTTCCCACAGAAGCGATGATCGATTCATTCCGCTTTATTCCGCTTCCGTTTCTCCAAGATCTCCGTCGAACTATTCAGCCGACCATTATATAGGCTGCATTCCATCGCCCCGGCGGGGATTACACTCTTGAGGAAACGCCGATAGATTCATTCCGCCCGCCTCCGGCCCGCGTTGCGTCGCGGAGGCGGGCTTGGGCCAGGCCGGGCCGACAGGCTCGATGCCGCCCGGGTCAGCCTCGCCGCCAAGTGCCATGGAGAAGGCGATGATCTCGAGGAGGTCTGCGGGAACGTGTCTGCGAAGGAGCTGTCCCTCAAGCAGAACCTCCTATGGAACACCATCGGATGCCTTGTCTACCAGGGCTGCATGTGGCTCACGACCGTGCTCGTCGTGCTGCTCTCGTCCTCCTACGAGAACTCCGGGATACTCGCGTTCGCGATGGCCATCGGCAACATCTCCACCGCCCTCTCCACATACAACGTGAGGACCTTCCAGGTATCCGACATCAAAGGGCAGTTCACCTCCGAGAACTACGTCGGCTTCAGGGTCGTTACCGTCATGGGCGGCACGCTGGCGTGCGCGGTCTACTCGTTCATCGTCTCGCCCGGGATCTCCACCAGCGTGGCGATGGTGGCGTACTTGGTCTTCAAGGCCGACGAGTCGTTCGTCAACGTTCTCTACGGAATAGACCAGAAGGCCAGCCGCATGGACTACATCGGCATCTCCCAGGGGGCGAGGGGCATCCTGGCGATCGCCGCGTTCTCAGCATCGCTGGTCCTCCTCAACGACCTGACGGTGGCTTTCGTTGCCATGTTCGCGGTCTGCCTGGCCGTGACGCTCCTCTACGATCTTCCCCGTTCTCGGCGTCTGGACTCGGTGCGCGCCTCGATCAACCGTGTCGTCTGCCTCGACCTCCTCAGGATCTGCGCTCCCAACGTGGTCGCGACCGTTTGCTACGGATTCGTCGCCACTATCGCCAGGCAGTGGTTCGGCCTCTCCTACGGCGAGGACGCGTTGGGGATATACGCCGCCGTCGCCACCCCGTGCGTGCTGGTGCAGGTGATGGCCAACTACCTCTACAACCCCTTCCTCGTCCCCATCGCCAGGAGCTGGACTGCCCGCGACGGAGATGCCCTTCGCTCGCAGCTCTCCAAGCTCGGGATTGGGATGGTCGCAGCGATTGTGGTCTGCATCGCGGCCGCCGCGATGTTCGGCGCGCCTGCGATCGAGCTGGTCTATGGGGAGAGCATCTCGTCGTACTCGTGGCTCGTGGTCCCGGCCATGGTCGCCGCCTCGCTGATGGCGGTGGCGTGCTTTCTCACCGACCTGCTGATAGTGATGAGAAGCTTCAGGCTCGCCGTTCTGATAAACCTGGTGGCGCTCGTCGTATGCGCGATCGCAACCTATCCGCTGATAACGACCTTCTACATGAACGGCGTGAACATCGCCATCATCGTCTCGTTCATCGCGGGCATCTGCGTGGCCGTCGCGGGGATGTCCCTCTCCTCGTCGCGCGAGAAGCGGGGTTTCTGGAAATAGGGGAAGCGTTGATCCATCGCTTTCGTCCGCCTCCGGTCCGTGCCACAGCCCATGCGCGCTAAGGCGGGGAGGGACCGGGTTGCGGCCACGTCCCGGCGAATGGCTTGCCGAAACGGGCGTGTGCCGGATATCGACGGCGGCCTATAATCGCGAGAGCCGAACTGTCATGAAACGAACGGGACCGCCGGTCATCGTGAGCGAGGAGGCATGAATGTCATCTGAATCCACGTCCGGGGATGCAGCGGGCGCCGACGTTAGGGACGCGATGGATGCGGCCTTGGGGAGAGCTTCATCCGGTGCTAAGGAGGCTGCCGCAGATGCAGAATTGGGGCATTCCATCGCTAAGAAGGCTGCGGCACAGGGGACCGGCACGCCCTTTGGATCCGAGACCGATTCCGGGAACGACCCTGATCTGGCCGCCGAGCAGTCCCATCTGACGGAGGTCTACTCGACCCTCGTCAGGATGGAGGGCGCCATCGAGCTTAAGATGGAGGCGACCCGGAAGGAGGCCGCCGAGGCCAAGCGCAAGATGAGCGAGGAGATCGCCGGCGACTATACGGGCTTCGACGAGGCCCTGGAGACCTACGCCGATGTCGAGGCGGCCAACCGTATCATCGAGGGGTACAACATCTCCCAGGACGCCGACGCCGACAGGCTCTCCAGGATCAGGGTGCTTTTGCGCCAGCCCTATTTCGCCAAGGTCGTCCTAGAGTACGAGGGCATCGACGGGGCGCGCGATATATACATCGGCAACGCGGGGATGACCGACGAGGACTACCGCTACCTGGTCATCGACTGGAGGTCGCCAGTCGCCGAGGTCTACTACAGCTGCGACTACGGCCCCACCTCCTATGTGGCCAACGGCAGGACCATACATGTCGATCTCAGGCTCCGCCGTCAGTTCGATATCGAGCGAGACAGGCTCAACGCCTGCTTCGACACTACCGTGGCGATCCAGGACCCGCTGCTCGTGAAATCGCTCTCCCGTGCGCGCAGCTCGCGCATGCGCGACATCACCGCCACGATCCAGCGCGAGCAGAACCTGGTGGTGCGGCACGAGGACGTCCCCGCGCTTCTGGTGGAGGGCATCGCCGGCAGCGGCAAGACCTCGGTGCTCCTCCAGCGCATCGCCTACCTGCTCTACATGCGTCGCGAAGAGCTCGATCCCGAGCAGGTTTACCTGATAACTCCCAACCCGGTCTTCCGGTCCTATATAGAGGGGGTGCTGCCCGATCTGGGGGAGCGCAACCCCCAGGCGCTTACATGGGACGAGTTCGCCGCTTCCGCGATGCCGGACGGCCGCCCCCGCGGCGGCATCGATGCCTCGATGGATGTGCTGTCACGCATCGACTCCTCGATTGGCGCCCTCGCCTTCGAGTCGGGGGATTTCAGGGATGTGGAAAGCGAGGGGGTCAAGCTGATTACTGCGGCCAGGATCGCGCAGGTCGCCAGACGGCTCTCCGCCAAGATCCCGATGGGGCCGCATCTGGTCACGCTGATCCGGGAGGATATTCTCGGCAAGCTCGAAAGCCGACTGCGCAAGCTGGCGTCGTCGGAGAAGGTTCTCGACGAGGTCTGCGATCTTTCGCTCTCCGAGCAGCTGAGGATCTTCGGCGAGGCGGTGGATCCTGCAGACGAGGAGGAGCTGCCGAACCTGGCGCTGCGCTACGTGACCAGCATGCACGGCGGGGCTGCGGCGACGGTGGAACGAGACGAGTGGCTGCGCATAGACAGGATCGGGATGCGGATGCTCGGCGTCGAGGGCCTTACCACAGTGGAGTGGCTCTACCTGAAGATGAGGCTCACCGGCATGGGAGACCCGAAGGCGGCTTACGTGATCGTCGACGAGGTGCAGGACTACTCGACCGGCCAGCTCGCGTTGCTGGCGGGATGCTTCCCCAACGCCCGCTTCATGCTGCTGGGCGACGAGAACCAGGCGATACGCCCCGGAACCGCCTCGTTTGCCGAGGTCATCGAGATCTTCGAGAGGACGAGGGGGGAGGCGAGCAGGTGCAGGCTGATGACCAGCTACCGCTCCACCCCCTCCATCACCCGGCTCTTCGCGACGCTCATGGCACCAGGGGAGGGCTTGGAGGTCTCCTCTGTCCGGCGCGACGACCACTCGCCCGAGATCGTGGTCTGCGACGACTCCGAAGAGCTGGCCGGAAGGCTTGCCGCCGCCGCGCGAGAGGCCAGGGAGGCCGATGGGCTTTTCGCCTTCATCGTCCCGAGGGCCAAGGACGCAAGAAGGGTCGAGGAGATGCTGGGCGACGACGCCCCGCAGATCGTCGACGCGCACGGGCAGCTGCCCGACTCCGGCGTGGTGATGGTGGAGCTCGTCTTCGCGAAGGGCCTGGAGTTTGACGGCGTCGTCGTGCCCGACGTCTCCGAGCGGGCTTTTCCGGCGGACGACCTCTCCCGCAGGCGCCTCTACACGACGGTCTCCAGAGCCACCCGCCATGTGCGCATGTTCTGCCTCGGGAGGCCGACCCGGCTGCTCGACGCCTACCTGGAATCGGTTGGAGTTCGCCTGGAATGAGGTAATTGGCCTGGGGCGGGCTATCGTGCGGGCGCGGAAGCGCGCAGATTCGGGCGATGTCCCGCGCCTCGCCGCCCTCGGCCAGCACCTCGCCGTCCCAGCCCGCGTCGTTTCGTCCTCGACTATCACCTCGCCGTCCCGCTCCCGACCCGCACTTCGCCGCCCCCGGCCCGCTCCGTCCGCTTCGCGGCCCGCGTCGTTTTGTCCTCGGCTAGCGCCCCGCCTCCGGCCCGCTCCGTCCGCTTCGCGGCCATAACCCCGCTCTCCGACTTTTCAGCTCTGGTTTCCTGCATTCACTGCCTGGGAATCTATAGTTAAGGAAACCCTGATTAATTCATTCCGCCCGCCTCCGGCCCGTCTTCGGTCCGTGCCGCAGCCCCTGCATGCTCAGGCTCATCGGTGCGGTGTAGCGCGCTCTTCTCGTCTTCTTGCGTATGGGCGCGAAGGGGTCGGATCCGGACAAAAGCAACTACTCAGAATTTCCTTGAAAGACGAAGAGGGGAGGCATCTATATTGGACGGGAGACGCATGGCGAAGAGGTGGTCTGTCTACTTTGCGGGACTCGTCCTGCTTGCGCTGGGGATCACGCTCAATACCAAGACCGGATTGGGGGTCTCTCCTATAATCTCGGTGCCCTACGGGGTCTCGGAGACGTGGGGGCTTAACCTCGGCGACATGACCTTTCTCTTCTACGCGCTCTTCGTCGTTGCGCAGATGGTTCTGCATATAAGGATATGGAGGAAGATCCCCGACGAGATCCGGTTCTTCTCGATCAGGACGATTCTGATCAAGGATGCCTTGCAGCTTCCCTTCAGCCTCCTGTTCACAAGGCTGCTGAACCTCTTCTCCTTCGTGCTCCCGGACCTCTCGACCGGAATGGATGGGATGTTTCTCGGAACCATCTGGGGCAGGCTCGCCGTTTTGATCGCCGCTATAATCCTCACCGGCGTGGGTGCTGCCATGTCGCTCGATATGAGGCTCGTCCCCAACTCGGGCGATGGCATGATCCAGGCCATATCGGATACCACCGGCAAGAGCCTTGCGTTCGTCAAGAACTACTTCGACCTCTGCAACATCTGCATCGCGATCGTGATCGGGCTGGTCTTCGCCGGACATCTGGTGGGATTGGGGATCGGGACGGTGTTGGCCGTTGTGGGAGTCGGGCGCTCGATCGCTCTGTTCCACCGCTTCTTCCGCGCCAAGCTGGAATCGATAACGATCCCGACCGCATCTGCCGTCTGATCGGAGTTTCCTACGCGCTCCGTTGGAAACGCCAGCAGGGAGAGGATTATCCGCTTCCGCCCTCATCGTATACACTTCTCGGTAGAGGGCGGGTTCGAGCCGCTGGCGGACGCAGGCGACGCATTCTCGAACCCGACGGTATCCGGCTCGATGGCGCAATGGTCCGGGAGTTGCCAGCATTCGGGATGAGGTCCGAATCTCGGTTCTCATATGGACACGACGCCTTGCTGGTCAACGCATCATGTTCCGAGCGATCCGGTTCGCGCAGGTCGAAATGCGACATCGTCGACTGTAGGGGGTTCTCATGGGAAGGCTTCTTGTTCTCGTCAGGCACGGCAAGGCGGAGAGGTCTGAGGCGTTCGTCTCGGACGAGATGAGAAAGCTCACCAAGCCCGGTGCCCGTGCTTGCGAGGCGCGGTTCGCGAGAGTTCCCGCGCTCCTGGATGAGGACGATCGAGATGGCGTTGCGATCATGTCGAGCAGAGCCGTCAGGGCCATGCGGACCGCCGAGATCCTGGCCGACGCGCTCGACTGCGGCCCTGTCGTCGAGAACGAGGGGCTGTTGGTTCAGGATATCGACAATTTCCTTGACGGGTTTTGGCTCTCGGATTCCCGGACCGTCATCGCCGTGGGGCACAATCCATTCATGGAGGAGATCCTCGAGTTGCTGACCGGCGCGAGCCTTCATATGGAACCTGGCGCCGTCGCTGCGGTGCGCATGGGCGACGCCCCTCACTCCGATGAGGAGCATGCGAGGCTGGAGTGGGTGCTCCAGGGTCCGGACGTCGAGAGATGGAAGACCCTGCGCTTTCTCGAGAAGATGCTCTCGAAGGCATGCTCTAAGGTCGAACGCCTGCATGGGAAGTTCGTCGAGCGTCCCGACGACCCGGAAGCCCTCCACGACCTCCGCGTCTCCATCCGCACCGCCCGCAGCCTCATAGGCTTCTGCTCTCCCTTCCTCTCGAAGCCGAGCCAGAGGAGAGCCGTCGAGGCGCTGCGCTCTATCGTCTTGAAGACCTCGCGCTTGCGCGAGATCGACGTCCTCATCGAGGAAGTTTCCCAGATGGACCCGCCGGCCGACGAGCTGATGGCCGAGTGTGTGGCGGCTCGAGATGCTGAGATGGACGAGGTCTTGAAGGCGCTGACCTCCGGCAAGACAGCCAAGAGGCTGAAGATCATCCGGCGATTCGCCGGCTCGCCGTGCTGGAAGAGGAGCATCGAGCGTTCCGGACTCGACCCCGATGCGATTCCGATGCGGTTCCATGAGATGCTGGAGGATGTGAGGGAACTCTCCTCCTCGACCGATCTCGATGATGTGGAGGAGATGCATCGTCTGCGCAAGTCGGCGAAGAAGATGCGCTACATCGCGGAGAACGCCTCCGCCTACCTGGACCCCGATGACGCGGCACAGGTCGAGCGCGAGATGATCGCCGTGCAGGACAGGCTAGGCAAGCTCTGCGATGCGCATGTCAACATCGACATAATAGACTCCATCGACACCAAGGGCCTCTCCGAGGAATGCCGCAGGGACCTGCTGATCCTGAAGGCCCGCAGCGCCGAGTTCATAAGGTCGTTCCAGCTTGGGGGCTGATGCTTCGCTGGTTTGCGGGTCGGGATTTCAGATGAGTTCCGCCCCTAATCGCGACTCTCGAGTCCCCGCAGGATCCTCTTCGCCTCGCGGGTCTTCCTGCGGGCGAGCTTCTCGTATCCGGAGACCCTGCTCTCTATGCGCATCGCCGCAGAATCGAGGCTCTCCAGGATCATTTGCCCGCCGGTCTCTCCGACGCCCAGAGCGTTTTCGCAGATGCCGACGGACGGCGCCGGCGGGTTTTCGCCATCGTGATCTTCGCCTAGCAGCATCTGCAGGTGGGAGATCCTCATCAGTTCGACCGCCCTCCTGCAGCTCTTCAGCTCCAGTGAGATCCGATGCTCTGCCAGATCGTCATCGTATGGGGTGCGGTCCCGCTCGTGCGCTTTTGCGATCTCCAGCCTGAGCGAGGCCTCCCTGCATTCCACCATTGCATGTGCCAGTCTCACCACGTGGCATCCGATTCTGCTCGCCCATTCCTTCTCGTCCAACGCGTCGCGAATCAGCATGGCTTCCTCCGATCATCCGCTCATGCAGATGATCCGCATAACGGCGGCATCTCGGGGGACATTTAAGGGACATCGATGACGTTGATCGGGTTTAACTCGGGAAACGTTGATCGATTGCTTTCGTGTGGATTCGGTGTGTGGCGCAGCCCATGCGTGGGAAGGCGAGGGATGCTCCATACGGGGGTGGTCCCAGACTTCTAATGTGTGGCGCAGCCCATGTACGGAAGGCGAGGAGGACGCGCTGGTCTGCGCCGATGAGCCTGAGCGAGTAGGGGCGCGGGCGGCGCTCCGAGTGCGGTCAGCTGCAAAGCTTGCGGATTCCTCTCAGGAAGCGGTGGTTGAGGATGTCGACTATCCCGTCGATCTTGGACATGCTCACCCCGCCCATTTGCAACGATCGCAGAGGCATGTCCTCCAGCGACTCCACCATGATCCTAGCGACATCTTCCTCTGGGGCGGCGACGGCCGATGCCTTCCTGTGTATTATCTTGCGGACCCGCCTTCCGACGAACGTCTGCTTCAGGTCGTGCAGGGTGGAATTGCGGTCGAACGGGAGGGTCCTGCGTGCGGGCGGGAGCTTTGCGCGGTAGACCGCCATGAACGACTCGTCGTCGAAACCGTCCGGGCGCACGTCGTAGTAAGCGGCCAGCTCGGCTCTCTCTTCATCGCCGACCTCTCTTCTGGGGCGCGTCTCGAAGGGCGCATCTTCTCCGATCTTAAGCTTCAGCACGATGTGGAGGTCCCGGCTCGATGTCCCGATCGATACCTCGTACTCCCCGTCGTCGGCTCTCCAGCTCTTTTCGATCGGGTCCCAATGGGAGAAGGCCATCCGGTCGAGATGCACCAACGCCTGGACCTTCTCGCCCACGCCAACGAGGACCTTTGTGAACCCCGCCAACCACCTTCTGGGCATGAACTCGGTGGCATCGGGTTCGCCCACGTATACCTGCAGGACCTCTGCACCCTCGCGTTCGCCGGTGTTCGTCACCCATGCCGTGACGTCGTACCCGTCGCTCACACTCTCGATGGAGGCGTCGGAGATCTGAAACGAGGTGTAGGAGAGTCCGTGCCCGAACGGGTAGGCGGGTACGGTGCCGGAGGCGTCGAAGAAGCGGGAGCCGACGAAGATTCTCTCACTGTATCTGACCTGAAGGTCAGGGTCGGGAAAACCCGCACCCAACGCGGTGTCTGTCAATCTCACGGGCCAGGTCTCGGCGAGCTTGCCCGAAGGGCAGGCTTCTCCGGTCAGCAGCCTTGCCAGGGCCATTCCGCCCTGGCAGCCCGGAAGGTACATCGCGAGCACGGCATTCGGCGCCGGCGCGCGCGAGGCACCCCAGGTGTCGTCGTCGTTTGCGTTCGCGATCCAGGGCAGCTCGATCGGGCCGCCACCGAACAGCACGACGACGGTCTCTCGGCTCGCAAGGCAGACCCTCTCCAGCAGATCGACGTGCCCCTGGGGCATCCCCATGCCCGCCCTGTCGAAGCCCTCCGACTCGAAGCCGGCGGGAAGGCCGGCCAACACCACCGAGACATCGCAGCGCGAGGCGGTCTCCTCTGCCATTTGCAGCATCTCTTCGGTGGCGCTTCCGGTCGTCGCGTCGTAACCGCCCGAGCACTCCAGATCCACGCCCAGCTCCCTCATCGAGTCGAGCGTGCAGTCGAGATCGATCGGGTTGATCCTCGACGACCCCGCCCCCTGGAACCGCGGGTATTTGGCGAACGCCCCGAGCAGCGCCACCTTCCGCCCTCGCTTCAGCGGCAAGGCTCCTCCGTTGTGGAGGAGGACCGCCGATGCCTCGGCCATCCTGCGGGCGACGTCGAGGTGGCGACTCACGTCATGTCGGGTGCCGGCGTCGCTCGCCTTTGCGCTAGTTCTCATCTCCACGAGGTCGAGCACCTTGGAGGCCGCGCGGTCGAGAGCGGATGCGTCGAGGTCGCCGGAGGAGACGGCATGGGCCACCTCGGCCGCGTGATCCTCCCTCGGCCCCGGCATCGTCAGGTCGAGGCCGGCCCGAACCGCCGGGACGCTCTCGTCGAGCGCTCCCCAGTCGGTTATGCAGGCACCTTCGAATCCCCATTGCCCGCGCAGCTTCTCCTCCATCAGGTAGCTGCTCTGCGAGCAGTAGGTGCCGTTCAGCTTGTTGTAGGAGACCATCACCGTGGCGGGCGCGGCTTCTCGCGTCGCGATTTCGAACGGCCTGAGGTAGATCTCGTTGAGTGCCCGGTCGTCCACTAGCGAGTTGGAGACCATGCGGGCCTTCTCCTGGCTGTTGGCGGCGAAATGCTTGACTGAGGCGCCGACCCCCATCGACTGCACCCCACGCACCATCGCCGCGCCCATCTTGCCGGTGAGCAGCGGGTCCTCGCTGAAGTACTCGAAGCCCCTGCCGCATAGCGGGCTTCTCTTGATGTTGAGGCCGGGACCCAGCACCACGGCGATGTCCTCGTCGAGGCATTCCTCTCCGATGGCCCGGCCCACCTCGAACATCAGGTCGGGATCGAACGAGCAGGCCGAGAGGCATTCCGCCGGAAAGCAGGTCGCGGGGACGCTTGCGTTGAGACCCAGGTGGTCGGCCGCGCCGCTTTGCTTCCTGACCCCATGCGGTCCGTCGGTCAGCATGATCTGCGGTATCCCACGCTCGGGGATCCCGGTGGTCGTCCAGAATCCGGAGCCTGCCAGCAGCGATGCCTTCTCCTCGATGCTCAGGTCGTCGATGCTTGCCATGCGGCCCTCCGTTCAGGCGAGAGGTCTCATACGCTGTGTGCGATGCCTGCTGCAGACTCGGTCTCCAGCAGGAGTTTCGCCGCCCGGGCTGCGCCGATCGTTCCGGCCCAGTTGCCGGTGCCGGCCGTGATGATCGGAGTCTCTCTGCATGGGGCGACGGCGTACTCGGAGAAGCGCTCGCGGAGCATCCCGATGAAGATGTCCGCCGAGTCCGAGACCCCTCCTCCGATCAGGATCGCCTCCGGATCGACCGCGCATGCGAGGTTGGCGAGCGCCAGGCCGAGCTTGGAGCACATATCCTCGATGGCCCGCGAGCATATCGGGTCGGCCTTGCCGCCGAAGCTTCTGGAGAGTATCGACCTGGCATCTGCGAGCTTCGGCGAGTCGGGGTCGTACCCAAGCGATTCGGCCATCTCCCGCGCTGTCTCCACGATTCCCGTCCCCGAGGCGTACCGCTCCAGGCAGCCTCTGCCACCACAGCCGCAAAGACGCCCGTCGCGCTCCACCTTCATGTGCCCGATCTCGCCGGCGGCCCCATGGGCTCCCTCCAGGAGCCTGCCTTCTACCACGATCCCGCATCCGATGCCGGTGCCGAGCGTGACCAAGGCGAAGCTGTTCAGACCGCGCCCCACCCCGATCCAGCTCTCACCCAGCGCGGCGGCGCCGGAGTCGTTCAGGACCCTCGTCGGGACCTCTCCGAAGACCTCGCGTATGCATTCGACCAGCATGTGGGGATCGATCTTCGCGTTGGGGACCATTCCGGCCGATCCGTCGGGGGAGACCGTGCCGGGTATCGCGATCCCGACGCAGGCTATCGGGCATCCGGAGGCCGTCGCTTCCCCGAAGACTCGGATCTCGGATGCGGCTTGCCAGATCGACTTCCTTGTAAACGCGAGAACATCCGATCTGGAGACGAGGTCCGGGGTGGGGAAGGACCATCCGCCAAGCAACATGCCGTCGAAGTCGACGAGACCCGCCTTCACTGCGGTTCCCCCGATATCGATTCCCAGGATGATACCGTCGCCCGAGATGCTGTTTTGCGAATTGTCTGTCACCATGAACGCGTTCAGACCCACGATCTTCTCGCCGTGCACGCTTCTTCTCGTCCTGCGGATCTTGCCCCGCTGGTCTTTCTGGAGCTTCTACGCGATGATGCCATCCAGCAGCGCGGCGACCTTCTCGGCCATCTCGTCTGGATCGACGCCGAACGCGATGGAGGCGAAGGAGAGCGGGATGCCCTTGCTCTGAGAGATGTTCTCCTGCACCTCGTCGTAGGTGATGGAGAGCCCCACCACGGTCTCCATCTTGAGGGAGCACTTGATGTGTCCGATAATCCCTCCCTTGGAGTCGACCCACTCTCCCATCTGCCGCAGGATCTCGCGCATCGCCTCGCGGGCTTCGTCCGGATCCATCTGGATCGTGCCGGCGGCCGATGCCACCGAGGCCTCCTCATGGGTTGTGCGGTCGACGAACCCGGTGGTCCCGATCAGTCTGCGTCCCTCGTGTCCGTGTCCATGATCATGCCCGCAGGCATCGTCGTACTCATGATCAGGGTGGCGCTCATGGTCGCGGCCGCATCCGCAGTCGTCGTCATGGCTATGTCCGTGGCCGTGATGATGATCGTGCCCGTGCGCGCAGTGTCCATGTCTCCCGTGATTATGCCTATGCCCATGTCCATGTCCATGCGCGTGGTCATGCCCGCAGGCGCCGTCGTGTTCGTGTCCCATGTCACTCGTCCTCTCCGAGGACCTTGTCCCATATCTTCGGGTCGATCTCCGAGACGGCGCTCACCTTCAGGTACTCCGGTTCGGGGTTGATCTCTTTGAGCTCTTCGATGATCTCGTCGGGCTTGCTCTCCTCGACCAGGTCGATCTTGTTCGCCAGAACGGTGTTGGCGTCTGCGAGCTGGCTTTCTATCAGGTTCGCGAGCGCCATCTTCACATTGTCCCAGCGCTTGCAGTCCACGATGGTGCAGATGCGGACCTCGGCTCCGTCGAGCACGCTCAGCAAGGTATCGCGGATCTGCTTGGGACATGCGACGCCGGTGGCCTCCACTATCACCAGGTCGGGATCGAACTCGTCCCTGAGCGTGAAGAGGGTGGGGATCAGCTCTCCGGCGAGCGAGCAGCAGATGCATCCGGCGAACATGTCTCTCACCTGAAGGCCCGACGACGAGAGCATCACGTTGTCCACGCCGACCTCGCCGATCTCGTTCTCGATTATGACGACCTTGGGACTGTCGACGTCGGCGTCGTCCCCTATCACGTATTTGGCGAGATCGATAAGCAGGCTCGTCTTGCCCGAGCCTAGAAAGCCGCCCAGTATAAGTATCCTCATTCCCATCATCTCCCGTAGATGGTATTCCCGGGAAACGCCGATATGCCGGAGTTTCCCGGACCATCGCAGCTCAGCAAAAACCTCATACGTTAAAGTTTAGCGTCTTCGATCTGTCGCGCCGTTTGCGTTTCGGGCGTCAGAGTCGATCCAGCAGTCTGTCCGGGAGCGCCGTGCACCGCCTGTTCGTCTTCCTTCTCCGAGTCCGTCCGAGTCCGTTCCGGCATCTGCGTCGCGCCACCTTTAACACCCGGTTAACAAAAGAGCTTTGGTCCGTTGCTAGAATCGAGGATTGGAAATCGGAGCGAAGCAGGCGCCGTCCCGCCGAACCGGAGCGGGCGGATGTCCGCGAAAGGTCGGGGGATTTGCAACATGGCCAAATTCATCTTCGTCACCGGCGGGGTGGTCTCCTCGCTCGGCAAGGGCATCACGGCGGCTTCTCTGGGGAGGCTGCTCAAGGCTCGCGGGTACAGGGTCACGATGCTCAAGATGGACCCGTACCTCAACGTTGATCCGGGCACGATGAGTCCGTTCCAACATGGCGAGGTGTTCGTCACCGACGACGGGCACGAAGGTGATCTCGACCTCGGGCACTACGAGAGGTTCATCGACGAGAACCTGACCAGGGCCTCCAATTTCACTCAGGGGTCCATCTACCAGTCGCTGATCTCCAAGGAGCGTCGGGGCGACTTCCTCGGGGGAACCGTGCAGGTAATCCCGCATGTGACCAACGCCATCAAGAACCGCATAGACCGCATCGCCGAGCAGACCGGCGCCGACATCGTGATCGTGGAGATCGGCGGAACCATCGGCGACATCGAGGGGCAGCCCTTTATCGAGGCGGCCCGCCAGTTCAAGACCGCCAAGGCTTCCAACGATGTGATCTTCGTCCATGTGACGCTGGTTCCCTACATACACGCTGCGCACGAGGTGAAGACCAAGCCCACGCAGCACTCCGTGAAGGAGCTGCGCTCCCTGGGCGTGCAACCCGAGTTCATCGTCTGTCGCTCCGACCATGAGATCACAGACCAGGTGCGCGAGAAGATCGCGATGTTTTGCGACGTCCTGCCCGACAACGTCATCGCATGCCAGGACTCGCCGACGATCTACGAGGTGCCGCTCAGCATCCATGAGCAGGATTTCGAAACCAAGGTACTCGCGACGCTCGACCTGCCGATCTCCCGCATTGACCTCGTGCCTTGGCAGAGCTTCGTCGAGAAGGCGCGCGAGTGCGTCGACGAAGTCGACATCGCCATCGTCGGCAAGTACGTCTCGCTGCCTGACGCGTATCTCTCCGTCAACGAGGCGCTCTACCATGCGGGCGTCTGCAACGGACGCCACGTGAACGTTCACCTTGTGGATGGGGAGACGCTGATCGCCGACGGGGTCGAGAAGGTGCTTGCCCCGATGGACGGGATCATAGTTCCCGGTGGGTTCGGTTCCAGGGCCTTCGAGGGGAAGATCGCGGCAAGCCGATACGCGCGCGAGAACGGGGTGCCATTCCTCGGGATTTGCCTCGGGCTGCAGGCCGCTGTTGTCGAGTTCGCCCGCAACGTCGCCGGGTTCGCGGGGGCGTCCTCGGCCGAGTTCTCCGATGATCTCGAGCATCCGGTCGTCGACCTTATGCCCGAGCAGGAGGATATCGCCGACCTCGGCGGCACGATGCGCCTGGGCGCATACCCGTGCAAGCTCGCGGAGAACTCGAGGGCCTTCGAGTCGTATGGGGAGCAGATCATCTACGAGCGCCATCGCCACCGCTACGAGGTCAACAACGCTTACAGGGAGGCGCTCGTCAAGGCGGGACTGGTCATCTCGGGGGTCTCCCCGGACGACCGCCTGGTCGAGATGGTGGAGCTGCCGGATCATCCCTGGTTCGTCGCGACCCAGGCGCATCCGGAGTTCAAGAGCCGTCCCACCCGTCCGCATCCGCTTTTCAGGGATCTGATCGCCGCCGCAGCCGAGCGCAGGGAGGGCGCCGGCGCGCAGGGCGATGGCGAAGGTCTTGTCTCCTCCGGATCCGAGTAGAATCGATTCCTGAATACAGGTCGAGAGGATGGGGCTGGAATGGCGAAGATGAGGCTTTCGGGTCGCGAGGTCGGCCCTGAGGGGATCCGCGAGATCGTCGAGGCATCTCGTGTGGTGAGGATCGGGGCATGCGACGAGGAGGGGATCTTCGTCGTCCCCGTGAACTTCGGGTTCGAGTGGATCTCCGACGACGGCGCGACCGACGGCGAGAGTCTGGTGATCTACATCCATTCAGCTCGAGAGGGGAGGAAGGCGCGTGCCTTCGCGGGATGTCCCGAGGTCGCGGTGGAGATGGACGTCGACCTCGGCCTGGTGGAGGGATCCTTCGCCTGCAGTTACTCAAACGCCTACAGGAGCGTCATGGGCAAAGGGGTGGTCTATCCCGTGGAGGAGCGCGACGAGAAGGTGCGGGCGCTCTCGCTTTTGATGGATCATGTCGCGCCCGGCTCGCAACGCGTCTTCTCCGACGAGGCGGTGGAGGGCGTGGCGGTCTTCAGGATAGACGTGTCGGAGATCACCGGGAAGGCCAGGCTCTGACCCCGGCCCTCGGGATGACAGGGCCAGAAGCCGCCAGGACCTGACTCCGGCGTTCGGATGCTCCGTATGGCTTGCTAGGACCTGACCCCGGCCCTCGGATGGCAGGTGAGGTACTCCTCCCTTATGTGGGAGCGGTCAAGGTGCGTGTATATCTGCGTGGTGGAGATGCTGCTGTGTCCCAGGATCTCCTGGATCGAGCGAAGGTCGGCGCCGCCTTCCAGCATATGCGTGGCGAACGAATGCCGCAGCGTATGCGGATGCAGGCCGAGTATCCCGACCCTCTCCCCATATGTAACGGCCAGCGAATGAATGCTCTGCCGGCTGATCCTGCCGCCTCTGCGGTTGAGGAAGATGGCGGGGGAGCTGGATGGCGGCCCGCCCTTCGGGTGCAGCAGCGGCCTCCCGCGCTCGAGATAGCCTGTCAGAGCGGATAGAGCCGTTCCCCCGATCGGAGAGATTCGTCCCTTGGATCCCTTGCCGACCACCTGCACGAACCCCTCGTCTAAGAAGAGCGACTGGATGTCTAGCCCCACCAGCTCCGACACCCTGAGGCCGCAGCCGTAGAGGACCTCTAGGATCGCGCGGTCCCTGATCCCGTGGGGGCCGTCGGGAAACGGCTGGTCGAGAAGCACCCGGACCTGCTCGATCGAGAGCACGTCGGGGAGCTTGTCGGGGGTCTTGGGGAGCGGGATGGCGGAGGCCGGGTCTGCCCCCGCGATGCCATCCTCCACGCAGAAGCGGTGGAAGCCCTTGATCGCGGAGAGTGCCCGCTCGACCGATGCGGGTGCCATTCCCAGCTCGAAGAGGGCGGTGAGGTAGCTGGAGACGTCGGCCCGCTTTGCGCCCGCCGGTTCGGAGACGCCCCTGGCTGCGAGCCACGAGCAATAGCGTGCGACGTCGCGCATGTACCCATCGAGGGTGTTTGCCGACACGCCCCTCTCGACGGATAGATAGAAGCGGTACCCGGAGACCGCGTCGGCGAGGCCTATGGGGATGCCGCCGTCCCATGGGGCATCTGCGGTGGGGGAGATGCTTTCGGAAGAGGGGGCGTCGCAGGTGCCCGCGACATCCGCGTCTATCGAGCTTCCGCCGCTCATCTCGCAGCGTTGGCGATGCGTCCGCATCTGAGTCCCGCGACGAACGCCGCCTCGAAGAAGACCGGGTCGTCCGCCGGACTCCTTCCCATCGTCTTCACCTCGATCGGGCATTCTTCGATGCGGTGCCCCTCCATCCCGATCTTCATCACGTCGTGCTTGCCGGATATTCCGGATCCCACCAGCTGGCGCTCTATCAGGCTCCCGGCCTCTCCGGGCGTCTCGGGCACCGGCACCTCGCATCTGGCCAGCGCCAGCGTTCCGATGGCCTCCAGGAAGTGATGGCTGACGCCTCTGTGGCGTTCCCTCCGATCGGCGAGCGAGATACGCGCCACGGCTACCGGAATCCCTCCGAGCGCCCCTGCGGCGTTGACCGCCTCGGCCTGATGGACTCCTCCGTTTCCGAACGGCGTGGCGTTGCCGGCCACGCCCGGGCCGATAGAGACGATCGCGACATCCGCGCCGAGCGCCCCTGCGGCGCAGAGCAATCCGGAGTGGAGCGTGATAGCCTCCAGGTCGCCGCCGATAGCCTGGCCGCATGTGATGCAGATGTTCACGAGGCCCGTGTCCCTGCATTGCGAGACGATCCTCGAGTGCCATGCCATGAGCGATCCGCCGTCCGTCATGCAGTAGACGATCTTCGCATCGGGCATCTCCGCTCTGATGCCCGACGCCACCAGAGGCACCTGGCTGTGCAGGCCGCAGCATGCGACCGGCATCCTGTCGAGCGAGGAGGTCTTCAGCAGCGATTCCCTGAACGGGGAGCCGTCCTCCTCCACGCAGTCGGCGTTTATCTGAACAGGCGTGTATCTGATCTTCATGATGTGCCCCAGCGCCCCGCCAGACGGCTGCTGGGGGACGGTGCCTTCGGGGATCCGAGAGACGACGAAGTCCTCGCCCCCGGTTCCCAGCTCCAGGTCTGTGGCGGTGGTGTTGAGGATCACGACGTCGCCTGGCCGGCAGGAACCGGAGAGGTGCGTGTAGCAGACGGCCGGGAAGGGGGATACCGGCCGATCGTCGCCGTCGGTGAGGCGGGGTGACGGCGTCTGGCCGCCGCCGTCGGCGATCCGGGCGACGGCGAGCCGCTGGATTCCGGGTTCTTCCTCGATGACGCGGATGACGCTCGCGATCTGCAGATCCATTCGCTCTCCCTCCATTCAGGGTCCGGTTCTGGCGGCCCGGCTGTCGCTGTTCAGAAGTATATGGGCATGCCGTCCGCCGAGGGAAACGATGATTAGGTTCGAATCCATCCCACTTGACGCGTTTTGGCATGCATTTCTCGCTTTCCGAGAGGCTTGCAGCCCTCCTCTGCGCCCCTTTCCCCCAAAAACATCCCATAGCATGACAAAACATCCCAAACAGCGCATCTACCTGCGGTTTTGTTAAAAAATGACCCCCAAATCCCGGTGCTATGGAAGCTATCCTCTGGCGGATAAAAATTATGAAGATTCTGTGGAGATATCTACGAATTATAGGCGTTTCAGGGCTTTGAAAACTCCTCTTCACCACTCCATCTTCACAAAGCAACTCATACAAAATTTTCTGTTTAACTTCTATCGAATCGCAATTAACACTATATATTGTGGATTCATCAGGTAAGGATAACGAAATGTTCCATCCTCGCTCTGAGACGAAGCACATCCTTCTCCGCACGATGTATAGAACATGCATTCTATATATCGAACATGCATTCGACAGGCTCAAACGATGCATCGGGTGTCATGTCTGATTGAATTGTGGGATATCGCGGGATAGAATCTCATGTGCAGGAAGGACCGAGCGTCTGTCTAGGTCTCGGAGCGGAGGCGGATCGGAGGTGAGCGCGCGTGAAGGGTTTCTATGGTGAGTTCGAGCACACCATGGATGCCAAGGGCCGCGTCTCGCTTCCGGCCAAGTTCCGCAAGGAGCTTCCGGACAATATCGTCATCGCGCCTGGTCCCAACAGGTCGTTGAACATCTTCGCTCCCGACGACTTCGACAGCTGGAAGGAGTCGCTGTTCGAGTCAGACGGCGGTTACAAGTCCGTCAACAAGAGGCATGTGAAGACGAGGATGTTCATCAACTCGAAGGCCGCGCGCAGCGATGTCGACAGCGCGGGAAGGATCATGATCCCTTCCCAGCTACGCGAGCATGCGGGTCTTGGCAAGCAGGTCTTCATCTTCGGAGACGAGGATCATGTGTGCCTGTGGGACAAGGGTCGCTTCGACGATTACATGAGCGACTTCGATCCGGACGACATCTGGGCAGATCATTCCGGCGACATCGGATGATCCGGGGCCTTCCGACATGGCAGGAGACTTGACAACCGAATATCGGCATACTCCGGTGATGGTCGGAGAGGTTATCGAAGGCCTAAATCCGAAACCGGGCTCGATCTTCGTCGACTGCACCCTCGGGGGCGGTGGGCACTCGCTGCTGGCGGCCGAGAGGATATCCGATGGCGGAACGCTCATCGGAGTCGACGAGGACCCGATGGCCATCGAGGCCGCATCCGCGAGGATCCGGTCGAGTTTCCCGAACATGGACTTCCGTCCTATGCAAGGAGACTTCGCCAACCTCGATGCGATCCTGTGCGAGGCGCAGGTTCCGCAGGCGGATTCGATCCTGATGGACCTCGGGCTGAGCTCACCTCAGATCGACTTTCCCGAGAGGGGTTTCTCCTACAAGGAGAACTCTCCGTTGGATATGCGGAGAGATCCGGGCAAACGTACCACAACCGCAGCAGAGATCATCGCAGATTCAAATGAAACAGATCTCGCCCGGATCATCCGCGAGTTCGGTGAGGAGAGGTGGGCTTCGAGGATCGCGTCGTTCATCGTGAAACGACGCGAGGCCGAGCCGATCGAGACCACGCTCCAGCTCGTGGACGTGATCAAGGCGGCGATACCCGTTTCGGCCCGAAAAGGCGGCGGTCATCCCGCCAAGAGAACCTTCCAGGCTCTCAGGATCGCGGTCAACCACGAGCTCGATGGATTATCAAGCGCGCTCGAGGCGGGCATCAGGTGGCTGGCCCCGGGAGGCAGGATCGCGGTGATCGCCTACCACTCGCTGGAGGACAGGATCGTCAAGGAGAGGTTCTCCGAGATGGCCAGGGGCTGCACGTGCCCGCCGGATCTTCCGGTCTGCGCATGTGGCGGCAAGGCCCATCTGAAGATCCTGACGAGAAAGCCGATAGTTCCGACCGAGGAGGAGAGGGAGCGCAATCCGAGATCACGCAGCGCGAAGCTGAGGATCGCGGAAAGGCTCTGAGGCTCGGTCGATCAGATTGGCGTCCGACGGCGATGCGCGAGCGTTGCCGTAACGATATTTAAACGAAGCATCATACGAACCACAGACGTAGTTTAAACGCAGCATCAACGTAGCAAGGACGTGTTGCATATGGCAAATACGGCAAGGGCATATCAACCGAAGCGCCGCTATGAGGAGATGCCTCGGCCAAGGCCCAGGATCGAGGTGCATCCTGGACAGGACCGCAGGGTCGATGCCGAGCGGTATTCCAGGGCGATGGCGCTGTTCAAGCTCGTCATCGCCTTGGTGGCGCTGCTGGCCGTCGTGGGATTTACGCGCGTATGGTTTATCAGCGCCTCGGTGGATGTGCTCACCCAGATGAGCGAGGTGGAATCGTCGATAGAGGCCGCCCGCACCGAGGGTTCCTCCCTCGACGCCCAGTACTACGCCGCCTCCAGCACGTCCAGCGTCATGACCTACGCGTCCGAGAAGCTGGGCATGGTCGCCTCTGAGGCCACGCCGGTGGAGGTGGACCTCACGCCTGACTACGTTCCCTCGCTTCTCGAAAACGTCTACGTCAATATCCTGACGATGGAGGCCGAAGCGGTGATCGCGGCTGATATGCAATCGGGAGGGAGTGCAGCGGAGTAGCCGCTGCATCCGGTTCACATCATGGAGGAGACACCCAAGGACATGTCATCGGAAACAGAAGGCACGAGACGGCCTCGGAAGACAGGGTTCCGCAGGCCATTCGCGTTCAAGAACGGATCTGAACGCGATCCGCGCCCCGACTCGAGATCCGACTCGCGTGGCGAATCCCGATCCGATTCACGTTCCGACATTCGCGTCGATTTGCAAACGGAACCGCGCCCCGACTCGAGATCCGACTCGCGTGGCGAATCCCGATCCGATTCACGTTCCGACATTCGCGTCGATTTGCAAACGGAACCGCGCCCCGACTCGAGATCCGACTCGCATCCGGACTCTCGCGCCGACTCGCGTCCTGGATCCGGCCCCAGGCGCTCGCCGCGCTCCGAGGCCGCTTCCTCCGAACGCAGGCGTTCGAGCAGACGATCCAGGTCTGGCAGGGGCGGAGGCAACGGCTCCGGATCAGGTGGCGGAAGCAGGTTCAGCCTCGTCGACGGCACCGGCTTCTTCGACAGCGAGGCTACGCTCGGGCGTTCCTCTAGAGACGTCTGGCTGCTGATGGCGCTTTTCGTCGTTGCCCTCGTCCTGTTCATCAGGCTCTTCTTCCTCCAGGTGGTCTACGCCGAAGAGTACAGCTCGCAGTCGGAGACCAGACGGACCACCTACGAAGTCATCTACGCGATGCGCGGGACGATATACGATCGCAACGGCAACATCCTCGCGACCAGCGTCGAAGCCACGACGATCTACGCCAATCCCGAGGAGATAACGGATCCCGAGGCCACGGCCGCCGAGATCGCGGCGATAACCGGGGAAGACGCCTCCACCTACATCGAGGCGCTCTCCAAGGAGGGGACCTTCTCCTACGTGATCCGCAAGGCCGACATCTCCGTGGCCGAGGCTCTTCAGGAGCGTTACTACGAGATAGAGGATGAGCTGGGGACCGAGACCGAGACGACCGGCCTCAACGCACTCGATGGCATCTACTATCTCGAAGACGTGAAGCGCGTCTACCCGTACGGGCAGATAGCGGGACAGGTGATAGGGTACGTCGGAACCGACGGCGAGGGTCTGTCGGGACTGGAGCTGCAATACGACGACATCCTCGGCGGCACCGACGGCTACAGGGTGGTGGAGTACGGCAGGGGCGGCATCCCGATACCGGGTGGAGTCCAGGAGGACGAGCCTGCGGTCGACGGCCAGGACATCATGATCTCGATAGACATAACCCTCCAGCAGAATGCCGAGGAGATCCTTGTCAAGTACGCGGAGCAATCCGGCGCCGAAGGCGGCGAGATCACGATAATCGACGGCGCAACCGGAGAGATCTACGCCACCGCCTCTCTCCCACTCTACGACCTGAACAACGTCTCGGAAGCCGAGGAGGGGGCATCGACGCTCAAGACCGTCTCCGGAACCTACGAGCCCGGATCGATATTCAAATCGGTCACCGCCGCGATACTGATAGAGAGCGGCGTGGTCTCGTTAGACGAATACATACAAGTGCCCGGCTCTCTGCAGGTGGCCAATGGAGTCACCATCACCGACTCCCATGAGCACGGCACGCTCACGATGAATCTGGCCGACATCATCGCGGAGTCCTCCAACATCGGAGTCACATTACTGGAGCAGCGCCTGGAGTCGGAGGATTTCTACAACGCGCTCGTGGAGCTGGGATTCGGTCAGAACACGGGGGTGGACTACCCAGGGGAGCTGAGCGGAATACTCTCCTCCTACGAGAGCTGGACCAGTGACAAGGAGTCGAACATATCGTTCGGGCAGGGAATCACGGTGACCTCGATGCAGATGGCCTCGTTCTACGCGACGGTCGCCAATGACGGGGAGTACGTTCAGCCCCACTTCCTGATAGGGTATCCGGGGACCGATGAGACGGTGGAGTATGAGAGCGCCCAGCTCATCTCCGCCGGGACATGCGATGCGCTCGAGGAGATGCTGTGCGGGGTCGTCACCGGGGGGACCGGAACCGCAGCCGCGATCGACGGGTACGATGTCGCCGGCAAGACCGGGACCTCCCAGAAGCTCACCTCTGAAGGCACGTACTCCAACAGTTCGTACATCATAGACTTCGCTGGATTTCTGGCCAACAGCAGCAGCAAGCTGGCATGCGTGGTGGCCTTCGACGATCCCGCGACGTCCTGCGCCACGTCGGCTTTCGCGGAGATCATGGAGGTGGCCGCCAATCTCTATGCGATCACCAGCTACTGAGGGGCGACCGTCGGACTCCGACCTGCTCTCGCCACGTTGTGGATCGGTGCGGGCTTGTGGCTTCGCTCGCGTGGAAGACGGCGCGGACTCGTCGGATCGTGCCGAGGATTGGGGTGAGCCGAAGTGCTGATGAGCAAGATTCTCGAGGACGTCGAGTTCGAGGCGACCTGTGGAGACGTCGATGTCTCCGGGATCGCATCGCGCTCCGACGCGGTCTCGCCCAAAGACGCTTTCTTCTGCATAGAGGGGTTCTCCGCAGACGGGCACGATTACGCGCCGATGGCTGTGGAGAGGGGATGTGCCGCGCTGATCGTCTCCAGGAGGCTCGATCTCGATGTGCCGCAGTTCGTAGTGGCCGACACCCGCAGCGCGATGGCGCTCGGCGCGGCCAGATTCCACGGGACTCCCTCCGCCTTCATGGACGTGGTGGGGGTCACGGGCACCAACGGAAAGACCACGACCACCTATCTGGTGGACTGGGTCTCCAGGTCCTTGGGCCGCAGGACCGGCCTGATCGGAACCGTAGAGACCAGGATCGGCGAGGAGCGGATCCACGCCGACCACACCACCCCCGAGTCGATCGACCTGCAGCGTCTTCTCGCCCGGATGCGCGATGCCGGCTGCGAGGAGGTGACGATGGAGGTCTCCAGTCACGCGATCGATCTGAGCAGGGTGCTCGGCACCCGCTTCGCGGTGGTCGCCTTCTCCAACCTCACCCAGGACCATCTCGACTACCATAAGACGATGGAAGCCTACTTCGAGGCCAAGGCGGCCCTCTTCGACCCCGCCTACTCGGAGCGCGCTGCGATCTGCATCGACGACGAGCATGGCTCGACTCTCGCGCTTCGAGCCAAGGAGAAGGGGATGCGGGTCGTGACCTGCGGCTTCGACCCCGATGCCGAGGTGCGGGCCGTCTCGTGGGAGTGCATGCCCACGCACACCGAAGTGGAGATCGTCGCCTGCGGTCGGACCGCAAGGATCGACTACCCGCTCATCGGGGAGTTCAACATCGAGAACATGCTGCTATCCATCGCCATCTGCCTGCAACTGGGCTACCGTCTTGATGAGATCTGCTCCGCGCTCGCCACCGCCCCGCATGCGCCGGGCCGGCTGGAGAGGGCCACGGCGGGCGGTCTCGACGCCAAGGGGGTCCACGATGCGCTCGGGTTCTCCGTCTTCGTCGACTACGCTCACACACCCGACTCCATCGAGAAGGCGATCGGCGCGATACGCCCGATAACGCCAGGCAAGCTGATAATAGTCTTCGGCTGCGGCGGCGATAGGGACGCCACCAAGAGGCCCCTGATGGGCAGGGCCGCCTGCTCCGCCGACCACATGGTCGTCACGAGCGACAACCCCAGGACCGAGAATCCCGATGCGATCATCTCCGACATCCTCCCCGGCATGACCGAGGGGGAGGGGCGCTACGAGGTGGTGCCAGACAGGCGGGCCGCCATCGAGTCGGCCATCTGTATGGCCGCCCCGGGCGACTCCGTGCTTATAGCCGGCAAGGGGCACGAGGACTATCAGATCGTGGGAAGCGACGTTCTCCCGTTCGACGACAGGGTCGAGGCCTCCAAGGTGCTCGCCGCGCTCATCGACGAGAGGGGGAGCTGATGCGTCTTTCCGTCTCCGAGGCGATCTCGGCTCTGCGCGGCAGCCTCGTGGTTCCTCCGGCCGACCCCGGCTTCGAGATGACTTCTGTCACATGGGACTCCAGGATGGCCTGTCCCGGCTGCGCCTTCCTCGCGATACCCGGCGAGAGGGTCGACGGGAACGACTACATCGTCCAGGCGATGGAGTCCGGCGCGGCGCTCGCCATCGCTACCTCCGAGGTTACGCCCGAGGCCATGGCCGCCGCCTTAGCCTCGGGTGCCGCGATCGTGCGTGTCGACGATCACATCGAGGCCATGACGCGTCTGGCGTCCAGGTGGCGAGAGGAGCTCTCGGCCACGGTCGTCGGCGTCACCGGCTCCAACGGCAAGACCACCACCAAGGATATGATCGCCCAGGTCCTGGGATCTCGGTTCTCGTGCGTCTCCACGCTCGCCAACCAGAACAACGAGCTTGGAGTGCCCGCGACCGTTCTCGCGGCCGAGCGCGAGACCGAGACGCTCGTCGTGGAGATGGGTATGAGGGGGATGGGGCAGATCGAGTCGCTCTGCGCTTTTGCTCGCCCCCATATCGGCGTCGTCACCAACATCGGGACTGCTCACGAGGAGCTGCTGGGCTCTCGTGAGAACATCGCCCGTGCGAAGGCCGAGCTCATCGCCTCCCTTCCCGATGGACACGGCGTAGCGGTGCTTGGAGGAGACGATCCGATGACCCCGTTTCTGCGCGAGATCTCCGGCGCCGACGCGCGGGGGATCCGGACGCTCACGTTCGGGATCTCGGATGGATGTGCCGTAAGGGGCTTCGACGTGGAGTTCTGCGATACCTGCCTGCCGACGTTTTCGATCGAGTTCCCAGATGGCAGGGTAGGACGCGTGACGATCCCGCTGAGGGGGATGCACAACGTGATGAACGCCCTCGCCGCAGCCTCTGTTGGATATGCCCTCGACATTCCGATCGAGCGCATCTGCAACGCTCTTGCCGGCATCGGCGGGCAGAAGATGCGTCAGCAGGTGACGCTCGCTTCCGCTGGGTACAATGTCATCGACGACACCTACAACGCCAGCCCCGACTCCATGTCCGCCGCGCTGACGGTTCTCCAGATGATGAAGACGCCGGGACGACGAGTTGCTGTCCTGGGGGACATGGGGGAGTTGGGCGAACGTTCCGAGGAGCTGCACCGCGAGGTGGGGGAGATGGTCGTCGAGCGCGGGGTTGACCTCCTCGTCACGGTCGGGACGCTCTCCAAGTCGATCTCCGCCGGCGCGATGGATCGGGGCCTCGCCGAGGGCAAGGCCATAGAATGCGATGATGTCGATGATGCCATCGGAGCGCTTCGCGCCATTTTGGAGGAGGGGGACACCGTCTTGGTCAAGGCATCCCGTTTCATGGGATTCGAGAGGATCGTGAAAGGCTTGGTCGATTGATGTTCGGATTCGCCGAGTATCCCACGTTCCAGCTGTTTTTGTCCATAGCGCTCTCGATGGCGATCAGCATCGTCGTGATGCCCTTGTGGATCAAGCTGCTCAAGCACAGGGGGATAGGACAGCAGATAAGGGCGGAGGGTCCCGAGGAGCATTTCGCCAAGGCCGGCACCCCGACGATGGGCGGCGTGATAATCCTGATCGCACTGACGATCTCGTGCCTGTTGGTCTCGATGACCTCCAGGAACATAGAAGGGTTGCAGCTCGCCGTCGTGATGGCGGTCACGATCGGCACCGGGCTTTTAGGGTTCGTTGACGACATCACCAAGGTCTTCAAGCATCGCTCGCTGGGACTCAGCCCCTCCGGCAAGCTCATCGGGCAGATCCTCATATCCGTGATCTTCTGCCTCGTGGCCGTCAACTTCTGCGGGGTGTACCCGAGGGTCGACATCCCGCCGCTGGTCTCGATAGACCTCGGAGTTCTCAGCATCTACATCCCGATGGGCGACGGATTCTTCCAGATACCCTGGCTGTACGTAATATTCGTCACCTTGCTGATGGCCGGCATGTCCAACGCCGTCAACCTCACCGACGGCCTCGACGGGCTGGCCGCAGGGTGCGTGATGATGGCGATGATTGCGATGGCCGCCATCTCCTACCATGCCGACAACCTCGCCATGGCGCTCTTCTGCGGCTCGATCGCCGGAGGATGCATCGGCTTTCTCTGGTTCAACACCTGGCCCGCCTCGATCTTCATGGGAGACACGGGTTCCCTCGCCTTCGGGGCGGCGCTCGCGGCGGTGGCCGTGATGACCAACTCCGAGGTCGTGGGCCTTCTGATCGGCGGGCTGTTCGTTGCCGAGGCGCTCTCGGTGATCCTCCAGGTGCTCTGGTACAAACGCTCCGGCAAGAGGATATTTTTGATGGCGCCCTTCCATCATCACCTGGAGAAGAAGGGCTGGTCGGAGCCCCAGGTGGTCACGCGTCTGTGGATTGTCTCCGGGATACTGGCCTGCATAGGGTTCGCCTGGTACTTCTCGATAGGGTTCTAGGATGGTCTGCATGGATCTCGGGGACGTGGTCGTCGCGGGACTGGGCAAAAGCGGTTCGGCTGCGGCGACGTTTTGCGCTCGGCATATGGGCGGCAACGCCGAAGACGGGGTGGTCGTTCGCTCGCTGACCGTCTACGGGGGCGCGAGGACGCCCGCATCCGAATCCGTCGCCGCCGATCTCGCGGAGATGGGCGCCACCGTGGTCTTCGATACCGAAGAGGTCGTGGGAAAACACGATCTTGCACTGGTGAGTCCGGGCATCCCGCAGTCCTCCGGCTTCTACAGGAGTGCCGCCGCTGCCGCCTCCGGCAAGGTCTGGAGCGAGCCGGAGCTGGCCTTTCGGATCTCGCCCCAGAGGTGGATCGGGATAACCGGCACCAACGGAAAGACCACGACGACCACTCTCGTGGAGCACATCCTGAAATCCAGCGGGGTCCATGCGCTCGCATGCGGCAACATCGGGCTTCCCTGCATAGAGGCGATAGGGGAGATGCCTGAGGGGGCCTTCAAGGTCGCCGAGCTCTCTTCCTTCCAGCTCTCCTCGATGCCGTCT